>NZ_JBFOAH010000013.1:0-201504 GCF_040812055.1 Paraburkholderia suaedae | reverse complement strand
CCCGTTGTTCGACGTCGTGGAGTTCGCACCCCATGCGCCGCCGCCCGAGGTCCCGTTGTCGATACGCTGGATACCTGCTGCAATGCCGAACGGGCCGTTCAGGTACTGCGCTGCCGCGCTCCAGGTCTGGCCGGCGGCGAAGCTGCCCGGCGTGCCGCCCAGCGCGTACGAACCGCTGAGCGTCAGACCGTGCATGTTCGGCGACGTGTAGACCAGCGAGTTGTTGACGCGGTACAACGTATCGAGCGAGTCGATATCGCCCGGGTGAGCGCCGTATGCACCGGTCAGCCACGTGGTCGGGCTGTACGGCGAGAGCAGCGTGTAGTACGCCGTGTACTGGCGGCCGGCCGTGAGCGTACCGAACGTGGCGTTGGTCATCCCCACCCATGCCTGACGGTTGAACGCGAGACCCGACACGCCCTGCGCGCCGGTTGCGCTGTTAAAGCCCTGCTCCAGCTGGAAAATCGCCTTGGTGCCGCCACCCAGGTCTTCCGAGCCCTTCAGGCCGAAACGGCTGCCAGCCCAGATGCCGTTGATCATCTTGACCTGCGAACTGCCGCCCGGGGACGGCCTGGCCGACGCCGCGCCTGATGTCGGGCTCAACGTCGTCGCGCTGTTCTGATAGCCGATACCCGTATCGACGATACCGTACAACGTCACGGTGCTTTGTGCATGCGCGCCCATGGCGACCAACCCCATGGCCGAAGTGACCAGTGCCTTTTTCATTGCTACTCCTCTGTTAAAAGTTTTTCTTTGTTCGCGGCCCGATGAGAGCGCCGCCGAGTGTGCGTTTATACGTTGTCCGAATCAGAACACTGGGTGTCCGTTGATCAGGCTGGGCAGCCACGTCGAGAACCACGGCACATAGGTCACAATATTGATCGCGCTGAAGATAGCCAGGTAATACGGCCATGCCACCTTGGTGGTTTCCCCAATCGACACATTGCCGATCGCGCAGCCAATGAACTGCACGGAGCCGATCGGCGGATGCACGAGGCCCAATGCGCAGTTCAGCAGGATCATGATGCCGAACTGCACCGGACCCACGCCGTTGTGCATCGCCATCGGCAGGAACAGCGGCGTGGTGATCAGGATGTGCGCCGCCATGTCGACAAACGTGCCAAGGAAAATCTGGATCAGGTTGATGTACAGCAGCATCAGCCAGGGCAGCACGGTCGCACCGTCGAGCATGTGTTCGATCGCGTCCGGAATCTCCAGAAAGGCCATCTGGAAGCGCAGCATGTTCGACACGCCGATCAGCAACAGCACCACGCCGGTGGTCTTGGCCGCTTTCGACAGCGCGTGGCTGAGCTTCTTCATCGACATCGAGCGATACACGACGATCGTGAGAATCAGCGAGTAGCCGACGGCAATCGCGGCGGCTTCGGTCGCGGTGGCGATGCCTTTCGCGACGCACACCAGAATGATCGCGATCACCATCAGACCCGGCAACGCGCCGATGAATGTGCGGCACACCGCCATCCAGCCCGGGAAGCGCTGCAGTTCGGTGGAACCGTCGGGACGGCGCGGATAGCCGTACTTGACGGCTTGCCAGTAAGCGGCGATCAGCACCAGACCCATCACCCACAGCACCGGCAGCAGACCGGAGAACAGCAGATCGCCGATGGACACACCGCTCATCTGTACGCCATTGAGCGTGCCGGTGATGCCCTGCGCCGCGAATGCATAGATGATCATGTTGGTCGACGTGGGCATCAGCGCGCCCACCAGCGACGAATGGGTCGTGACGTTGACCGCATACGCGGCGCAGTAGCCTTCGCGCTTCATCAGCGGTATTACGACGCCGCCCATCGCGGAGGTGTCCGCGGTCGGCGAGCCCGATACGCCGCCGAACAGCGTGCAAGCAACCACGTTGGCCATACCCAGGCCGCCGCGGAAATGCCCGACCGTGGCCTGCGCGAAACGCAGGATACGGTCCGCGATGCCGCCGTGCAGCATCAGTTCGCCCGAGAAAATGAAGAACGGCACTGCGAGGAACGAGAACGCATTCATTCCCGAGATCATCGACTGGAACGCGGTTGCCGCCGGCAAGCCTTCGAACAGATACGTCAGGACGCACGACAATCCCAGCGCAAACGAAACCGGAACCCCGAGAAGAAGGAATACGAGAAAACTGATGGCCAGCAGGGCGAGTTCCATGATCGTTCTATTTTTGTTTCTTTGCGAAGAGCGCGAGCAGGTGCTCGAACGAGAACATTGCGATGCAAACGCTGGCAACCACCGGGATGCAGTACCGCAATGCTTCGGGCAAACCGAGAATCGGAATATGGTCTTGCCGGGTGGTGATCGCCATCTCCAGGCAGCCGAAGAACACCGCCACGGCGAACGCGACCAGACACAAATGCTGGAATCCCGCCGCGATGGCCTGGCCTTTCTCCGGCAAATTCTTGACGAGCGAGTCGAGCCCGATATGGCCGCTTTCGCGAACCTTCAGCGCCGCGCCGAACATGGCGATCACGATCACCAGCAGCAACGCGATGGGCTCGACGAAATCGGGTGCATCGCTGAAGACGTAGCGCATGACGACGCTATAAATCACCAGCACACAGAGCACGGCGAGGCTTGTCGATGCGACAACGGCCAGCGCGCGAAAAAGAAAATCGTTTGGGCGCTTCAGGAAACTCATTGACCCCGTCCTTGCTCACGGCAGATCTGTCTTTAAGAATCAGCAATCCTGCTCGACTCAACCGGCGCAGCAGCTCGCGCGGCGCAACAGCCTGCGCGACTTTCCGCGCGGCTGCTTGCGCCACTGCCACTGCCCGGCCGCAACGCGGACCCTACTTGACTGCCTGAATTTCGTCGACGAGCTGCTTCATTTGGGGGGTCTTCTCATACTTCGCCCAGACCGGCTGCATCGCCTTCACGAACGACGCGCGATCGATCTGCGACGAAGCAACGATGGTCGCGCCGCCCTTGGTGACCGTCTTGGCCGCGTCCGCTTCGCGCGCGGTCCACAGCTTTTCGTAGTAAGGCACCGAGTCGGCCGCCGCCTTCTTGATGATGGTCTGTTCCTGCGGCGTGAGGGTGTCCCAGATCTTCTTCGAGAACACCAGCACTTCCGGCGTCATCGAATGCTGGGTTTCCGAATATACCGGCGCGACTTCGAAGTGCTTTGTTTCTTCGTAGGACGGAATGTTGTTTTCCGCGGCGTCCACCAGACCGGTCTTCAGGCCCGTATAAACTTCGGCGAACGGCATCGGAGTCGGCGTGCCGCCCATGGCCTTGATTTCGTCGACCATCAGGTCCGAAGGCTGAACGCGCACCTTCAGGCCTTTCATGTCGGCCGGCGAATGAATCGGCTTCTTCGTGTAGATGGAACGGGCGCCGCTCTCGTAGAACGTCAGCGCGATCATGCCCTTCGCCGAGAACGCGTCGAGGATCTTCTGGCCTTCCGGGCCATACATCACCTTGCGGAAATGGCCGATGTCGCGAAACAGGAACGGCAGCGACGGGATCATCGATTCAGGAACGATTTCGTTGAACGCGGCACCGTTGGCGCGCGCCATGTCCAACGCGCCGATACGCACCTGGTCGATCGTGTCGTTTTCGGAGCCCAGCGCGCTGTTGCCGAACACCTTCACCGAATCCTTGCCACCGGTTGCCTTGTTGATCTCTTCACCCATGTACTTCACGGCCATATTGGTCGGATAGGTGTCGCCATGCACGTCCGAAACGCGGAACACGCGCGCTTGAGCCGACACGGCGGTAAACGCCAGCGCGGCCGCGACCATCATCGACACACGGGAAGAGGCAAACTTGTTGTTCATCGTGACATTCCTTGAAAAATTGACCCTCCAATCGATTGCGGAGGGCCGCTTGCGGATGCGACATGTTTTGATGCGTCTCCCGACTCGGCGCCGCAGCGTGTTCCGCTAGCGAGCGCGTTGCCATACTGGCCTGTGCGACTGTCCCCGGCACAGATGCTCAGTACTCCTACCAGACCGCTTCACTTCTCTTGCTCGATCACGTGGGCGCGAGATCGCGGACCGCGTGTGGCGCGCTGCAACCGCCCCGTCGCCCGCCATCTTAAAATTTAAAGAAAGGATTTTGTCGGGGCTTATACGTTGTACGACGACATACGAAGAAGTCTATAAAACGCTGTCGGAGTTGTACAGACAGTATTTACCCGCACCATCGACGGCCCCGGCAGGGATGGCGGTGTGTCCGTCAAGCCGGGTCCGCTTAACGAGGAAAGAAGGGGAGCATCATGCCGGCCCCGCCGGCGCCCTCGTTTTCTGGACGAAGTCGCTGCCGCTGTGGCCTATAAGCGACAGCGTTGTACGATGAGTGATGAAGAACGCGCATTATGCAAAGCAAAACGCCGGGCTGAACCGCTGCCCGGCGCTCACTACCCTGCGTCCGCCCCTACAGAACGCCCGCGAATTCAGGCTCCGGCAAGCCGGTCACACCGGGACGCAACGCGAAGACATGACCGTCGTGCTCGCTCGCGCCCGCGCCGGGGCGAATCGAGGTGACATACAGCGTATCCATGTCCCGCCCGCCGAACGCGCACATCGCGGGCTTGGTGGGCGGCACCGGGACTCGCCTGTCGAGCTTGCCCTGTGGCGAGAAGCGCAGTAACAGGCCGGCGTCGTTCGCGCAGATCCAGTAGCAGCCGTCCGCGTCGACCGCTGCGCCGTCGGGACGGCCGGCGTGATGATGCAGATCGGCGAATACGCGCCGGTTGCGCGGCACGCCGGATTCGATGTCGTAGTCGAATGCCCAGATCAGCCGGCGCAACGGGTGCGAGTCCGACAGGTACAGGGTCGTGCCGTCCGGCGACCAGCCGAGGCCGTTTGGCGTGATCAGCGCATCGACCACCGGCGCGGACAACACGCCATGCGCGTCGAAGCGGTACAGCGCGCCGGCCGGATTGGCCGCCGCCATGTCTTGCACCATCGTGCCGGACCAGAAACGCCCTTGCCGGTCGCAGCGACCGTCGTTAAAGCGCATGCCGTCGACGCCGAACGCCGGCGCGGCGAGCTTGCGCATGCTGGCCGCGAGCGCTTCGCCGCTGCCGCCTTGCGGCGCTTCGCTCAGCGTGAGCGCAAAGAGCCCGGTCTCGCAACCCGCCAGCACCGTGCCGTGACGGTCGAACGCGATGCAGGCGACCTGCTCGTGCAACAGCCATTCCGAGCGCTCGCCCGTCTCGACGCGCAGCCGCACGATTTTTCGCGCGGGGATGTCGACCCAGTAGAGCGCCTGTTCGGCCGCGCGCCACACCGGACTTTCGCCGACCGTCGCGGGCGTGTGCCCCGCGGCTTCGAGTCGTTCCACGCGCGGATTGAGCGTGGCGCTCACCGCGTCGGCTCCATCGGACCGGCGAGCACGAACGGGCCGCCCTGGAACCGTTGCGTCGGATCGTCGAAGTGGGTGTCAGGGGCGCCGGCCGGGAACAGATGCTCGAATTGCGCCGAGCTGTCCTGCGCACGGAAGCCGAGGAACGCCGCCTTCGTGTTGTCCACCCATGAGACCCGGTTATTCGACACGCCATAGACAATCGCGTGGCCGACCCGGTTGGTCAGCAGCGAGCAGCGCACCAGCTCGATGAAGTCGCGGTAGCTCAGATACGTGACGAGCATCCGGGGGTTCTTCGGCTGTTCGAACGACGAGCCGATCCGCAGGCACACCGTCTCCAGGCCGAAGCGGTCGAAGTAATAGCGCGACAGCGATTCGCCGAAGCATTTGGTCACGCCATACAGGCTATCGGGACGCAGCGGCGCGTCCACATCGATCACCGAAGTCACCGGATGGAAGCCCACCGCATGGTTCGAGCTTGCGTAGATGATGCGTTTCACGCCCTGCTTCTGCGCCGCCGAGTACAGGTTGTACAGGCCGCGGATGTTCGCTTCGAGCAGGTCTTCGAACGGCGCTTCGACGGAAATGCCGCCGAGATGGATCACCGCATCCACCCCTTCGAGCAGCGCGAGAACCGCGGGTTCGTCCGCGAGGTCGACGACGCTCGCTTCTTCATGTGCCGCGATTTCCCCGAGCGGCGCGATGTCGGTCACGCGAACCACATCGACCCACGCGGCGAGCGCGCCGCGCAACTGTTTGCCGAGGTTGCCCGCGGCGCCGGTGAGCAGCAGGCGGCGGAAAGGTTTGGGTGCCGCGGGGCGTTCAGCGTTCGAGTCAGTCATGTCTTTCTGTTATCTACTGTTATGTGATGTGCAGCTGGACAGCGCGGAGCAACGGGGGAGCCGCGCGGTCAATCAGGTGACCGGCGCGGGGTTGAACAACACCAGCGCGTTATGCAGCTTCAGCTTTTCCGCGCAGGTCTGTTTGCGCCCGCTGGCGACGTCGAGCATCAGACGGAACAGCTCCCAGCCGACCTCTTCGATGGACGCGGCACCCGTGGCGATCGTGCCGGCATTGACGTCCATCAGGTCATGCCAGCGGCGCGCCAGGTCCGAGCGCGTCGCGACCTTGATGACGGGGACTTCGGCGAGGCTATACGGCGTGCCGCGGCCCGTCGTGAACACGTGCAGATTGATGCCCGCAGCGAGCTGCAGCGTGCCGCAGATGAAATCGCTGGCCGGCGTGGCCGCGTAGATCAAGCCCTTCTGGCGGACCTTTTCGCCGGGCGACAGCACGCCGGAAATCGCCGAATTGCCGGACTTGATGATCGAACCCATCGCCTTTTCGACGATATTGGACAAGCCGCCCTTCTTGTTGCCCGGCGTGGTGTTCGCGCTGCGGTCGGCGCCGCCGCGCTTCAGATAATCGTCGTACCACTGCATCTCGCGGATGATCGCGGCCGCGACGTCCGCATTGGCGGCGCGCGCCGTCAACTGATCGACTCCGTCGCGCACTTCGGTGACTTCCGAGAACATTACCGTTGCGCCGGCGCGCACCAGCAGGTCGGTGGCGAAACCCACGGCGGGGTTCGCGGTGAGTCCGGAGAACGCGTCGCTGCCGCCGCATTGCACGCCGACCACGAGATCGGACGCGGGGCAGGTCTCGCGACGGCGGTTGTTCAGGCGCTTCAGATGGCCCTCGGCGGTGCGCATGATCGATTCGATCATCGACTGGAAGCCGACGTGCGACTCGTCCTGCAGCACCACCACGTCGCCGTTCGTATCGGCCTCGACATCGCCGATGTCCGCGATTTCCGCGACATTCGCGGCGGCCGCGATCGGAATCGTGCCCGGCGGCATCAGCCGCTCGGGCTGCAGCTTTTCGCAGCCGAGGCTGACCATCATCACCTCGCCGCCAAAATTCGGATTCAGCGCGATGTTGCGCACGGTGCGGATGGGCACCATCGCATCGGGCGCGTCGATCGCCACGCCGCAGCCGTAGGTGTGGCCGAGGCTCACCACGTCGTCGACATTGGGGTAGTTCGGCAGCAGCTCGGCCTTGATGCGCGTGACCGCGTGCTCGACCACGTCGGCCACGCATTGCACGGTGGTGGTGATGGCAAGTATGTTGCGCGAGCCGACCGAGCCGTCCGCATTGCGGTAGCCCTCGAACGTGTAGCCTTCCAGCGGCGGCATCTCTGGCGCCTTGATGGTGGCGATCGGCAGGTCGTCGAGCGCGGGCGGGCTCGGCATGCGGATCACGTGTTCGTTGATCCAGCTGCCCGTGGGCAGGCTCTTGAGCGCATAGCCGATCACCACGTTGTAGCGGATGACCTCGTCGCCTTCGGCCAGGTCGGCCAGCGCGACCTTGTGGCCCTGCGGCACGCGCTCGCGCAGCACCAAGCCATCGGGGAAAACGGCGCCCTCGCCCAGACCGCCGTCATTGACGACGATCGCGACGTTGTCATTGGGGTGAACGCGAATGTAGAGCGGAGATTGTTCCATTGCATCGATCCTTTTGGCCTCGGTACGCCTGCTGCGCGAGTATTCATACGTCATCCTACAACATTGGACTTGGCGAAGCTGTTCCGTATTTACCCTAAGGCAACGATCATGCCGCGAAAACATCGTTGAGTTACCTGATTCGTTGTTGTACGATGACGTATAAGAAATCTCCATTTCGATTGAAATACTACTAATCGGCTCGTACCCACGCCCGGATACTCACCATGACGACACCGCAGGAACTCAAGCAGATCGTTTCAGAAGGCCTCCTGTCCTTCCCCGTTACCGACTTCGACGCACAAGGCGATTTCCGCGCCGACACGTATGCACAACGCCTCGAATGGCTCGCACCGTATGGGGCTTCGGCGCTGTTCGTCGCCGGTGGCACGGGCGAATTCTTCTCGCTCACGCACGACGACTATTCGAAGGTCGTACGCACCGCAACCGAAGTCTGCAAAGGCAAGGTGCCGATCCTGGCCGGCGCCGGCGGCCCGACGCGCGTGGCCATCGCGTACGCGAAGGAAGCCGAGCGCCACGGCGCGAACGGCATTCTGCTGATGCCGCACTACCTGACGGAAGCCTGCCAGGAAGGTATCGCGGCGCACGCGGAAGAAGTCTGCAAGGCTGTGCCGAACATGGGCGTGATCATCTACAACCGCGCCAACTCGAAGCTCAACGCCGACATGCTTGAAATCCTGGCGGAGCGCTGCCCGAACCTGATCGGCTTCAAGGACGGCGTGGGCGAGATCGAAAACATGGTGACGATCCGCCGCCGTCTGGGCGAGCGCTTCTCTTACCTGGGCGGCCTGCCGACCGCGGAAGTGTACGCCGCGGCCTACAAGGCGCTGGGCGTGCCGGTGTACTCGTCGGCGGTGTTCAACTTCATTCCGAAGACCGCGATGGACTTTTACCGCGCCATCGCGGCGGACGACCACGCAACGACCGGCAAACTGCTCGACGAATTCTTCCTGCCGTACCTGAAGATCCGCAACCGCCGGGCGGGCTACGCGGTCAGCATCGTGAAGGCGGGTGCGAAGCTGGTCGGACATAGCGCCGGCCCCGTGCGCGCACCGCTCACCGACCTGAGCGGCGAAGAGATGGAACAGCTCGACGCGCTCATCAAAAAGCTCGGAGCGCAGTAATTCACCGGCGCGTTTGCCCGGCGAAGACCCGGCAGACGCATGCGAAAAGGCCGCGCGAACGGCCACGCAACGTGCGCCCGGGGACGGTTACGTCGCCGGGCGTTTCCAGTCGCGCGACGGACGTTGCACGCGGCCGCCCGCTGCTTCGTGCGAACGCGCGGGCCGCGCGCGGCGCTTCATGCGCAGCAGCAGCCTCGTCTGTCATCGCAAGATGTCGGCCAGCTTGTCGGCCAGCGGGGAGCCCCCGCGTTGCATAACAATTTCAGGAGATGACCATGGATCTGAGCCGCACGGCGAACCCCGCCGCCGCAGCCACGCGCACCAAAGTCCGCTACGCGATCCTGCTGCTGATCTTTCTGATCACCACGCTCAACTACGCCGACCGCGCGACGCTCTCGGTGACCGGCTCGGCGATGCGCACCGCGTTCGGCTTCGACGCGATCCGCATGGGCTACATTTTCTCGGCGTTCAGCTGGGCCTACGTGTTATCGCAACTGCCGGCCGGCTGGCTGCTGGACCGCTTCGGCGCGCGGCGGGTGTACGCCGCAAGCATCTTCCTGTGGTCTGTCTTCACGCTGCTGCAAAGCTCGATCGGCCTGCTCGGCAGCGCGGGCGCCGCCGTGACCGCATTGTTCGTGTTGCGTTTCGCGATGGGCGCCGCGGAATCTCCAGCGTTTCCGGCCAACGCGAAGGTGGTCGCGAGCTGGTTCCCGACCAACGAACGCGGCACCGCGTCGGCCATCTTCAATGCGGCGCAATACTTCGCGGCCGTCGTGTTCACGCCGCTGATGGCGTGGCTCACGCACGCGTTCGGCTGGCAGGCGGTCTACGTGGTCATGGGCGCGCTGGGACTGGTGCTCGCGCTGACGTGGCTGAAGGTCATGAAGAATCCCGCCGACCACCCGCGCGTGTCGGCTGCCGAACTGGAGTACATCCAGCGTGGCGGCGGCGTGGTCACCGGCCACCAGAGGACGCGTGCGGCCAACATCGAGAACGCCGGCGGCTGGTCCCTGGTGCGTCAGCTGCTCGGCAACCGAATGCTGGTCGGCGTCTATGTCGCGCAGTACTGCATCAACGTGCTGACCTACTTCTTCCTGACCTGGTTTCCGATCTACCTGGTGCAGGCGCGCGGCATGACGATCCTGCAGGCGGGCCTCGTGGCGTCGCTGCCGGCGATCTGCGGTTTCTCCGGCGGCGTGCTGGGCGGCGTGCTTTCGGACGGGCTGATCCGGCGGGGCTGCTCGCTGACGGTCGCGCGCAAGGTGCCGATCGTCGGCGGAATGCTGCTGTCGGTGAGCATCATCGGCTGCAACTATGTGTCGACCGACTGGATCGTGGTCGCACTGATGTCGCTCGCGTTCTTCGGCAAAGGCATCGGCGCGCTCGGCTGGGCGGTCGTGGCCGATACGTCGCCGAAGGAAGCGCTCGGCCTGTCCGGCGGCATCTTCAACATGTTCGGCAACGTAGCCGGCATCGTGACGCCGATCGTGATCGGCTACCTCGTCGCGCGCACCGGCTCGTTCAACGGCGCGCTGGTGTTCGTCGGCGCCAACGCGCTGCTTACGGTGTTCAGCTACCTCGTGATCGTCAAGGACATCGAGCGCGTGGAGCTGCGCCCGGCGTGATCGACGCGGTTATCGTATTTCCCGAGGCCCTGAGGCGAGGGCCGTGGCCGCTGCCGCGCGTCCTGCGGCGCTTCGCGCGCGGCAGTGCCAGGCGCCGAAAATGATCCCGCATTGATATAATCAGTCGTCAGACGACGGTATAATGAATTGCAGGGCGTATCTGCAACTATCTGATGGAAGGGGCGTTTTCGATGGCTACACCACTGTCGTCCGCGGCACCGCCACGACGCGCTCGCAATCTTGCGGAGTTCGTCGTGAGCTACGTCACCGAGCAGATCGCAACCAACGCGCTCAAGCCCGGCGACAAGCTGCCGACCGAATCGCAACTGATGGTCACGCTGGGCGTGAGCCGCACGGTGATTCGTGAAGCCATTTCGCGCTTACAGGCAGGCAAGGTCATCGAAACGCGGCATGGCATCGGCAGCTTCGTGCTGGAGCCGCAGCGCGAAAAGCTGGGGATCGATATGGTGCCCGCCACCACGCTGCGCGATGTGCTGTCCATCCTCGAACTGCGCATCAGCCTCGAAACGGAGTGCGCGGGGCTCGCCGCGCAACGCGCGAAGCCGGACGACCTTGCACGCATGCGCACCGCGCTCGACGCGATCGAAGCCACCCGCCACAACGGGCTGGATAGTGTCGATGCCGACCTGCAGTTCCATATCTCGGTCGCGCGCGCCACGGGCAACCGCTATTTCGTCGACATTCTCACGCAAATGGGCAGCGCGCTGATTCCGCGCAACCGGCTCGACTCGGCCGGCATCGCGCGCGCGGCGCCGGATGCGTATTTGTCGCTCGTCAATCTCGAACACGAAAGCATTCTCGAAGCGATCACGCGGCACGACGCCGACGGCGCGCGCGCGGCGATGCGCATGCATCTGTCGAATAGCCGCGAACGCTTGCGGCGCGCGAACGAAACCGCTGAGGCCAATAGCTGAGCAATTGGCCGAAGGCGGGTTCAGGTTCGCGCTGCGCGTACGCAGCAGGCAAAAAATGGCCGGGGAGTCTTACTCCCGGCCATTTTTTATTCGGCTTGCGCTCGCAGCGCCGTGATCATTCCACTTGCGCCCGCAGCCCGATGATCCATCAACGCTGCGAGCCATCGTCCGTCGTTAACCGCGCGTGATCTCGCCGTCGCGACGACGCCACAGGTCCAGCGGATTGCTATCGGCCAGTGCTTCGGGCAATAGATCCGCCGGGAAGTCCTGGTAGCACACCGGGCGCAGAAAGCGCTCGATCGACGTCGTGCCGACCGACGTCGCGCGGGTGTCCGACGTAGCCGGGAACGGCCCGCCGTGCACCATCGCGTGCGATACCTCGACGCCCGTCGGGTAACCGTTGACCAGAATCCGCCCGGCCTTGCGCTCGAGAATCGGCACGAGCTTCTTCGCGGCCGCGATATCCGCGCTGTCCATCTGCAGCGTCGCGGTCAACTGGCCGGCAAAGTGCTCGGCCACCGCCAGCAGTTGCTGCTCGTCCTTGCAACGCACGAGGGTCGACACCGGGCCGAAGACTTCGTCTTCCAGCGCCGGGTTCGCGAGGAAGGTCTGCGCATCGGTCACGAACAGCGCCGCGCGCGCCTGGGTCGGGCCGGTCGGCTCGACGCCGTGCGCCACGGCCTCGACGCCGCGGGTCGCCGCCAGCTTGCGCTCGCCGTCCTGATACGCCGCGTGGATGCCGGCCGTCAGCATGGTCTGGGCCGGCTTGCCGCCCAACGCTTCAGACGCCGCGGCGACGAAGCCCTTCAGCGCGTCGCTGTCGATCGCGATTGCAAGACCAGGGTTGGTGCAGAACTGGCCCGCGCCAAGCACGAGCGAATCGACGAAACCGCGCGCGATGCTGTCGCCTCGTTGCGCCAGCGCGTTCGGCAGAATGAACACGGGGTTGATGCTGCTCATTTCCGCGTAGACTGGAATCGGCTCGGGGCGCGCCGTGGCGACGCGCATCAGCGAGGTGCCGCCCGCGCGCGAACCGGTGAAGCCGACCGCCTTGATCTCCGGATGCGACACCAGCGCTTCGCCGACCAGATTGCCGGCGCCGACGATCAGCGAAAACACGCCTTCCGGCAGGTCCATTTCCTGCGAGACGCGCTGAATCACACGGCCGACCATTTCCGACGTGCCGAGGTGTGCGCGATGTGCCTTCACCACGACCGGGCAGCCCGCCGCGAGTGCGGCAGCCGTATCGCCGCCCGCCACCGAGAACGCGAGCGGGAAATTGCTCGCGCCGAACACCGCCACCGGACCGAGCGCGATTTTCTGCATGCGCAGATCCGAGCGCGGCAGCGGCTTGCGCTCCGGCAGCGGCGAATCGAGCGTGGCGGCGAGCCATTGACCGGCGCGCACCACCTGCGCGAACAACTTGAGCTGGCCGGTCGTGCGGCCGCGCTCGCCTTCCAGACGCGCCTTGGGCAGGCCCGTTTCCTGGTGCGCGCGCTCGATCAGAGCGTCGCCCAGTGCGGTGATACCGTCGGCAATGCGTTCGAGGAATTCGGCGCGCACCGTGAGCGGCAATGCCCGGTATGGGTCGAACGCCTGGTGCGCGAGCTGGCACGCGCGCTCGACCTGGGCGACGCCGCCGCTGCCGAAAACCGGCTCGGCGATCGCCGAACCCGTGGCGGGATTGAACGCATGCAGGGGTTGTTCTTCGCCGCGCACTGCCTGGCGGCCGATCAGCATTTCGCCGGTGATGGACATTTGACTTCCTTAAATGAACTCGTGGATATAGGTCATCATACAACGTCACGCGCCGTAAGCGCAACGTCGAGGGCTTGTCTGACGGCGCATTCGGGTTTACGTGGCCGTTACAACCGGCCAACCCGGTGATAATCTCGCCAAGACGTACGACGACCTATAACGCCGTGTGAATCCGCCACCGCTCGCCCGATCCATTGCCGTTCGAGGAGATATCGCATGCCAGCCGTTACGCCTTACCAGGCCCTGCCCAACCGCTTCCGCCGCGCCGTCCGCGCGGGCGAGACCCAGATCGGCTGCTGGGCGTCGCTTGCCAGTCCGATCGTCACGGAACTGCTGGGCGTGATCGGCTTCGACTGGATGCTGCTGGACGCCGAACACGCACCGAACGACGTGCTCACACTGATCCCCCAGCTGATGTCGCTCAAGGACAGCGCAAGCGCGCCGGTGGTCCGGCCGCCGGCCAACGACAGCGTGTTCATCAAGCGGCTGCTCGACAGCGGCTTCTCGAATTTCCTCGTGCCCTTCATAGAAAGCGGCGCGGACGCGGCCCGCGCGGTCGCCGCTACGCGCTACCCGCCTCAAGGCATTCGCGGCGTGTCGGTGAGCCATCGCGGCAACCGCTTTGCGACCGTGGCCGACTACTTCCAGCAAGCCAACGAGAATGTCTGCGTGATCGTGCAGATCGAAAGCCCCAAGGCCGTCGACTCGATCGACGAGATTCTCGCCGTGGACGGCGTCGATGCCGTGTTCGTCGGCCCGTCGGATCTCGCGGCCGGCTACGGTCATCTCGGCAACGCGAACCATCCGGACGTACAACGGGCGATTGCGCGTGTGTTCGAGCGCGCGCAGGCCGCCGGCAAAGCGAGCGGCATTCTCGCGCCAGTGCAGGCCGACGCCGAGCGCTATCTGGCGATGGGCTGCCGCATCGTCGCGGTCTGCGCGGACATGGGGCTTCTGAAAAACGCCGCGCAGACGGTTCAGAAACAGTTCATGCAAAAACCGGCGGGCCAGAGCTGAAGCTGGGGCTGCGCCACGCGTAGGTCAGTTGCAGATACGGCCGCCACGACATTTTCGGAGCATTCCATGCAAAAAGCAGGCTTTATCGGACTCGGCATCATGGGCAAGCCCATGGCCGCCAATCTTCTCAAGAACGGTGTCGCGCTCGCGGCGTTCACGCGCAGCGGCGTGCCGGACGAACTCACCCAGGCCGGCGCGCTCGCGTGCGACAGCCCTGCCGCGGTCGCCGCGCAGGCCGACGTGATCTTCATCATGGTGCCGGATACGCCGGACGTCGAACGCGTGCTGTTCGGCGAACAGGGGCTGGCCAGCGCGCTGCGTGCCGGGCAAACCGTGGTCGACATGAGCTCCATCTCGCCGATGGCCACCCGCGAATTCGCGGCCCGTGTGCGCGAGCGCGGCGCGGAGTACCTGGACGCGCCGGTGTCGGGCGGCGAAGTGGGCGCCAAGGCGGGAACGCTGACCATCATGGTGGGCGGCGAACCCGCCACCTTCGACAGCGTCAAGCCGCTGTTCGACATGATGGGCAAGAACGTCACGCTGATCGGCGCGGTCGGCGCCGGCCAGGTGTGCAAGGTGGCCAATCAGGTGATCGTCGCCGCGACGATCGAAGCGGTCGGCGAGGCGCTGCTGCTCGCGTCCAGGGCCGGTGTCGATCCGGCGCGCGTGCGTGAAGCGCTGATGGGTGGTTTTGCGTCCTCGCGCATCCTCGAAGTGCACGGCGAGCGCATGACCCGGCGCACCTTCGACCCGGGCTTTCGCATCGAGCTGCATCAGAAGGATCTGAACCTGGCGCTGTCCACCGCGCAAGCGCTCGGCGTGTCGCTGCCGAACACCGCGACCTGCCAGGCGCTATTCAATGCGTGCGTCGCCCACGGCGGCAAGGCGTGGGATCACTCCGCGATGGTGCGGGCGCTCGAAGTGCTGGCCAACCACGAGATCGGCCAACAGCCGGCTTAAAACCTCACGCGGCCGACCGCAGCGCCGCCCGGTTCGTTCCATGCAGGTGCGGACCGCGCGGCGTGTGCGTGCGGGCGCGGCCTGAGCGCGCTTCTTATTGACAACAACGGCTGTGTCATCCTCGGCCGCTCCTTACAAATATTTAGGATTACTGATCTCGATGTTGAAGGACGGCGTGCATGGCCCCTCTTCCCCCGCAGCATCCACGATTACTGACAACGCCCAATCAGGGCAAGGAGACATCCGTGACAAACCGGCATCGCAATAACGGCAAGCGGACCGCATCGAGCACCCCGAACCCGACCGAACCGCACTCTCCCGCGCGCCGCGCGTTCATCGTACTGGCCGGCACGTCCGCCGGCGCAACCCTGCTGGGCGGGCTATCCGCGTGCGGCGGCTCGGTCAGCGAGCCGGCCGCGCCCGCGCCGGCCGCGCCGCCGGTGGTGCAGGACCCGATCTGGGGCAGCTCGGGCGCCGCGACGCAGATCGTCGCGTCGCTCAAAGGCATCACCCAGTCCATGTTTCCCGCACGCGACTACGTGGTCACCCAGTACGGCGCGCAGCCCTGCTCCGTAGTGGCCGCGGCCAATCCGTACACGGGCGCCGCGTCGCTTGCGAGCCCCGGCTCGGCACAGACCAATGCCGCCGGCTCGTTCGATTCGCGGCCCGCCTTTCTCGCCGCGATTCAGGCCTGCAACGCGGCGGGCGGCGGCCGCGTGGTCGTGCCGTCGGGTACGTGGTACTGCGCCGGTCCGATCGTGCTGTTGAGCAACGTCAACTTTCACCTCAGCGCGAACTTCACGATCTACTTCAGTCCGAACCCAGCCGACTACGCGAAGGATGGCCCCATCGACTGCGGCGCCAACGGCAAACTGTTCTATAGCCGCTGGCAGGCCAACGATTGCCTGAACTATGGCTCGCCGGTTTATGCGCGCAACCAGAACAACATCGCGCTGACCGGTGAAGATGCGAGCTCCGTGCTCAACGGCCAGGCCATGACGCCGTTCGCCGGCACGGGCAACACGGCGACCTGCTGGTGGACTTTCAAGGGATCGAACGGCGCGTATGGCTGCGTGAGTTCGTCGACACCGTCGCAGGTTTATCTCAATCCCAACAACGTCGATCTGAAGACCGCCGCGCCGGGCATTTCCGACGCGCTCTACGCGCAACTGACGAGCCCCGTCACGCCGTGGCAGGAGGACCAGAACTATCTGCCCGCGCTGTCCGAGGCCGGCGTGCCGGTCGCCAAGCGGATCTTCGGGGTCGGTCATTACCTGCGGCCGTGCATGGTCGAATTCCTCGGCTGCACCAACGTGCTGATGGAGAACTACTGCACCAACAACACGCCGTTCTGGCAGCATCACCCGACCGCTTGCAAGAATGTGGTGATTCGCGGCGTGACGACCAACAGCATCGGCCCGAACAACGACGGCTTCGATCCGGACGCGTGCGACAACGTGCTGTGCGACGGCGTCACCTTCAACACCGGCGACGATTGCATCGCTATCAAATCCGGTAAGGATCTCGACACCCAATACGGCCCCGCGCAAAACCACGTGATCCAGAACTGCACGATGAATAGCGGCCACGGCGGCATCACGCTCGGCAGCGAAATGGGCGGCGGCGTGCAAAACATCTACGCGCGCAATCTTCAGATGCTCAATCAGAACTGGGCGACCAATCCGCTGAACATCGCGATTCGCATCAAGACGAACATGAATCGCGGCGGCTTCGTGAAGAACTTCTATGTCGATACGGTCACGCTGCCCAACGGCGTGAGCCTGAAAGGCGCGGGCTACGGCAGCGCGTTGCTGAGCGGCAGCCCGATCAACGGCACGGTGCCGCTCGGCGTGGCCACGAAGACGGCGGCCAATCCGTCGGCGGCGCAGGGCGGGCTGATCACCTTCGACTGCGACTACCAGCCGGCCAACGACGCCATTCGCACGCGTCCGGCGGTGGTGCAGAACGTCAACATCTCGAACGTGCAGGCCAGCAACGTGACCGCAAACGGCGCGACGGGCTCGTGCTTTCAGGCGATCGTCGCACAGGGGCCCGTCGCTTTCGACTACAACGGGCCGACGCCGGCGCCGACCGTTCCGCCGATCACCGGCGTCACGATCTCGAACTGCAATCTGGGCACGGCCGTGTGCGCCGGACCGGCTAGTGCGACTACACCTGGGCCGATCTACGCGTACAACGTCAACGGCATCACGTTGAACAATGTCGTGATCGGCTCGACGACCTACAACACGACGGTCGTCGATCAGCGGTAAGTGTGAACCCGGCGGGGCGAAGTGCATTCGCCCCGCTTTTCATTGCGCCGCAGTCATGCAGGCCCGGCAGCATTCGACCGCGCCGCACAGAGTCGCGAATTTGACCCGGCAAAACCAGCCCCGAAACGAAAGCGGCGCCCAATTCCGGGCGCCGCCTTTTCGTCCTGCACGCGCGCCCGGCCTCGCCGAGCGCCACCCGCCATCGCTTACTTCGCACCCGCCGAAGCCGTACCCGTCGTGCTCCACTTCGGCTCGGGAATCCTGCCGGGATTTCTCGCCAGCACGCACACCACGACCGCAGCGATCAGGTCGAACACGGCCAGCACCACGAACAACGGGCTATAGCCGATCTGCGTAACCAGCACGCCGAACAGTGCGGTGAACGCCGCCGCGCCGAGATACCCGGCCATGCCGCCCATGCCTGTTGCAGTGGCGACTTCGTTCTTGCCGAACATGTCGGACGTGATCGCGTACAACGCACCCGAGAGCGTCTGGTGCGCAAACCCGCCGACGCACAGCAACGCCACCGCCACGTACGGACTCGCCACCAGGCCGACACACGCCGGTCCGATCATGAACAGCGCGCCGACCACGAACACCATCTTGCGCGACGTGAACAGCGAGACCTTCGCATATTTGTGGAACAGCGGGCTCAGATAGCCGCCCAGCACGCAGCCGACGTCGGCGGCGAGAAACGGCATCCATGCATACAGCGCGACTTCCTTCAGATTCATGTGGCGCTCGGTCATCATGTAGAGCGGAATCCACGCGTTGAATGTCTGCCAGGCCGGCTCGGACAGAATGCGCGGAATCCCGATGGCCCAGAAGTCGCGGCTCACCAGCATCGCGCGCCAGTTGCGCCTGGGGGTGCTGGCGTCGTCGCTATGCCTGGCTTCCTGCCCGCTGAGGATGTAATCGCGCTCCTGCGCGCCGAGCAGCTTTTGCTTGCGCGGATGCTTGTACAGCACCATCCACAGCACGCTCCACACGATCCCCGCGACGCCGACGATCACGAACGCCAGTTGCCACTGCCCGCGCAACAGCGCCCACACCACCAGCGGCGGCGCGAGCAAGGCGCCGATCGACGAACCGATGTTGAACCAGCCGATCGCCACGGAGCGTTCCCTGGCCGGAAACCATTCGCTCGTCGCCTTTACGCCCGCCGGAATGCCGGCCGCTTCCGCCACGCCGAGCAGGCCGCGGAAAACCGCGAGGCTGCGCCAGCCTGTGGCCCACGCGGCCGCCGCGCACGCCAGCGACCAGGCAAGCGCGAACGCCGCGAAGCCGAGCTTGGTGCCGACGCTGTCGAGCACGAAGCCCGCGACCGGCTGCATGAACGCATAGCAGAGCTGCCACGCGACGACCACATGAGCGTACTGCTCGGTGGTGATGTTCAGGTCCTTCATCAACGTCGGCGCAGCGACCGACAGCGTATTGCGCGCGAGGTAATTGATGATGAGCCCGGCTGCGACCAGACCGACCATCCACCAGCGGATACCTTTGACTTTCATGACTCTCTCCTCCTGATGCCGCGCCGCTCAGAGCGGCCGTGCCCCTTGGGGCGCGCAATCGTGCGCACCCGTGTCGTCGCGCGAATAGTCGATACCGACGAAGCTGCCGCCCTGGAAGCGTTGACCGAGCGCGTCGAGCGGATTGGGCCGCGCCAGGATCTCCGCGGCGTAGTCTTCGGCATTCTGGGTCGGCTGATAACCGAGACGCTCGGCGCCGCTGTTGTCCCACCAACTGCGCGTGTTGGCCGACACGCCCCAGACGGTCAGGAAGCCGACGTTCTCCGCTTCGACGCAGCGCTCGAGGAAGTGCATCAGATCGCGATGACCGAACCACGTACTCAGGTGGCGCGGCTCGGTCGGCCGTTCCAGGCAACTGCCGATGCGCACGCAGACGCTCTCGATCCCGTGCTTGTCCCAGTACATGCGCGCGAGCGCTTCGCCCCACACCTTGCTCAGGCCGTAAAAGCCGTCCGGGCGCAGTTCGCAGTCGAGGCTGAGCCGCTCGGTAACCGGATACATACCGCTCGCGTGATTCGAGCTGGCGAATACGATGCGCTTCACGCGTTGCCGGCGCGCGCCCTCGTACACTTCGACGAGGCCACGCAGATTGTTCTCGATGATTTCGGGCAGCGGGCGCTCGACGCTCGTTCCCGCGAAGTGGATCAGCACGTCCACGCCTTCGAGCAGCCGATCGACGACCGCCGGATCGCGCAGGTCGCCGTGCATCACGTCCTCACCTTCGACCAGAGGCGTCAGCGCTTTCGAGCCGGCCGCCGAACGCAGCGGCGTGCCGCGCGCAATCATGGCGGCGCGCACGACGGAGCCGAGCTGGCCGCCTGCGCCGCTCAGGGCAATCTTTTTCATGAGGGGTTCCTTTACTGCGCTGCGCGCAATAGAACGGGGTAGAACTGGCGGTGGTGCCACGACAGAGGGTCTCTGCACCAACCGCATGTTGTACGATAACGTACTATCGGCGATGCGAAAGCGGATTTCAACTCGGCATTTACCCTTGGTGCGACGAGGTTTAAAAGAGGATTTTCTCTTGCAAGTTGAAGACAGCACACATTTATTTATATGACGTCGTATCAGTGGGCGAGCTTAATCCTGAGCCCCGCTGCCGCGTAACCGCGCCAGCGCGTGTCACGGAAATTCCGGAGGCAGCGAGCCGCCCTGCGAACCGGCTTGCCCAGGCGCTCGAGCGCGCGAAACCGTGGCGAGGCTGCATTGCTGCAGCGCGGTCGATTGCCGCAGTCGCAGTGCGGGCACGTTGTGCGGACCCCGCACGTCCATCAGGGAAAACCCATACCCATCAGGCGTTCGCAGCCAAAAAACGCTCATTCCACCTAACACAAGATGGTCTTTTGACGCACGTCGCGGCGCAGCAAAAACCCCGGCCATCCCCTACGCTTGCGCCATCTGCTCGCCGCAGTGCGCACCGACACCGGTCGACGCGCGTAGTCCGCCCACGCGGCCCTCACGCACACACGCTCATGAACTCCGCTCTATCGGCATTCGATCTCGCCCGCATCCAGTTTGCGTTCACCGTCTCGTTTCACATTGTGTTTCCGGCGCTCAGCATCGGCCTCGCCAGTTTCATCGCCGTGCTCGAATGGCGCTGGCTGAAAACAGGCAAGGCGTACTACAAAGACCTTTGCCTGTTCTGGTCGAAGATCTTCGCAGTGGCCTTCGGCATGGGCGTCGTCTCCGGCGTCGTGATGAGCTATCAGTTCGGCACCAACTGGTCGGGCTTCTCCAGTTTCGCGGGCCCCGTCACCGGCCCCTTGCTGATGTATGAAGTCATGACCGCGTTCTTTCTGGAAGCGGGCTTTCTCGGCATCATGCTGTTCGGCTGGCAGCGCGTAAGTCCGCGCGCGCACTTCGGCGCCACGCTGATGGTCGCGATCGGCACGCTGATCTCCACCTTCTGGATTCTCGCCTCCAATAGCTGGATGCAAACGCCGCAAGGCTTCAAGGTCGTGAACGGCCATGTGGTGCCGCTCGACTGGTTCAAGATCATTTTCAATCCGTCGTTCCCGTACCGGCTCGCACATATGGCGCTCGCCGCGTTCATCGTCGCGGCGCTGGTGGTGGCGGCCGTCGGCGCATGGCATCTGCTGCGCGGCCGGCGCGATCCGGCCGTGAAGAAGATGTTCTCGATGGCGCTCTGGCTGCTGTTGATCCTCACGCCGATCCAGGCGTTCGTCGGCGATCAGCATGGTCTGAATACGCGCCAGTATCAGCCGGCCAAGATCGCGGCGATCGAAGGTCTGTGGGACACCGAGAAAGGCGGCACCGCGCTGAACCTGTTCGGCATTCCCGATATGAAGACCGAGACGACGCGCTATGCCGTGTCGGTTCCGCATCTGGGCAGCCTGATCCTCACGCATAGCTGGAATGGCGAGATTCGCGGCCTCAAGGAATTCGCGCCGCAGGATCGTCCCGACTCGACCGTGGTGTTCTGGAGCTTTCGCATCATGGCCGGGCTCGGGGTCCTGATGATCGCCATGTCGCTCGCGGCCTGGGCGCTGCGCCGACGCGCACGTCTGTTCGAAGCGAAGTGGTTCCAGCGTTTCACGGTCGCAATGGGGCCGAGCGGCTTCATCACATTGCTGGCCGGCTGGGTCACCACCGAAGCCGGTCGCCAGCCGTGGGTCGTGTACGGCGTGATGCGCACCTCACAGGCGGTGTCGCCGTTGACCACACAGCAGGTCGGTATCTCGCTGATGACCTTCATGGTGGTGTACTTCCTCGTGTTCGGCACCGGCATCTACTACATGCTCAAGCTGATGCGCTCGGGTCCGGCGCTGCCGGGACACACGCCGGATGGCGTGCCGCGCCACGAACCCACCCGGAGCGCGCGCCGCCCGCTGTCCGCCGCCGATCGACTGATCGACGCGGCCTGACCCCAACCCAACCGCTTGCGAGAAAAAAATGGATGTTACCGTCGTATGGGCCGCGATCATCGCGTTGGGCCTTTTCATGTACGTCGTGCTGGACGGCTTCGATCTGGGCATCGGCATCGTCTTTCCGTTCTTCCCCGACGAGAAGGAGCGCGACCTGATGATGAACACAGTCGCGCCGGTGTGGGACGGCAACGAAACCTGGCTGGTGCTCGGCGGTGCGGCGCTGTTCGCGGTCTTTCCGGCGGTGTATTCGACCGTGCTGTCCGCGCTCTATCTGCCGCTCGTCTTCATGCTCGTGTGCCTGATCTTTCGCGGTGTGTCGTTCGAGATCCGCGCCAAAGCCAATCGCACGAAACATCTGTGGGATCTGGCGTTCATCGGCGGCTCGGCGGGAGCGGCGTTCTTCCAGGGCATCGTGCTGGGTGCGTTCCTGCAAGGCATCCCCGTGATCGACGGCAGCTATGCCGGCGACGCCTTCGGCTGGCTCACGCCGTTCAGTCTGCTCACCGGCCTCGGGCTCGTCGCGACCTATGCGCTGCTCGGGTGCAGTTGGCTCGTGACGAAAACCGAAGGCGATCTGCAACGCCGGCTGCATCGCGTGCTGTGGCCGCTCACGCTGGTGCTACTCGGCTTCATCGCACTAGTCAGCCTTTGGACGCCGCTGCAGGACCCGACGATCGCGCAACGCTGGTTCAATGGCGGCCTTTTCTACCGCTTGTTGCCGGTGCCGTTCCTCGTCGCGATCTGCGCGTTCTTCATGCATCGCGCCGTGCGTGAGCGGCATCACAACACGCCGTTCGTGCTCGCGCTGCTGCTGGTGCTGCTCGGCTACGCCGGTCTGCTCGTGAGCCTGTGGCCGTATGCGATTCCGTCGAGCATGACGCTGTGGGAAGCCGCCGCGCCGCGCTCCAGCCAAACCTTCACGCTGGCCGGGGCAGCGGTGATTCTGCCAGTCATCATCGCATATACGACGATGGGTTATTGGGTCTTTCGAGGCAAGGTGCGTCATGGCGACCAACATCACTATCACTGAGCGCCGCGGCCTGCCCGCCGCTCGTCAACCGCTCGCGGCACGCACGCGCAGATTGCCGGGCTGGCTATGGTTCATCGCGCTATGGTGCTTCGGCGTCGCCTCGGCGATGTCGCTCGGATTCGCGTTCAAGCTCCTGATGAATGCGACACTGTTCGCAGTCAAATGAGCGCGGCCCAGACGCGATCGAGACACGGCCGGAGCTTGCTTTGAGCCGGCCCGCAAAATCCGCCTGAAGCCGCCCGCACGGCTTGAAAAAAATGCCCGCGCGGCTCGTCTACGTAGCAAGCCGGAACCTATGCGCGCACAGACCTGCCTTACACATGTGGTGGCGCCTGAGAGCAATGGGCGAACGCAACCATGCAGCGCCACTTGCGCGGGCCGTCTGCCGCCGCAAGGCGCGCCGCGCTGCCGGGTTGGCGCGGCGAGCTGCGGGAAGCCGGCCATGATGTGGTTCACGAGAACAGAAGCACAACGAAACCGTACTACGGCGGTTGTCCAAACGCGCAGGCCCGACTCGCGGAGACATCATGAAGTTTCTTGTGGCCGACGACCATGAACTGATCCGGCAAGGCGTCAAGGGTATGCTGCGCGGTCTCGATCCCGACGCGCAGTTCGACGAAGCCGAGAGTTGGGAAAGCCTCGCCGCCGCCGCGCGGCCCGACGCCGATCACGATCTTGCGATCGTCGATCTGCATATGCCGGGGATGAGCGGCGCCTCTTCACTCGAAGCGCTGTTGAAGGCGAACCCCGCGCTGCCCGTGGTCGTGCTGTCCGCCGAGGAATCGCCGGACGAAATGCGCGCGGTGCTGGCCGCCGGCGCGCTGGGTTTCGTGCCGAAGCGGCAGCCCGCCAGCGTGATGCTCAAGGCGATCGAACTGGTGTTGTCGGGCGGCGCTTATGTGCCGATGGAAGCGTTGAGCCTGCTCGGCTCGCGTGAAACGCAGGCGGCGGGCGGGCGTGGCGATGGGGCTTCGACGGGACTCGCCGGATTGCCGGGTGCCGATGGCAGCGGCCAGAGCGGAGCGACGCTCACCGAACCTGTTACGCAGGTGCCGTCCTTGCAGCCGCATCAACAGCATCTGCTGGAAAATCTGTCGCCGCGTCAGCAGGACATCATGCGACTCGTCCATCGCGGCTGGACCAACAAGATGATCGCGCGCGAGCTAGGCGTCGCGGAAGGCACGGTCAAAGTGCATCTGTCGGTGATCTTCCGGGCGCTCGGTGTGCATAATCGGTCGACGGCGATCGCGGTCATCAACGGGTGGCTGGAAGCAGGGAAGATCCTTTAAGGGTTCTGCCGAGCGGTTCCCTGCTCCTGCGATTCGCCCGGCGCCTGAGCGTGCGAGCCGCTCCTCGCGGCTCCGAGCGTCCTGCTCGCCGCGTCCTCAAATCGCGCGAGGCGTCGCGCCGGCGCGCGCGTCGTCGCCGCTCGCGTGGTCACGCAACGCCATCGTCGCAGCCACCCGTCCCTTATCCAGTTCCGCCTGTTGCCACAGCATCTCCAGCGTGCGCCGCAAGCGCGCGGGCGTCACCGGCTTGTGCAGCACGGGAATGCCTTGCAAAGCAAGCGCCGCCAACTCCGCCGACGCCATGTCGCCGGTAATCAGCAAGGTCACCACATTGTCATGCCCCGCCTTCGCGAGTACGCCGCGCACCGCCGCGAGCGCCTGCGGGCCGGTCCGATGATTCGCCAGCTGGTAGTCGCACAGCACCGCATCCGGCACGAAGCCGTTTTCGAGCGCCGCGATCGCCTCGGCCTCGTCGCGCGCGCCGAGGACGATGCAACCCCATCGCCCCAGCAGGCTCGCCAGGCCTTCGAGAATCGATGCCTGGTCGTCGATGCAGAGCACGCGCCGCCCCCGCGCGGACGGTCCGCCCGCCACCGTTTCGTTCAGGCTCGCGACGATCCCGCCGGAGTCGCCCGCCTGCACCGGGAAGCGGAATACGGACCCGCGCCCCGGTGCCGAGCGCAGTTGCAGTTCGCCGCCGAGCATGCCGACCAGCCGCTTGACCGTCGGCAAGCCCAGGCCGTGGCCCTGGCGCGCGTCGCGTTGCGGATTGGCGACCTGATAGAACTCTTCGAAAATGCGGTCATGTTCTTCCGCCGGAATGCCGATGCCCGAATCGCGCACCTCGACGTAGCCGCACGACGCCCGTCCGGCGCGGCGAACGCCCAGCCAGATCGCACCTTGCTCGGTATAGCGCACCGCGTTCGACAGCAGGTTGCTCAGCACGCGCTCGAGCAGCACCGGGTCGTCGTAGACGACCATCGCGGTCGGCGCGATGCGCAGCGCGAGTCCCTTGGCCGCGGCCTGCGGGCGGTATTGACTGCCAACCCGCTCGAACAGTTCGGAAAGCCTGAAATGCAGGCGCATCACCTGGGTCACGCCACTTTCGAGCCGCGCGAGATCGAGCACCTGGTTGAACAGCTGATTCAGCGCTTCGACGTTATGGACGATGTGCTCGGCGGTTTTGGCGTGCTGCGCGGGCGTCGCCGTGGGGTCGTCGAGCGACGCCGCGAGCAGGCCGATCGCATGCAGCGGCTGGCGCAAATCGTGGCTCGCGGCGGCGAAAAAACGCGTCTTCGCGAGACTGGCCTCTTCCGCGACCTGCTTCTGCGCCGCGAGCGATTGTGCCAGGTACAGCTGATCGACTCGCGCCTGCACGACCTGGCGAAACAGCTTTCGATAACTCATCGCGTACACGTTGATCGCACAAAAGAAAAACGCGAGGACGATCGCAAGGATCGTGCGGTCGAACGTGTGCGAGCCGAAGTGCAGCACGATCGACGGAAACAGCAGGAATGGAATCGCGGTGGAAAAGTTCAGGAGGTCGAAACCGTTGGACATGAACACGCCGGCCGCGAGCGTGACCAGCATCACCGTATGCAGCAACGGCAAATCGGTTTGAGGGCTTTGGAATGCGAACCACACCGCGAGGCCTGGCGCGCTGTAGAGCAGCACGCCGCGCAACGCGTGCAGATAAATCCAGCCGCGCGGCGCGAGCAGATTCGCATAGCGGCGGTTGAAGATCCACAGCCCGAGGCTACCGCAATTGGCGGCCGCATAGAAACTGAAGCACGCGATGAACAGCGGCGGCGACGGGATTTTCGGCCAATAGATCGCCACCAGCACCGCGATGGAAAACCAGTGCGAGAAGAAGGCGATCGGGTCCTGCGCGTACAGCACACGCACCAGGTCTTCATCGATGGCACGCTGGATCGGATCGGCCCGCATCGCGCGGTCTCCTTGTCGGGCACGGCAACTTCAGGAGGGCGCGCAAGCCTCGCGGGTTGGGCGGCATGGGCGGGGCGAACCACGCTCGGCGCGCGGCCGGCATCGCATGCGGCAACGCGCAGGCGCCAGCGGTGAAGCAACTCGCGCGGCCGCGGGCGGGGTGCAGCCAATGCCTCACATCAGACGAATAGGCGCGCTCTCGTCAGAAGGTTTACCCGGCAGTTTACCCATCAGCTAACACTTAATCCATATAGGCGCAGGCGTCGCTGCGAACCATACTGGATTCACGTTCCAGCGCGGCTTGAACTTTCCCCGTCCAAACGCCGGCCCACACCTGAGGCTCACCGCGCTCCCTGCCTTCCCCCGACGGAGGTTTTCATGGGCGCAGTTCCGAACTATGAGTTCGTCCGCAATCTCGACGATGCGATCCTGCCCGACCTGTGGCGCCGGCGCACCCGCTTGTCGGCCGACGAAATGGTGTCGATGGTCGAACTGGTGAAGCGCGCGCTGCGCACGTATCACCCGGTGGAATTGCAGGCGCTCGGCGAGGACAAAGAGGAACTCGTTGCCCAGTTCATCTATGCGAAAGTGCTGCGCCTTGCGCCCGGTCACACGGAAACCCACGCCTGCGCCGATAGCGCGCCGTCCAACGGCTATGCAGTGTGTGCGTATTTCCGCCGCTATCTGATCGACTGTCTGCGCAGCGCCGGCCATCAACGCAACGTGTCGATGGAAAACGAAGGCATGACGCAGGAAATCGATCTGCGTGCGCAGGCGCTGGAAGACCCGGTGCAAAGCGTGCTGCTCCAATACGGCCTGAACGAACAGCGCGTGCGGCTCGCGGCGCGCGCGTTCATCGAAAGCCTCGACGAGCCCGAGCGCGTCGTGCTGGCCGGCAGCCTCGGCTGGTGCTCGCAAGGCAAAGGCGGGCTGTCGGCGGTCGCGGCTCAGCATCGGGTGCCGTCGTATCACTATCGTGCGCTCAAGCTCGGTGTCACGATGAAAAAGACGGGCGGCGCGGAGCATTTTTCCAATACGCGGATCGGCCGCTGGCTCACGAATGTACTCGGCATCGCCATCGAAATCGAGAATCGCGCGGCCATTCTGCTCGCGCTGAGTCTGCTTGCCGCCGAATCGAGCGACAGCGAAATGAATGAAGCAGCGGCGTAAAAAAACTTGAGAACCTGCCGCGAATGCGCGGCAGTGCGCACGCGGGTTCGGGGCGCAGTGCGAACACCGCAGATGCCGCGAGCGTTCGTGCGCCCTCCACGGCGTGCTTTTTTTGTACCCCCGCACCGCCTACGATAAAAAAGCCGCCGCCGCGCACCGTCTTCCTTCCGAAAGTGCGGCCTTCATTTCCGCATTCGCTTCCACACGAGGTGGTCCTCATGAACCGCTTATCGAGCGCGCCGACGGCATTGCAAGCACATTACGAGGTCGTCGTGGTGGGCTCGGGCTATGGCGGCGCGATTGCCGCGAGCCGCATGGCGCGCGCCGGCCGCAGCGTGTGCGTGCTCGAACGCGGACGCGAATTCATGGCCGGCGAATTTCCGCGCACGCCGTTCGAGGGCGCCGCACAGATCCAGTACAACACCGCCGCCGCTCACATCGGCTCACCGCTCGCGCTGATCGAAGTGCACGTGAACGAGGACGTGAACGCGGTGGTCGGCTGCGGCCTCGGGGGAACGTCGCTGATCAATGCAAACGTGGCGCTCGAAGCGGACCCGCGCGTTTGGGACGACGCGCGCTGGCCAGCCGCGCTGCGCGCCGACAAGATCGGCCGCGATCGGGGCTACGCGCTTGCGCGCGCGATGCTGCAACCGTCGAGCGTACCCGACGACTTTGCGCCACTGCCCAAACTGCAGGCGCTCGAAAAATCCGCGCAGGCGCTCGGCATGGCCGAGCGCTTCAGCCGGCCGCCGATCACCGTCACTTTCGAGTCGCGCGCGAATGCGGCGGGCGTCGAGCAGAAGGCCTGCGTCGGTTGCGGCGATTGCAACTCGGGTTGCAACTACGACGCGAAAAATTCGACGCACATGAACTATCTGCCCGATGCGCTCGCGCACGGCGCGCAGATTTTCACCGGTGCCGCGGTACATTCGGTGACGCGCGTGCCGGACACGCAGCGATGGAAGGTGAGCTTCCAACTGGTGCAGCTCGGACGCGAAAGTTATGACGCGCCCGATCTGTTCGTGAGCGCCGATATCGTCATCGTGTCGGCCGGTACGATCGGTTCGACGGCCTTGCTGCTGCGCTCGCGCAACGAAGGGCTGAGCACCTCGGACATGCTCGGCGAGCATTTCACCGGCAACGGCGACGTGCTCGCGTTCGCGTACAACACCGACGACACGATCAACGGAGTCGGCTGGGGCGCGCACGAGCCAGGCGAGATTGCGCCGGTCGGGCCGACCATCACGGGACTCGTCGACAATCGCGGCACCGCGAATGTCACAGACGGCTTCGTGATCGAAGAAGGCTCGCTGGCGGGGCCGGTCGGCGTTGCGCTGGTCGGCATGCTCGGCGGCGCCGCACCGGTCGAAGGCGAAGACGTGGGCGGGCCGCGCTCGCTGCACGACCGGCTGGCTTACGACGCGCGCGTGATCGAGAGCTTGCTTCGGGGTCCATATCATGGCGCGCTCAATCATACGCAAACCTACCTGGTGATGGCGCACGACGACGAAAGCGGTCAGATCAGCGTCGACAGCAAGGGCCGCGCGCGCATCGCGTGGGAGAAAGCGGGCCAGCAACCGATCTTTGACACGGTCGAAGCGGCGCTGAAGCAGGCGAGCGTGCCGCTCGGCGGCAAATACGTCCGCAATCCCATCTCCACCGATATGCTCGGCAAGCGGACCGTCACCGTCCATCCGCTCGGCGGCTGCGGGATGGGCGAGGATGCCGGGCACGGCGTAGTCGATCATATGGGCCGCGTATTCAGCGGCGCGGCGGGCAACGCGGTGCACGAAGGTCTGTATGTCATGGACGGCGCGGTGATGCCGATGTCGCTCGGCGTCAATCCGCTCCTGACCATTTCCGCTCTCGCGGAGCGCAATTGCGCGCTGCTCGCGGCCTCGCATGGCTGGACGATCGACTATGCTGCAAGCGGCGCCGGGATGCCGCCGCCCGCGCAAAAGATCGGCTTGCGCTTCACGGAGACGATGGTCGGCAGCTATACGCCGGTCGTTCCGGCCGATGCGGGAGACGCCGCCACCAGCGCGATCGAGTTCACGCTGACCGTGGAATCCGACGATCTCGCTGACATGATCAGTAATCCCTATCATCTCGCCCGTACCGCCGGCACACTCACCTGCGCCGCGCTCTCCGCACAACCCATGACGATCACCGCCGGCACATTCAACCTGTTCGTCGTCGATGAATCGGACGTGGACGAGCGCGACATGAACTACCGGATGACGCTCAACGCCGTGGAAGGCAACACCTACTATCTGAGCGGCCGGAAGATCGTCACGCGTACATCGCCGGTCAATCTGTGGGAACAGACCAACACGCTCTATGCCGAACTTCGCGCGTCGCAACAGACGGACGCGCCGGTGATCGGCAAGGCGACGCTGATCATCACGCCGGAAAACTTCCTCAAGCAGCAACGCACGCTCGAAGTCACCCACGCGCCCGATTTGAAGACCCGCCTCGAATGGACATTGAAGTTCGGCAAGTTCTTCGCGGGCGTGCTGTTCGACGAATACGGCGGCGTAGCGGCGCCCTTGCAGTTCCTCGGCCCGCAGCCGGCGCCGCGCATGAAGCGGACGCTGCGCGCGCCGGCGCCGCAAGTCGTTTTCTTCGATACGCCGGATGGAACCACGCTGCGGCTCACACGTTACGTCGACCCCGCCCGGAAGGCGACCCGCCCCGTGCTGCTGATCCATGGCTCGGGCGTATCCAGCCGCATCTTTTCCACCGATCTGATCGCGACCAACCTGGTCGAGTATCTGTGCGCGGCCGGCTACGACGTATGGCTGGTCGATCTGCGCGTCAGTATCGAAATGGCAAGCGTGCTCGTGCCGACCAATGTCGATAAGGTCGCTCGCGAGGACATTCCCGCCGCCGTCGCGAGGATCCGCGAACTGACCGGCGCGCCGGAGATTCAGGTGGTCGGTCACTGCCTGGGCGGCCTTGCGCTGACCATGTCGTTGCTATACGGACTCGAAGGCGTGCGTTCAGCGGTCATTTCGCAGGTGTCGGCGCATCCGGTGCCCGGCACACTGCAAAAGATCAAAGCCGGCCTGCACATCCCCGACATCATGCAGCATCTGAACGTGCGGGACCTGAGCGCGTATACGCAAGACAAGGCCTGGCCGCAAAACCTGCTCGACGAAGCGCTGCGGCTCTACCCGATCGATCACGACGAGGGATGCGGCAGTCCGATCTGCCATCGCGCGACTTTTCTTTATGGCCTGCTCTATGAGCATGAAAAGCTGAACGAGACCCTGCATGCGAACCTGCAGGAATTGTTCGGCGTGCACGATGTCGAGGTCTTCAAGCATCTGGCCGCGATGGTTCGCGCGGGCCAGGTCGTGGATGCGGAAGGCAGGAACGTTTATCTCACAGGCACGGATGGGATGAAGGGCCTGGACGGAATGCGTCTGCCTATCGGCTTCATCCACGGAGACAGAAACGAAACGTATCTGCCGAAAAGCACCGAGCTGACCTTTGAAATGCTCGTCGAGCGCTTTCCCGACCAGCCGTATGAGCGGCATCTGATTCCTGGCTATGGACACATCGACTGCATCTTCGGCAAGAATGCGTCGGTGGATGTGTACCCGGTGATTGCGCGGTATCTGAACGCGCATTGACGCAGCGCCAGCGGCTACTTGCCGGTTACGCGCCCTCGCCGACGCTCAAAACAGCTTGCCCGGATTCAGAATGCCGTGCGGGTCCAGCGCACGCTTGATCGCGGCCATCGCCGCCAGCTCCGCCGGCGAACGCGAAATGGGCAGAAACTCGCGCTTGAGCAGGCCGATCCCATGTTCCGCCGACACCGAACCGTGCAACGGCCTTAGCATCTCATAGACGAACGCGTAGACCGCATGATGATCGACATCGGCGATCGAGTGACCGTCGACGGTCACATGCAGGTTCGAATCGCCGATATGCCCGAAGAAATAGGACACGTTGCCCGGCCAGCGTTCATCGAGCGCAGCACGACAACGGTCGACGAATCCGCCGATCGCGCCGATCGGCAGGCTCACATCGAAATTGATCGCATCGAGCCGCAACGGAAACTCCGCGGTGCATTCGCGAATCGCCCACAACGCGCGCGCATCGGCTACCGATTGCGCCATCACGGCATCGCGAATCACGCCCGCTTCGAGCGCTTCAGTGAGCGCGGCAGCAAAGCTGTCGCCGCTGCCGACAGCATCGAAACTGGCGTGCTCGATCAGCGCATACAGCGCATGCGCGGCGGCGAACGGCGAACCCGCGCCGGTCAGCTTCACGCCGAAGTCGTAGAAGTCCGGCCACATGATCTCGAACGCGCCGATGTCGTTGCCAAAGCGCGTCGACAAGCGGCGCAACAGGGTCACCGCGGCGCCGTAGCCGTCGAGTGCGACAAGCGCCGTGTGACGCGCCGCGCGCTGCGGATGCAGCCGCAACACCGCTCGCGTGATCACGCCGAGCGTGCCCTCGGAACCGATGAACCAGTGCTTGAGGTCGTAGCCCGTGTTGTTCTTGACCATCTTGCCGAGTGCGCTCAGCACGTCGCCATTGGCCAGCACCACTTCGAGACCGAGCACCTGATCGCGCGCGGTCCCCGACTGGATCACGCGATTGCCGCCCGCGTTGGTCGCCAGATTGCCGCCGATCTGGCACGACCCACGCGCGCCGAGATCGAGCGCGAGTTCGAAGCCGGCTTGCGCAGCGGCTTCCTGCGCAGCTTGCAACGTTGTTCCCGCGCGCACCGTGAGCGTAGCCGACGCGGTATCGACTTCTTCGACGCCGCTCAAACGCTCGAGCGACAACGCGATGTCCGCGGCCCGCGCGATTGCGCCACCCGCAAGGCCGGTCATGCCGCCTTGCGGCACCACCGGCTGATGCGCTGCGTGGCAGATTGCCAGCGCGCGCGCGACTTCTTCGGTGCTGCGCGGCAAGAGCAGCGCAGCCGGGCGCGTCGGGTCGTGACGCGTCCAGTCGGTCATCGCGCGTTCGCCGATCTGTTCGCCGGTGCGCACCGACTCTTCGCCGAGCGCGGCGCGCAATGCGCCGAGTGTCGAAGCGAGCGGCGCGACGGCGTTTTCGTCGACGCGTGCGTCGCCATGTGCCCTACCGTGCTCTGTCATGCAGGGGTCCCTTGTGTGCCTTGAGCCGCGTGTTTCTTCCGATAGCCCATCGAATCGTTGATGCGCCCGAGAATATAGTCGCCGGCGGCTACCGGCTGATAGGCGAGGTCGGCTTCGCTCGTACCGAGCTCGCGCGGATCGACCATCGCGTCGTAAGTCGGATCATAGAACGTCGCAATCGAATAGCGCTCGCGTCCGGACGCATTGATCACGCGATGCAGCGTGGAGCGAAACCGGTCATTGGTCCAGCGGGCGAGCAGATCGCCGACATTCACGACGAAGCTGCCCTCGATGGGCGGCGCGTCCACCCATGTGTCGTTGGCGATCTCGCGCACCTGCAAGCCGCCCACCTGGTCCTGCCACAGCAACGTGATGCAGCCGTAGTCGGTATGCGGCGCGACGCCGAACTGATCCTGGTCCGATTGAGGCGGCTGCGGCGGATAGTAGACCATCTGCGTGCGCTGCATCCGCTTCGTGTAGCGCGGCGCGAAGAAATGTTCGTCGACGTCGAGGCTCACTGCGACAGCGCGCAGCAGATCCGCGCCGCACGCCGCGACCGCGTCGTAGTAGCCGTAGAGCGCGGGACGCAGTTCCGGCATGAAGTCCGGCCAGTTATTCGGCCCACGCAGCGCCTGCCCCGCGCGCACGTCCGGATCGTCTTCGGGCAGTTCGAGGCCGATACTGAAAAACTCCTTGTAGTCCGGCCGCTTCGCCTGGTACATGGTCGCGTCGCCGAGCGCATTGAAACCGCGATGCCGCTGATTCACCGCCACGCGCCGCTTGGTCTCTACCGGGAACGCGAAGAACTTGCGCGCCGCATCGGCAGCGGCATCGATCGACGCTTGCGGCACGCCATGATTAATGATGTAGAAGAAGCCGATCGTCGTGCACGCTTCACGGATTTCCTGTGCCGTGCGGCGCAAGGCTTGCGGATCACCCGCGCGCACGCCGGCGAAGTCGATGATCGGAATGCGGGTCACGGGCATGGCGCGGCTCCCTTAATGGCGTTTGGACCGAAGTGCAACAGTGACAGGAATGGACCGACGAAAGCACTGGGTGCGTCGCAGTAACAGCACCATGCGATACCGTATGCAACCATGCGCGCGCCGCGCGCATTCCAGTTGTATATACCGCCAAAAGCACAGTCGCAACCTGCTTTTGGGCCCTGCATATCAGGGGTTTTCTCTAGCCGCACGTTTATTTGTTTCGCGCGAAAAACGCGGTATATACTGCTTCGCATGATCCGCGCCGAACGCGTCGAACGCATCGCTTTCGCACGGCACCGCTTTGCCAACCGGAGATTCCCATGAACATCCTTTCAGGCTGGAAGTGTCGTCTGATCATGCTGACGTTGTGCGCGGCAAGCGTCGCCGCTCACGCGGACGACCAGCTCGCCAAAGTAAAGAAAGCCGGCGAACTGGTGGTCGGCACGGAGATGCAGTTCGCGCCGTTCGACTTCCTCGAAAACGGGCAGCAGGCGGGCTTCAACAAGGACCTGTTCGCCGAGGTCGGTAAGGAAATCGGCGTCAAGGTGCGCTTCATCGACTTGCCCTGGCCGAGCGTGCTGCCGGGTCTGGAAGCGGGCAAGTTCGATATGGTGGGTGGTCCGTTGACGGTCACGAAGGCGCGCATGGACCGCTACACGTACACGCTACCCGTCGCGGACGCCACCGACGCGCTGCTCAAACGCGCGAACGACGCGTCGGTCAAGCAGTCGTCGGATATTGCGGGCAAGACGGTCGGCGCGGGCAAGGGCTCGGCACAGCTCGACCAGTTGAAGACCTATGTCGCCACGTTGCCGAAGCCGCCTGAAATCCGCGAGTATGTCGACAACAATCAGGCCTATGCCGATCTCGCCGCCGGCCGCATTGCCGCCGTCGCGAACTCGATGACCAATATCGCGTACGTGGCCAAGCAACGTCCCGAGACCTTCGCGGTCGTGCAGCCGCCGTTCGGCGCGAAGGTGTACTTCGCGTACGCGTTGAGAAAAGACGCAGACAGCAAGCCGCTTGCCGACGCGTTCAACGCCGCGCTCGTCAAGATGCACCAGGACGGGCGCCTTGCGGCCTTGCAGAAAAAATGGTTCGGCGTCGCAATGGACGCGCCGACCACGATGCCCGCACCGAACTACTGATCGCAGCCTGCATCGACCGGCATGAGCCGTCGATGCAGGCGTTTTGACGCACGCGATGCGCCCGGCCGCGCCGCCAATCGCATCGTCATCATCCGTTCCAGCGAGTGCGCCGCTCATGTTCAGCACGACCGTCTTCCTGCAGGGTTTGCCGCTGTTGCTGCACGCGGCGCTCGCCACGATCGGCATTTCGCTGACGGGGCTCGTGATCGGCTTCTTCGTTGCGATCGGCGTGTGCGCGGCGCGGCTCTCGCCCCATCGCTCGGCCCGCATGATCGGCGGCGCATACGTGTTTTTCTTTCGCGGCGTGCCGATGCTGGTGCAGTTGCTGCTGGTGTATTACCTGTTGCCGTTCGCGGGCATCAACGTGTCGCCGGTGGTGGCGGCGATCAGCGCGGTGTCGCTGTGCTCGGCGTCGTATATCGCCGAGATACTGCGCGGCGGCTTTCTCAGCATTCCTCCGGGTCATCTGGAAGCCGCGCGCATGCTCGGGCTTGCACCGTTCGACACGCTGCGGCGCATTCTGGTGCCGCAAGCTTTCCGCTTGACGCTGCCGTCGCTCGTCAATGAGATGGTGCTGCTCATCAAGGCTTCGTCGTTGATTTCGGTGGTCGGTGTGGCGGAACTGACGCGCACTGCGCAGAACCTTGCCGCCAGCACATATCGGCCGCTCGAAGCCTATCTCGCGGCGGGGCTGATCTATTTCGTGATCTGCGGTGCGCTCGCGCTCATCGCACACGCCGCCGAATATCGCTTGCAGCACGCCTGATCCTTTCTGAGCCACGTCATGCAGACGCTCGACCCCACCGTCATCACGCACAACCTGCAGCCGATCGCCGCGGGCCTTGCGACGACGCTCGCCACCTGGGCCGCGGGCGTCGCGATCGGTCTCGTGATCGGCTTTCTGATCGCCGTACTGCAACTCTTTTGCGGACGCTGGGTCCGGGGCCTGCTGCGCGTCTATATCGAACTGTTTCGCGGCACGCCATTTCTCGTGCAACTGTTTTTGCTCTACTACGGCGGCCCATCCATCGGCCTCACACTCGAACCGATGACGGCCGGCGTGCTCGGTCTGGGGCTCTACGGCAGCGCCTATTTCGCCGAAGCATTCCGCTCCGGCTTTCAGTCGGTGCCGCCTGGACATCTGGAGGCGGCGTCGTGCCTCGGACTCACGCGCTGGCAGGCCGTGCTGCGCATCCAGGTGCCGCAGATGCTGGTGCTGATCGTGCCCGCGCTGACCAACCTGATCATCGTGCTGAGCAAGGAAACGGCGGTGCTGTCCATCGTCACCGTGCCTGAACTGACGTTCGTGCTGACCGGCATCGGCTCGGCCACCTTCGCTTTCGTCGAAACGCTGCTGGTGCTGTGCGCGTGCTACCTCGCGCTGGTCGAACTGACTTCGCGCGCGGGCATGTGGGCCGAAGCCCGCATCGCACGCTTCATCGCATGAATCGGAGTCCTTATGAATGCCATCGCCGACATGCCCTCCTCCACGCCGTCCACCGGCATCGCCGCGCCGCCCGCCGCGCCGCTGATCGAAGTGCGCGATCTGCGCAAGCGCTTTGGTGAAGTCGAAGTGCTGCGCGGCGTCGATCTGGAGATCGCGCGCTCCGAAGTGGTGTGCATCATCGGTCCGTCCGGCTCGGGCAAGAGCACGCTGCTGCGCTGCCTGGCCGCGCTCGAAACCTACGATCACGGCGACGTGCGCATCGAAGGCGAACTGCTCGGTTATAGCGAGCGCAACGGCAAACGGGTGCGCGCTTCGCAGGCACAGATCAATCGCGTGCGGCGCAACGTCGGCATGGTGTTCCAGCAGTTCAACCTGTGGCCGCACATGAGCGCGCTGGGCAACGTGATGGAAGCGTTACTGCGCGTGCGGCATCTGTCGCGCGACGAAGCGCGCCGCCGCGCTAACGCGATGCTCGAAGCGGTCGGCCTCGCGCACAAGGGCGATGTGCACCCGGCCAAGCTGTCGGGCGGCCAGCAGCAACGCGTGGCGATTGCCCGCGCGCTCGCGATGGAGCCGCACATCATGCTGTTCGACGAGCCGACTTCGGCGCTCGATCCGGAACTGGTCGGCGAAGTGCTGCAAGTGATGAAGCAACTCGCGCGCGACGGCATGACGATGGCCGTGGTCACGCACGAAATGGGCTTTGCCGCGCAGGTCGCGGACAAGGTGATGTTCATCGACCAGGGCCGCATTGCGGTGCAGGGCAAGCCGCGCGAGGTCTTTCACGACGCGGGGCAGCCGCGCTTGCGGCAGTTCCTGCAGAACTACTTCGACCGTAACGCGTTCTGGACGCGCGATGCCGGCGACGCGCCAGCGCTATGAACGCGCACCGGTTCGCGCCGTGCATGCCCTCCCCGCAAGAACGCTAGCGAGCGCCGCCCCATGACCTCCCCGGTTCATAGCAAGGCCCACGACAAGCGCTCGCGCGCCGCCGACGACGTGCCCGCCGCACGCTATGAACAGGTCAAGCAGCACATCCGTCAGATCATCGAATCGGGCGCGCGCCAGGCGGGCGAACGCCTGCCGTCCGAACTCGATCTCGTCGCGACGCTCGGCGTGTCGCGCATGACCGCCAACCGCGCACTGCGCGAACTCGCGGACGCGGGGCTCGTCACGCGCGTGTCCGGCGTCGGTACGTTCGTCGCGCGAAGCAAGCCGCAATCGACGCTGCTGATGATCGCGCATATCGGCGACGAGATTCGCTCGCGCGGCCACGAATATCGCTGCGATACGGTGCTGTCGCAACGCGAGACGGCGTCGGTGATGGTGTCGAACGCGCTGGGGCTCGCGCCTGGCGCGTCGGTGTTTCATGTGATCTGCGTGCACCGGGAAAACGGCCTGCCGGTGCAACTGGAGGACCGCTACGTGAATCCGGCGGTCGCGCCGGAGTTCCTGTCACAGGACTTTTCCACGGTCAGGCCGTCCGAGTATCTGCTCGAGATCGTGCCCGCGCACGATGTCGAGCATGTGGTCGACGCGGCGCTGCCCACGCGCGCCGAAGCCGAGCTCCTGCAAATTCGCGCGGAAGAGCCTTGCCTCACGCTGATGCGCCGCACGTGGACGAACGGCGCGGCGGTGACGTTCGCGCGCTTCGTGCATCCGGGCTCGCGCTATCGGCTGGGCTGCCGTTTTTCGCCGGATATGTGGCAGCGCCAAGGGTGATGCAGGCCCACGGTGCGCGTCAAACCTCAAACGTTGCCCGCCAGATGAAAGCGCGATGCCGGATGCCATAAGCGCACCGACGTCGCCACATCGTCGCCAACCCACGTACGACGCCAGAGCTGCAGGCACGGCTCGCCGATATCCATCAGCAGATGCCGGCGCACGTGGGCGTCCGGCTTTTGCGCGTAGATGCGAAACTCCGCGCGCTGAATGGGCGCGAGCCGCACCATGTAGCGGTTCGGTGTCTCGGCTGTGAAGTCCTGTGCGAGATAGTCGGGAAACACCTTCGGATTGACGTAGCGGTCCTCGTACTGGATCGGCTCGCCTTCTTCGCTGTGCACGATGCACGAGTGGAACGCCGGGCCGCTCGGGAGGCCGAGCGCTTCGAGCGCGAACGGGTCGTCGCTCGGTTCCAGCGTCAATACGCTCGCCCAATGGCGATGCCCGCGGTCGGCGATTTCGTCGGCGATATTGCGGATTTCCAGCACCGTCGATTCATAACGCTGCGGTGCGACGAACGTGCCCGAGCCTTGCACGCGGGTCAGCACGCGCTCGGCCGTGAGTTCCCGCAGCGCGCGCGAAACCGTCATACGCGCGACGCCGAACCGTTTGACCAGTTCCATTTCGGATGGGATCAGTTCGCCGGGTTTCCAGTCGCCGCCGGTGATGCGGCCGATCACGTAGCGCTTGATCTGCTCATACGCCGGCAACGCCTTGGGCGCAATCTCGCGATTGCGGTCGAGTTGGCCATGCGGTTGCGTGGGTTGCGCTGTTTGCGCGTTTGTGTTTGTAGTTGTATTCACTCCGACCTCGTGGGTGGTAGGGCCGCTGGCGCAAGGTGTGCGCCGCGGGCGTGATGTTACCAGGGTTCGGCAAAAGCGGCGGCGCTCGTCCGGAACCGGCGGTGACGGGGCTCTCGCGGCCGCTCGTGGCGGTAGCTCTGCACGGCGCGCCACGCCCGTCGGAGCATCTATTCGTCTGACTACCTGGCAATACTGATCAATGGAGGTTGCCGTCCCGATTGCGCTGATGCAGAACGGAACAGCACGCAAAGGCGAATGCCGTCTACCAGATGAACGGCACGAACCGATAGCGCACACGCGCCATATATTCGGCGTAACCGTCGAGTTGCGCGGCCAGTAGGCGCTCTTCGCGCACCGCGCGCCAGCCCATGCCGAATACCATCACGGGCACGACCGCTAGCCCCCACCACGAACCGAGCAGCAGCGGTGTACCGACGAACAATAGCAACGCGGCGCAATACATCGGATGGCGAACATGCGCATACGGGCCGCTGTCGATCACCTTATGCCCACGGCTCGCCTGGATCTTCACGACCGGCGCAGCATAGCTATTGGCCTTGAACACGGAGCGGCACATGACGATGCACAGGAATACGCACAGCGAACCGAGGCTGACCAGCGCGATGGGCATCGGCGCCGACCACCGAAAGCGCATGGCGTCGAGTCCCATCACGACCAGCCAGGCCGTCCATACCAGCGCGACGCCGATCATGAACAGACGGTCCCAGCGGCTTTGCTCCGCCTGCACGAGCGGCGCGAGACGTTCGGCGAGCAAGCCGGGATCATGGCGCGCGAGCCAGACGCCGATCCATAAGCTCAACACGCCCAGCTCCGTCAGGTACCACCATGCCGCGGGCCACGCCAGCGTGCCCGCCGCGCCGAACAGCAGCACGCCCATAACGGCCATCCAGACCAAGGTCTGCAGGAATAGGCGCGCGATCATGTGCGTGGTCGGCGAGGCAATGCGCTAGGCACTCTGCGCCGGGGTCCGCACGCGCTCGAACACCGCCCCGATGTCGATGCCGATCTCGCCGGCATCCAGACCGAAGCGCTCGCGCAGACAGGCGGCGAGTTCGTCGGCGCTAGCGAGTTGTCGTACGTCGACGATCTCGCCATTGGCCGCGCGCTCGTGCAGTTGGTCGTTGAACAGTATGAGACGCGTCGTGGGCAACACACGGCATACGATCAGGTTGCTCGCGAAAATCGCATCGGGCGAGGTCGACGTGTACCAGTTCGACGTTTCATAGTCGATCCATTCGACCGGCTGCAAGTCGAAGCGATAGACCCGCGCCCAGCTTTCATCGTGCGCCTGCACTTCGAGATAGCGCGCGTCACGCGGCGCGTCGGCCAGACGAAACGTGCCGTGCGGGGTCTGCTGCGCGAGCCCGCTGATCAAACGCAGCGGCGCGCTCAGTGTCACGCTGCCGAAGCCGACGTCGGCGATCCATGCATCGGCGCCGATGTCGACGCGCAACACCATGTGCGTGCGCGGCGTCACCACGCCGGACTCGCGGCCCCATAGCACGCGCCCGAGCAGCGGCGCGATGCTGAAGCCCAATTGCATCAGCACGTTCGCAAGCAACGTGTTCTGCTCGAAGCAGTAACCGCCGCGCCGTTCGGTGACGAGCTTTCTTTCCACCGATTCGAGATCCAGCTTGACCGCACGGCGCGTCAGCGGAGCCAGGTTTTCGAACGGTATGGCCGCGGGGTGCAGCCGGTGGATTTCCTGAAGCACTTCGAGCGTCGCGGCGCGCGAGCCTTGGTAGCCTATCCGCGCGAAGTAGTGATCCAGATTGACGGTGTGTGACATCGGCGTAGTTCCGGCAGGGTTGAGCTGGCCGCCTGTGGCGTGTGCATGTGCATGCTGCGCGCGGCAGGCGGTTTTCGGCAAACGATCATAGCCGGTTAACGCAGGTCCGGCGCAGTGGCCGCAATCACGCGCCGGTCTTTGTTTCGCCGCAGCTGCCGGCGCGCTGCCGCGGCCGAGGGCGCGCCGCGGATATCGGCTGTGCGCTACTGGACGCCTTTCAATGCAGAAGTCGCGATCGACGGCACGGTGATGCCGTGGCTCGACGCGAACTGCACGGCCGAACTGAGCGTCGACATCAGCGATTGCAACTGCCCCGGCGCCGATTGCGCGATATACGACGCGCTTTGCGCCGTCTGCGGATTCAACCCGGACTGCAACAGCGACGACGGGCTCATCTGACCGATGCTGCCCAGCCCCGACTGCAGGCTCGCATACTGGCCAACCCCCTTGCCTAGCGACGACAGACCGTCCGTGAACGCCTGCTTGTTCACCGGCGCCGCCGACGCACTGCCGCCCGCGTGGCTCGCGAACGCCTGCGTGAGTTTCTCGGAGAGCGACTGCTGCGTATTGCCCACCTGAGTCAACTGACTCACCGACGGTGTCCCGCCGCTCAGCAGGCCCGCTGCCTGTTGCGCCTGTCCGGCGGCACTCGTCATGCCCATCGCTGACGCAAGGCTCGACTGCCCGCTGAGTACCTGCTGGTTCGCGCCTACATACGTCTGCAGCAATTGCGACATCCCTCCTGACGCCGGCGCGGCGCCCGCCGAGCTATCGCCGCCGCCCAGCCCGAACTGCTTCAGATTCAGTTGCGCATTTGCACCACCGCACAACAGCAAGCCGCCGCTCGCGAGCATCGAAATCAAAAGAATGCGGGGTTTCATGTCCATCTCTCCTTACGTTGGCCTTTGGGTTGATCGTGCGCTTCGACACTGCGCTGCCGTTCGCGTTCGATCCTATTCGATTTTTTATTACATACAACCGTCGTTCACAATGTTCAAAATTACCTGCCTGAACCTTGAATACAATCGTCGCGTTGGGTTGACGCCAGCAATGCACAGGAGTACGACTTTCGTTACCCATGCACACCATCGCGCACTCTTGAGGCAAAATTGCGGCCACGGTGGCCACCGTGGCCCGCGATGAATAGCGCAGTCGAAACAACAATGAACAGGGATGTCGATGCAGTACGCCAAAATCAACGGACCCGCCGCTCAGGCCCATTCCCTTCGCCACGCTGCGGCGCGCTGCGGCGCAACCTGCCGCACACGCTTGCCTTCCATGCGGCGCGCTGCCCTCTGCACCGCGTTTGCCTGGGCATCGTTGACAGCGGGCGCCGCGATGGCCGAAGCCAATCCCGATGCCACCGCTCAAGCGCCTCGCGCCGACACGAGCGTTGAGGCGGCCGGCACCGGTCAGGAGACGGGTTTCTGGAATCGCCCGCAGATGCTCGGCGACATGGGCGGCCTGCGCCCATGGCTTGGCAAGTACGGCGTGACCTTCGCGCTGACCGAGACCAGCGAAGTGCTCGCGAATCTGCGCGGTGGCCTTGCGCGCGGTGCGGACTACGACGGCCTGACGACCGCCATCGTGCAGATGGACACGCAGAAAGCGTTCGGCTTGCCAGGCGGACTGTTCAACGTCAGCGCATTGCAGATTCACGGCACCGGCTTGAGCGCAAGCAAGCTCGGCACGCTGAACACCGCAAGCGGCATCGAAGCCGACGACGCCACCCGCCTGTGGGAGTTGTGGTATCAGCAGTCGTTGCTCGACAAGCGCCTCGACGTGAAGATAGGTCAGCAAAGTATCGACCAGGAATTCATCACTAGCACTTACTCGGCGCTGTTTTTGAACACGATGTTCGGCTGGCCCGCGCTGCCCTCGTACAACCTGCCGTCCGGCGGTCCGGCTTATCCGCTGGCAGCGCTCGGCGTGCGCGTGCGCGGCCAGATCACGCCTTCGTTAACGGCGCTGGCGGGCGTATTTTCCGGCGACCCGCTCGGCAATGACCCGACCAACATGAGCGGCACCAACTTCAATGTGCACAACGGCGCGTTGTGGATCGGGGAGCTGCAGTACGCGATCAACCAGCCGGCCGACGGCGACACGGCCCACACCGGCGGCAACGGTTTGCCGGGCACCTACAAGATCGGCGTCTGGTACAACACCAACAGCTTCGCGGACAAGCGCTACGACGACCAGGGCTTGTCGCTCGCGAATCCGGCCTCGACGGGCATCGCCGCGAATCATCGCGGCAACTACAGCATCTACGCGGTAGCCGACCAGACGGTCTGGCGCCCGAAGCCGGACGAGCCGCGCAGCCTGGGCGTGTTCGCGCGCGTGATGGGCGGCCCCGGGGACCGCAACCTCGTGAGCATCGCCGCCAATCTCGGGGTCGTGCTGAAAGCGCCGTTCGCCGGCCGCGACGACGACAGCGCGGGCCTCGCGCTCACCTACATCAAGGTCGGCCACCACGTGAACGGGCTCGATCAGGATTTCCGTTCTTTCACGGGTGGCCCTTACGGCGTGCGCACCAGCGAAACCACGCTCGAGGCGACCTATCAGTATCAGGTCAGTCCGTGGTGGCAACTGCAAGCCGACGCGCAATACACGTTCAACGCCGGTGCCGGCCAGAATCCGAACGATCCGACGCAGCCGCTGCGCAACACTTTCGTCGTCGGCGTACGGACCAATGTCGCGTTCTGATGTGCGATGTGACTCTCGCGCGGCCCACGAAGCGCAGCTCAACCACCCTCGCCGCCTGAAGCGCCGGAGCCCCGCGCCGCCGTGCGCAATGACAGGTCCTGCAACATCTGCGCGGCGAGATAATCGCAGGTCGGCCGATCCGATTTGGCGCTGCGCGCCACCACGATTTCGAGCGGCGCGATCTTCGGCAAGCCCTGCGCTTCGCCGAGAATGGCCAGCCGCGCCGGTACGCTGCAACGCGTGAGCGCAATCACCGAAAGCGCGGCATCGACCGTTGCCACCAGACCCATCAGGCTCGCGCTGCTGAACGCCGCCCGATAGCGGATGCGCGCGCCATCCAATGCGGCCAGCGTGTGCTGTCGCGCCACGCAGCCGGGCTCGTAGAGCCCCACGGGCAACGGCGACGCCGCCAGCACCGGCGTGTCCACCGATGCCCCCACCCACACCATCGGCTCACTGCGCACGAACTCGCCGCGCAGCTTGCGATCGCGCGTGACGAATGCGAGATCGATCTTGTTATCGGCAAGCATCGGCGCGAGCGACGTGCTTTGCGCGCAGACAATCTCGATCTCCACGTGCGGATACAGATTCGAAAACCGCCGCAGCACCGGCGAGAGCAGCGACGACACATAGTCGTCCGGCGCGCCGAGCACGACGCGCCCCGTCACCTCCGGCCGAACGATTGCCGACCACGCCTCCTCATGCAGCGCGAGCACGCGCCGCGCGTATTCGAGCAGCGTATTGCCGGGCCGCGTGAGCGACAGATTGCGCGTGTTGCGCGCGAACAGCGTGGTGCCGAGCATCGTTTCGAGTCGCTTGATCTGCATGCTGACAGCCGCCTGCGAGCGATGCACGGTGCTCGCCGCCTTCGTGAAGCTGCCCGTTTCCACCACTGCGACGAAGCTGCGCAACAGATCGACGTCGAATTCCGGGTGCATGATTTATCAATCCAGCTGATGGTATTGCTCAATTTAATTCGTTTGTGCGAGGGGCGCAAGCCACGCAATACTCAGGGGCATCACGTCATTGCCTGCCACGGAGGCACTTCGCATGTCCCTCACCCAACGTCGACAAGGCGCGATCACGCTCGCCAGCGGCGGGCTTCTGATGGGCACGATGGGCGTCTTCGTCGTAGAGGCGCGGCTTGACGCGCTGACGCTCGTGTTCTTTCGCTGCCTGTTCGGCTTCATGTCGCTCGCCGCGTATTGCGCCTGGAAGGGCTTCTTCACGCGCGCGCATTTCACGCGCCGCACCGTCGTACTCGCACTCGTCTCAGGTGTGCTGATGGTCACGCAGTGGGTCGGCTTCTTCGACGCGATCCATCGCACCAGCATTGCGGTGGCGACGGTGGTGTTCCACGTGCAGCCGTTCTGGGTCGTGCTGATGGGCGCGGCGTTGTTCAATGAGCGCCTCGGCGCGGATCGCCTCGGCTGGATCGCGACCGCCTTCGCCGGTCTCGTGCTGGCCTCGGGCGTCGCCGCGACGGAGAATCTGCACGGCCATACGAGCTACCTGATCGGCGTCGGCGAAGCGCTGGTGGGATCGCTGCTCTATGCGAGCGTGACGCTGATCGCCAAAGGGCTCGGCAATTTGCGGCCGCATCTGCTGACGCTGGTGCAATGCGCGGTCGGGGTGGTGTGCCTGCCGTTCATCGCGCCGCTTGGCGCCACGCATATCGGCCCGATGCAGTGGTTCTGGCTGGTGGGCATGGGCGTGCTGCATACGGGGCTTTCGTATGTGTTGATCTATGGCGCGCTGCCCAAACTGAGCACACCGGTAATCGCCGTACTGCTGTTCGTCTATCCGCTCACGGCGATCGCGGTGGATGCCCTCGTGTATGGGCGTGCGCTGTCGCTGCCGCAGCTTGGCGGGATGGCGCTGATCGTGGTGGCAAGCCTTGGCGTCAATCTCGGCTGGCCGCTGCTGTCCTGGTTGCGCGGCGTGCCTGGCGGCCAGCGAGCGCGGTGGCACGCCGATTGACACACGGGCGCACCGCCGTATCGTGCGACGGTGCCGACACTGTCCGCTCCCGCCGCTCACAGCCGCGCGCCACACGACCAAATGGCCAATGTCACTGCGGCAACACTTCGCCCTTCGTCTCCGGAGCGAACGGAATCACGAACAGACCGACCACAAACGCGAGTGCCGTCAAGGCGACCGGCACACCCAGCGTATGCATATGCAGCACCGCCGCGCCCAGCAGAAAGTTGACGCCGGCGCCGACGAACCGCCCGAATGACGTGCAGAATGCAAACGCCGTAGCCCGCACGCGCGTCTCGAATTGCTCCGGCAGCCACAGGCTGAACAGCGCGAAATTGCCGCCGAAGAAGCCCAGCACGAACAGCCACGCGATGAACGGCGCGAGCCCGTTCGGCAGATAGAAGGCCCAGCCGAAACTGCCGAGGATCGCCACCGCCATGCCGGCGAAATAAATCGCCAGGGTCTTCTTGCGGCCGATGCGCTCGGCGATCGGCGGCAGCGCGAGGCAGCCGAGGATCGTCCCGATGGACAGCAGCCCCGTAGCGAGCGACGCCATCCTGATCGAATCGCCTTTGCCGAGGCCGGCACGGGTCGCCAGTTGAATCACCGCCGACGGCTCGTACACCGCGCCGGCCCACAAGCCGATGATCGCAATCGTCAACAGGATGCACGCCACCCAGGTCCGGCGCCGATAGGCCGGCCCAAGGATGTCGCGCAGCGGCCTCGCGCGCACCGCGTTCGCTTCAGCCTTTTGCCACTTCTCGGGCTCCTTCACGCGCAGCAGGATCAGAATCGCGACCACCACCGGCACGGCGCCGGTGAGGAACATCGCGCGCCAGCCATAGTGCACGCCGATCGTGTAGTTCAGCGCCGCGGCCAGAAAGAAGCCGGCGTAGTAGCCGGTTTGCAGATAGCCGGCGCCCATCTTGCGGCGATCCTCCGGCCACGCTTCGGCCACGTAAGTGCCGGCCAGCGCCCACTCGCCGCCGATGCCGACGCCGGCGATGAAGCGATAAATGCCGAGTTCCCACACGTTCGTCGAGGTCGCGGCGAGCCCCGTGAAAATGGCGAACGTGAAGATGGTGCCGGCCAGCACCTTCGTTCTGCCGAAGCGGTCGGCGAGCGGCCCCCAGATGAACGACAGTCCCCAGCCGACCAGGAACAACGCGAACAGAATCGACCCGGCCAGCCCGACGTTCGCCGGCGTGGCCGCAAAACCGGAGCGCGGCAGCAATTCGGTCAGGGCCGGCGTCAGCACCAGCGCGTAGATGAACGAGTCCATGCCGTCGAGCGTCCAGCCGGCCCATGCTCCCCAGAATCCTACGATCTGCGAACGGTTAAGCGGCGTGCGGCGCCGCGTGACCGGCGTGCGGTCGGTCAGTGTATTCATCATGCTCCTTCGGACCTACGGTTGACGTACGTAAACGGAACGACGAAGTGGCGCGCTGATTGATGCCAGATGATGCGAGGCTGCTTGACGTGGGACGAAAGCAGCCCGTGCGGGAAGTTCAAGGCACAAGCTTCCGGGTTTGTCCCCGTGTAAAGCGGGAATTTTTATATATAATATTTGATACCATGACCGACGCAACCGATGGTTTTCCCCTGGACACCCCCGCCCGCCGCCCGCTGCCTGCTGCCGCCCCGCGTGAAAGCACCTCGCGCGTCATTGCCCAGGCGCTGCGCACGGCGATCGTCGACGGCACGCTGGCGCCTGGCGCGCCGCTGCGGCAGGACGCGCTTGCCCGGCACTTTTCCGTCAGCGCGATTCCCGTGCGCGAGGCGCTGCGCCAACTCGAAAGCGAAGGCTGGGTGCGCGCCACGGTGCACAAGGGCGTGACGGTCGCGCCGTTGTCGGCGGACGAAGCGCGCGAGATCTACGAGATTCGCTCCGCGCTGGAGAGCCTCGCCATCGGCCTCGCCATTCCCAGGCACACTGCCGCGACGCTGCGCGAAGCGGCGAGCCTGTGCCGCGCTGCCGCGCGCGAGTCGGACCCGTCGCTGTATGTCGAGCGCAATGCCGCGTTTCACCTGAGCCTGTATGCGCCCGCCGGCCGGCCTCAGCTGGTGGACATGATCGGCTTGCTGCATCGGCGGGGCGAAAGATATCTGCGCCTCAAGTTCGGCTTGCCCGTGCACAAGGACGAGTCCGACAATGAACATGCCGCGCTGCTGGAGGCCGTGCAACGGCGCGATATCGCGGCGGCGCAATCGCGGGTAGTCGCGCATCTTCTTGGCACCGGCGAACTGCTGCATCGTTTTCTGACCGAACGCGCGCAGGCGCAAGCCGCGCTCGTGGATCAACCGAAGCCGCGCGGCAAACGCGCGCGCGCCACCACCGGAGCCGATTGAGCCGATGAACCGCCCCGCCCAAGCCGCTGCGACCTTACCCGCCGCGGGTTCATGGACCACGCGCCGCGACGAGAAGAACCGCCGCCTCGCCGTCATTGCGCCCTGGTTCGAAGATGGCGTGCTGCCGACCCACCGCATCGTCGATGCCCTCGAAACGCTGATCCAGCCTGGCGAGCGCGTCGCGCTCGAAGGCGACAACCAGAAGCAGGCCGACTTTCTGTCCCGCTCGCTCGCCAAGGTCGATCCACGGAAGATCCACGACCTGCATCTGCTGATATCGAGCATTAGTCGTCCTGAACATTTGACGCTGTTCGAGCGCGGTATCGCGCACAAGGTCGATTTTTCGTTTGCCGGGCCACAGAGCTTGCGGGTCGCGCAACTGCTGGAAGACGGCCAGCTCGAAATCGGCGCGATCTATACGTACGTCGAACTGTACGCGCGCATGTTCGTGGACCTGACGCCGCAGGTCGCGCTGCTGTGCGCGGACAAGGCCGACCGGCACGGCAATCTGTACACCGGCCCGAATACCGAAGACACGCCGACCATCGCCGAAGCCGCCGCGTTCCGGCATGGCATCGTGATCGTGCAGGTCAACGAAATCGTCGACGAACTGCCGCGTGTCGACATTCCCGGCTCGTGGGTGGACGTGATCGTGCAGGCGGACCGGCCGTTCGCCGTCGAGCCGCTTTTCACGCGCGATCCGCGCCACATCGGCGACCTGCAGGTGCTCACCGCGATGATGGTGATTCGCGGCATCTACGAACCGTATGGCGTCACCTCGCTCAATCACGGGATCGGCTTCGACACGGCGGCCATCGAGTTGCTGCTGCCCACCTATGGCGAGTCGCTCGGCCTGAAGGGCAAGATTTGCCGCAACTGGACGCTCAATCCGCATCCCACCATGATTCCGGCGATCGAATCGGGCTGGGTCGACAGCATTCATTGCTTCGGCAGCGAAGTGGGTATGGACGCGTACATCGAGGCGCGCCCCGACGTGTTCTTCACCGGCAGCGACGGCAGCCTGCGCTCGAACCGCGTGCTGTGCCAACTGGCCGGGCAATACGGCGTCGATCTGTTCATCGGCTCGACCTTGCAGATGGACGCCGACGCCAATTCGTCGACCGTCACGCGCGGGCGTCTCGCCGGCTTTGGCGGCGCGCCGAACATGGGCCACGATCCGCGCGGTCGGCGTCATTCGAGCGAGGCGTGGCTCAAGCTGCTCAAGGACGAGGGGCCGGTGTCGCGCGGCCAGAAGCTGGTCGTGCAGCTGGCCGAGACGTACAAGAAAGGCGGCGAACCGACCTTCGTCGACGAGCTCGACGCCGTCGCGGTCGGCGCGAAAAACGGCATGCCGATCGCGCCCGTGATGATCTATGGCGACGACGTCAGCCACGTGGTCACCGAAGAAGGCATCGCGCATCTGCACAAGGCCGAAGGGATCGATGAGCGCCGCGCGGCGGTGGCCGCCGTGGCCGGCGTGACGCCGATCGGCTTGCATGCGAAGCCGGAGAAGACCGCCGAATTGCGCCGGCGCGGCATCGTCGCGTATCCGGAGGACCTGGGCATACGCCGCGGCGAGGCCAAGCGATCGCTGCTGGCCGCGCGCAGTATCGACGATCTGGTGACGTGGTCGGGCGGCTTGTATGCGCCGCCGGCGCGCTTCAGGAGCTGGTAGCGATGGCGCCCGCTGCTGTATCGAAGCTCGTCGAAGGACCCGCGTGTGCGCTGCCCGCCGCGCATGGTGACTCGCACGGCGGGCTTGCGCACCCCGGTTTGCAACAGCACGCCGAACGATTGTCCGCACTGGCCGCGCGCGCCGGTTCGCGCGGTGTGGAGGCAAACGCCGCGTCGGTCGAGCGTGGCGGGCCATCGGTTGCGCCGGTCACATGCGCCGGTTCGGCGGGCACCGTCACGCGCGTCGATTCGGCGGGCACCGTCACGCGCGTCGATTCGCCCGGCACCGGCACGCGCGCCACTTCGCCGGGCACCGCCACGCGCGTCAATTCGCTCGGGACCGGCACGCGCGCCACCTCGCCCGGCACCGCCACGTGCGTCAATTCGCCGGGCACCGCCGCGCGCGCCTCAGCCGCCGACGCACAACTCGCTCGCTACGCCGTGACCGCGCTGATCGAGGAAGCGCAGCTCACGCCCAAGCCTGCGCTGGTCGACCGGCGTGGCAGCGGCGCGCACCGCGACCTCGATCTCGCGACGATGCTGCGCTCGGCGCACGCGCTCGAGCCGACCTTCGCGGCGCTCGCGCGCGCGGCGCGCCGCCATGGCGAACCGTCCGCGCTGCTGCGCACCGAACTCGCGCAGATCGGCCGGGCCGGCGAGGAGCAGATGCTACGCGCCACCGGCGGCAGCAACGCGCATCGCGGCGCGATCTGGATCGTGGGCCTGCTGGTGGCGGGGGCGGCCGTGGATGCGTGCGCCGCTGTCACTATGGTTGGCTGCGCGGTGATACCTGCGCTTTCGCCTGCCGCCGGCAGTGCCAAACGCCCGAGCGCCCGGCGAATCTGTACCCACGCCGCGCAAATCGCGTGCTTTCCGGACCGTTTCGCCGCGCCCTCGGACAGCCACGGCGAACGCGCCCGCCACCGCTATCAGGTCGGCGGCGCGCGCCGCGAAGCACAGGATGGCTTCCCGCATGTCATCGACGTGGGCCTGCCCGCGCTGCACAGGGCGCGCGCCCGGGAAATCGGCGAAAACGCCGCGCGCGTCGACACATTGCTGGCCATCATGGCGTCGCTCGACGACACCTGCCTGCTACATCGCGCGGGCCTGCCCGGCTTGCACGCCGGGCAAAACGGCGCGCGACGCGTGCTGGACGCGGGCGGCAGTTCGACGCCGGCGGGCCGCACCGCGCTGGCCGCGCTCGAACGGGAACTGCTGTCGCTCAACGCTTCGCCTGGCGGCGCGGCCGACCTGCTCGCGGCCACCCTCTTTCTCGACATGCTGGCGCCGCACGACGCCGGCCGGAGCCCCGACTCATGGAACATCTGACCTTCGACTACCCGGCGCAACGCGCCGTCACGGCCCGCGCGCATGTCGGCGTGGTCGGCTCGGGCGATCTGGAAGTGCTGCTGTCGCCCGCGACTGCCGCGAATGCCGGGGCTTCGCTGAGCGCGCACGTGGTCGTGCGAACCAGCGTCGACGGCTACAGCCACATCTGGAAGAGCGTGCTCGACCGTTTCTTCACCCGCTACGACGGCGCCGCACACATCGAAATCAACGACTTCGGCGCGACCCCCGGCGTGGTCGCGCTGCGGCTCGCGGAAGCAGTGGAAGCCGCCGAAGCAGGAGACGACGCATGAACCGGCCTTTGAACCCGCCAGCAAGCGCGGATTGCGCGCCGCTCCTGCACGATAGTTTCATCGAACTGCCGGCGCGCGAACGCGCCCGCTCGCTGCTCGACCCAGGCAGCTTCCGCGAACTGCTCGGCCCGTTCGACAAGATCGAGTCTCCGTGGCTTGCGCTGCAAGGCGTCGTCTGCCAGGCGGACGACGGCTGCGTGATCGCGCGCGGCAGCATCGACGGCGAGCCCGCGGTGATCGCCGCGATCGAGTCCGCGTTCCAGGGCGGCAGCATCGGCGAAGTGTCGGGCAGCAAGATCGCCGCGGCGCTCGAGATGGCGTTGCGCGACTGCGAGCGCGGCAAGCTCGTGCGCCCGGTCGTGCTGTTCGAAACCGGCGGCGTGCGGCTGCAGGAAGCCAACCTGGGCCTCGCGGTGATCGCGGAGATTCAGGCGGCGATCGTCGCGCTGCGTCGGCACGTGCCGGTGGTCGGCGTGCTCGCGGGCATGGTCGGCTGCTTCGGCGGCATGTCGCTCGCGGCCGCGCTGTGCTCGTATCTGATCATGACGAAGCAGGGCCGGCTCGGCATGAACGGCCCCGAGGTGATCGAGCAGGAAGCCGGCATCGAGGAACTGGATGCGAGCGACCGCCGTCGCGTGTGGCAACTGATCGGCGGTGAGCAGCGCACGGCGACCGCGCTCGCCGATCGGCTGGTCGACGACGATCTACACGCGGTGCGCGCCGCCGTGCACGACGCGTTCGCGCAAGGCATGCCGGCCGCGCATCGCAGTGAACAGGTCGACGTGTTTCTGGACCGGCTCGCGCGAATCGATCCCGCGAGCGTCACGCCGGAAAGCATGCGCGACGTGTACAACCCCCCACTTCACGACGCCGCCGGCACGGAGCAGTCATGAGCGACACCGTTGCGAGCCGCGGCGCGCGCTGGTTTCACGCGCTGGCCGGTGAACCGTCGGGCAAGGCGCCTGTATGGAGCGGCGATGCGGCGCTTCTCGGCGAGCGCGCGCGTTTTATCGCGGTCGTTCCCGATCCCGCCAACCGCTTCCCGCGCGCGCGCGACAACGTGGTCGGCCTCGACCAAGGCTGGCAGCTCGCGCGCGCCGTGCGCGAGGCAATCGACCAGGATGCGGCGGGCGGCACGCGCCGGCCGATCGTCGCGATCGTCGACGTGCAGAGCCAGGCGTACGGCTATCGCGAGGAAATGCTCGGCATTCACCTCGCGTGCGCGGCCGCCGTCGACGCGTATGCGAGCGCGCGCGAGGCCGGCCATCCGGTGGTCGCGCTGATCGTCGGACCGGCGATGTCGGGCGCTTTTCTCGCGCACGGCTATCAGGCCAACCGCATCGTCGCGCTCGACGCACCCGGCACCATGGTCCACGCAATGGGCAAGGAAGCCGCCGCGCGCGTCACGCGCCGCACGGTCGAGGCGCTCGACGCGCTCGGCGAAACCATTGTGCCGATGTCGTATTCGATGGCGTCGTTCGCGAAGCTGGGGCTGCTCGACCAGTTGATCGAAGGCGTCGATGCGGATGCGCCGGACGCGGCGCAGATCGAGCATGTGCGACAGGTGCTGTGCGAGCAGATTCGAAGCGCACGCGAAGGTGGGCGCACGCTTGCGCACCGGCTGCAATCGGCGGCGGCGCGCACCCATCGCGCGGCGTCGATCGAAGTGCGCCGCCGTCTCGCCGAACAATGGGACGACGTGTAATGCGGGCCCGTGCTGCAGCAGCGTTCGTCGGCGGACATACGTCGTCACGCGACGTGCGATGGCGGCCGCACGACTTGCTGCGCTTGCGGCGCCTGCCTGCATGCGACGACGAACCGGCGTGGGTCCGAGCGGCTTTCGAGCGCGCGCCCTATGCGGTCGTCAGACGCGCACTGACCGCCGAGGGCGTCGTCGCGGTTGGCCTGCGCGGCGCGGGGCGCGCTCAGCGGTACGGCACATGGGCAGAGGCTGGCGATATCGAAAGTGTCGTGCCGCCCGAAGCGTTGCTGCAAGCCGAGCCGTTAGCCGGGCGCGAGGCGCTGCGGCCCTTCGCCGCCCTCGCCGATTTGCGCAGCGACGCGGCGGGCGCACTCGCAGTTTGTGCTTGGGGACCGACGGGGAGCGCGGGCTTTGAACTCGCTACCCGCGTGCCGGCAGTGACCGAGTCGAGCGATCTCGATCTGCTGATCCGCGCGCCCGAACCGCTCACGCAAGACATCGCCCGCGCGTGGCTCGACCAAATGCACACGCTTGCGGCGCGCGCCGGTATTCGCGTCGACGCGCAACTCGAAACGCCCGCAGGCGGCGTCGCGTTGGCCGAGTGGGCAGCAGGCAAAGCGCGCGTGCTGGCACGCGACGCGAGCGGTCCACGATTGATTGCCAACCCGTGGGGCGCCGCTCATGGAACGCCAAACGGTGCCGAGTGATGCTCGCGCTGCTTTTTCCCGGCCAGGGCGCGCAGACCGCTGGGTTCCTGCACGATCTGCCGCCGCATCGCGCGGTGCGCGACACGCTCGAAGAAGCCTCGCAGGTGCTCGGCGTCGACGTGCTGGGATTGGACACGCAAGACGCACTGCGTTCGACGGTCGCCGTGCAGGTCGGCTTGACGATAGCGGGCGTGGCCATCGCGCGTGCGCTCGAGAGTGAACGGCTCGTGCCGGAGATCAGCGCGGGACTGTCGGTCGGCGCGTTTGCGGCGGCCGTCAGTTGCGGCGCGCTGCGCCTGGCCGATGCATTGAAGATCGTGCGGCAGCGCGCGCAGCTGATGGAAGCGGCCTACCCTTGCGGTTACGGCCTCGCGGCGATTTCGGGGTTGACCGAGCACCAACTGGAACAACTCGCCGCGCGGCATGCGGATGAGCAGCAGCAGCGCGTCTATATCGGCAATGTGAATGCGCCGCGCCAGATCGTGATCGCGGGTGCCAACGATGCGCTCGACACGTTCATCGCTCGCGCGCTCGCGGCGGGCGCGCGCCAGGCGACCCGGCTCGCGGTGAGTGTGCCCTCGCATTGCGAACTGCTCGCGCATGCCACCGATACGCTCGTCGCCTATGCGAGCGCAGTGCCTTTTCACGCGCCGCGGGGCATCTATATCGGCAATCGCGGCGGCCGGCCGTTGTACACGGCCGATGCGATCCGCGAAGATCTCGTGACCAACATGCGCTACACGGTGCGCTGGTTCGACGGGCTAACAGCGATGCAGGAAATGGGCGCGCGCGTGTTGATCGAAGCGCCGCCCGGACAAGTGCTGACCGACATCGCACGGGAAAACTTTGCGGATGTCACGGCGCTCGCGGCCAGCAGTTTTTCGTTTGACCGGCTCGTGGCGACGGCTCGCCGGCGGCTCACGATGGCGTAATCGGGTGACACGCGTGCGGGCTGTCGGCATCCGCAGCGCCGGCACACCGCAGGCAGACCGACGCGCGTTTCAACGGCTTCGCATGCCGATCGCGTGCGTCGAGCGCGCGCATCGGTCCGCCAAAGCCAACCCGCGTAGCTCATCGGGCTAATTCACCGCGCCGTGGCGCGACTGTGCTGAGCCACGCTGATGGCGACATCGACTCGCGGCAGGCAAATCACTCACGCAACGACGCTGCCCCCCGCGTTCACGCCTGCTCCGGCGCAGCGCGCCCGAGCACGTGCGGATCCGATGCCGTCGCCGGCGTTTCGCCATGCGCGTGCCCATGCCCCGGCGTCGTCACCGCGGCGGTGCCGCCAGGCCGCCGCACGGATTTCGCGTGCCGCTCGATCAGCCGTTGCAGCAGACAGAACGCGCACAGCAGCGCGCCGATCACGATGCGGGTCCACCACGAACTGAGCGTGCCGTCGAACGTGATCAGCGTCTGGATCGTGCCGAGAATGCCGACGCCGAACAGCGAGCCGATCACATAACCCACGCCACCGGTCAACAACGTGCCGCCGATCACCGTCGCCGCGATCGCGTCGAGCTCCATGCCCTGTCCCTGCAAGCCGTAGCCGGACAACACGTAGAAGGTGAACACCGCGCCGCCGAGCGCAGAGCAAAAGCCGCTCAGCGCATAGACGCCGATGCGCGTGTGCGCGACCGGCAGGCCCATGAGCAACGCCGAACGCGGATTGCCGCCGAGCGCATACACATTGCGGCCGAAGCGCGTGAAGTGCGCGACATAGATCGCGGCGAGCAGCGTCACGAGCGCAATCAGCACGTTTGCGGTCACCGAGCCAATGCCGATGTCCAGATGGAACGCCGAAATTGTGTGGAAGGTGGAGTCGGTGATCGTGATCGACTGCGTCGTAATCAGAAAGCACAGGCCGCGAGCGAAGAACATCCCGGCCAGCGTCACGATGAACGCCTGCAACCGGAAGAAGTGAATCAGCGCGCCCTGGACCGCGCCGAACACGGTGCCCATCGCCAGTACGATCGGGATGATTACCCACACGGACAGATGCATGTGCTCGGACAGCACCGCCTCGACGATGGTCGTCAGTGCAACGACAGAACCCACCGACAGATCGATGCCGCCCGACACGATCACGAACGTCATGCCGATCGCGACGATCAGCAGGAACGCGTTGTCGACCAGCAGGTCCAGCAGCACCTGCCACGAGCAGAAGCCGGTGTACATCACCGCACCGAAACCGAATAGCGCGAAGAACAGCAGGATCGTGACCGCAATGGGCAGCGTGCGCGGATCGACCAGATGAGCGAGCGCGTCGAGAAGTCGTTTCATCGTGCCACCCCGCGCTGCTTAAAGAGCGACCCGCCGAACGACATCGCGAGTGCACGCGCCGCGGGCGACTGGATCACGCTCACCGCGAGCACCACCGCTGCCTTGACGACCAGCGTCGCTTCGGGCGGCACGCCGATCGAATAGGTGGTGTAGGTCAGCGTCTGGATGATCAGCGCGCCCAGCACCGTGCCGGCGAAACTGAAGCGGCCGCCCAGCAAGGACGTGCCGCCGAGCGTCACCGCCAGAATCGCGTCGAGTTCGAGCAGCAGGCCGGCGTTGTTGCCATCGGCGCTACGCACGTTCGAGCTGATCAGGATGCCCGCCATGGCCGCGGTCAAGCCCGAGAAGCCGTACACCGCGAACACGAGCGCCTTGGAGCGCAAGCCGACCAGCCGCGTGGCGATCGGATTGACGCCGATCGCGCGAATGAAAAGCCCGAGCGCCGTGCCTTCGACGAGCGCCGCAGTGGCGAGCACAGCGATCGTCGCAATCCACACCGAACACGGCACCCCGAGCCAATAGCCGCCGCCGACGAACAGATAGCCAGGCGCGCCGATGGGAATGATCTGCCCGGCTGTGAGCAGTTGCGCGATGCCGCGGCCCGCGACCATCAGGATCAACGTGGCGATGATCGGCTGCATGCCGACGAAGGACACCAGCAAACCGTTCCACATGCCGCTCAAGAGGCCGACGACCAGTGCCGCGATCAGTGCCTGCGCGATCAGCCCCGCACTGGGCGAGGGCTGCGTCGCGAGGATCGTGGCCGCCGCGGCGCCAGCGATCGCCACGACCGCGCCCACCGAAATGTCGATGCCGCGCGTCGCGATCACCAGCGTCATGCCGATCGCGACGAGCACCAGCGGCGCGGCGCGATTGAGCACATCGATCGGCGCGCCGAACAGATGACCGTCGAGCATGCGCAGCGACAGAAAATGCGGATTCACCCACAGGTTCAGGCCGCACAGCAGCGCAAGCGTGATGCACGGCCAGATCAACGGGCGTTCGACGCCGTCGCGCGCGAACCAGTTCGATAGCTTCATTCGCCGCTCCCCGCGATGAGTCGATAGATATTGTCTTCGCTCGACGCCTGGCCGGCGACCTCGGCGATCTTGCGTCGGTCGCGCAGCACCGCGACGCGGTGGCTCACGCGTAGCACCTCGCTGATCTCCGACGAAATGAACAGGATGCTCAGACCGTTTGCGCATAGCGCCAGCAGCCGGTCCATGATGTCGAACTTGGCGGCGACATCGATGCCGCGCGTCGGTTCGTCGAGGATCAGCAGCTTCGGGTCGGTGGCGAGCCAGCGCGCGAGCAGCGCTTTTTGCTGATTGCCGCCGGACAGCAGGCCGATTGGCTGCTCGGCGTCCGAGGCCTTGATGCCGAGCCGCTCGATCCACAGGTCAGCCAGTTCGCGCGCACGCTGCCGGCTGATCTTGCGCCACCAGCCGCGCCGCGCCTGCAACGCCAGCAGGATGTTCTCGCGGATCGACAGTTCCGCGACGATGCCCTCTTTCTTGCGGTCTTCCGCACAATAGCCGATGCCGTGCCGTACCGCGTCGCGCGGCGAGCGCAACCGCACCGGCCGACCCTGCACGAGGATCGTGCCGCTGTCCGCGCGGTCGGCGCCGAACAGCAGGCGCGCGGTTTCCGTGCGGCCAGAGCCGAGCAAGCCGGCCAGGCCGAGAATCTCGCCGGGCTGAACGTCGAGATCCATCGGCTGCAACATGCCGCGCCGGCCGACACCGCGCAGCTCGACGAACGGCTGCGCCGCGTCCGATCGCTGCCGATCTTGCGCGCTGTCATGCGATGCATGCGCCGCCTGCGCTTCATGCGCCGCTTCGCGCAAGCGCGCGCTCATGCGCTCATGACCCACCATCTTGGAGACCAGCTGATCGGCCGACAGATCGCGCGCGAGGTATTCGCCTACGCGCTCGCCGTTACGCATCACCGTGATGCGGTCGGAGATCGCATAGGTCTGTTCGATGAAATGCGTGACGAACAGAATCGCGATCCCCGATTGCTTAAGATGCCGAAGTATTTTGAAAAGCTGCGCGACTTCGCTGTCGTCGAGACTGGAAGTCGGCTCGTCGAGAATCAGCACGCGCGCGTCGACCGATAGTGCTCGCGCGATCGCCACCATCTGCTGTACGGCGATCGGATACGCGTCGAGCGAACGCGTGACGTCGAGCTTGACGTCGAGGCGCGCCAGCGCGGCCTGCGCGCGCCGTTTGATGTCGGGCCAGTCGATCGCGCCGAAGCGCTTCGGCTGCCGGCCCGCGAAAATGTTCTCCGCCACCGACAGGTTCGGACACAGGTTCACTTCCTGGTACAGCGTGCGCACGCCGGCCGCTTCGGCTTCCTGCGGCGACGCGAATGCGACTGTTTCGCCGCCGAGGCGGATCGTCCCGGCATCGGGTGCGATGACGCCAGTGAGCACGTTGATCAAGGTGGATTTGCCGGCGCCGTTCTGCCCCATCAGCGTATGAACTTCGCCGGGAAACAGACGGAAATCGACCCGCTGCAGGGCCTTCACGCCGGGGAATGTCTTGCTGACGCCGGCCGTCGCGAGAATGGGCTCGGGCGCGATGGCGGCGCTGTCGACGCTGGCGCCGTTCGCGCCACTCGCCGGCGGGTTCTGTTCGGAAGCGGGATGGGTCATGGACCTCGCTCGATCGGCTATGCGTGGTTCGGCAGGTTCCAGCGGCATCCCGTTGAAAAGAGACCGCCCGCTGCCGAAGCAGCCCGGGCGGCCAGGCACCACTGGAGAAACCTGTTCGATCTGTCCGTACTGGTTCTTTAGCTCAGCGCCGCCTGAACGGCGGCGCATGTCGAGAGAAAAGCCGGTCTGCGCCTCAGTATTTGCGGGTCGGCAGAGTTTGCGCCGCGACGCTCATCGGGAAGACGGTCTCTTGCGTGAGGATCCGCTTGGGCAGCGGCTTGCCGGCCACCACGTCCTTGACAGCCGACATCAGTTGCGGTCCCAGCAGCGGGCTGCATTCGACGTCGACGTTCATCTTGCCCGCGGCCATTGCCTGGAAGCCGCCCTTGGTCGCATCGAACGAAACGACGGTGATGTCCTTGCCCGGATGCATGCCGGCCTCTTCCATCGCCTGGATCGCGCCGAGCGCCATGTCGTCGTTATGCGCATAAACGACGTTGATCTTGTTACCGTAGGTTTTGATGAAGGCTTCCATCACCTGCTTGCCGCCGGCCAGCGTGAAGTCGCCGCTTTGCGACGCGATGATCTTGAACTTCGGATCGCTCTTGATCACTTCGATCAGACCGGCGTGCCGGTCGTTGGCGGGCGCCGAGCCGACCGTGCCCTGCAGTTCGGCGATATTGACCGGGCCTTTGTCGTCCTTGTAGTGATCCGCGAGCCAGTGACCGCCGCGCCGACCTTCCTCGAGGAAGTCGGAGCCGATCATCGTCACGTACAACGAAGTGTCTTTGACGTCGATGTTGCGGTCCGTCAGGATCACCGGAATCCTGGCGGCTTTGGCTTCGCGCAGCACGGGTTCCCAGCCGGATTCAACGACCGGCGAAAACGCGATTACGTCCACCTTTTGCGCGATGTACGAGCGGATCGCCTTGATCTGGTTTTCCTGCTTCTGCTGGGCGTCGGAAAATTTGAGTTTGATCTTCGCGTCCGCTGCCGCGGACTTCACCGACTCCGTGTTCGCGGTTCGCCATGCGCTTTCCGCGCCGACCTGCGCAAAACCGAGGGTGATCTGTTTATCCTGTGCGTAAGCGCCCGGCGTAGCCAGCGTCATCGCGCCAATGCCTGCGGAAAGTGCGAGTGCGCCCAACGCGCGAAATGCGGCACGTCGTGTATTCGCCATGACTGTCTCCTGATCGTTGTTGTATGGGCGACCCAGCGAACCTGCCCAGCCCTTCGGCCCTCACGGTGCGTGGATCGTGATGTAGCGTACTGGGCACAGCGTTAACCGTCCAATCATATGATTCGCTGGAGCAATATCAATTTTGGTATAGGCGGCGGGGTCGGCGTTGGCGGAGTCGCCAACCAGCACGAGCAGCAGAACTAGCGGCCAAGCGCGCGCGGCGTCACCCAGCGAAACGTCAGATTGACCCGCTCGCCGCTCACCCGCGGCTCTTTCGGCACCCGGTGCCGCCACTGCGCCTGGGTGTCGCCTTTCATCACGAGCAAGCTGCCGCCCTTTAGTGAAAAAGACCGCACGACACCGGTCTTGTTGTGCCGCAAATCGAAAGTGCGCGCGACGCCCAGGCTCACCGATGCGATGACCGGCTGCACGCCGAGTTCGGGCTCGCGATCGGCGTGCCAACCCATGCTGTCCGCGCCGCTGCGATAGCGATTGAGCAGCACGCTGTTAAAGCGTGCCCCGCAGGCGGCCTCCACGGCTGCCTTCAGCCCGGCGACGGCCGGCGTCCACGGCTGCGGCAGGTTGCGAATGCCGGAGTAGACATAGACCGCGTCCGGCTCCCCCTGCCACGCTGTCAGACGCGGCAGCGCGACCCGGCCCGCAGGTGTGCCCATCGTGTCCTGCCGCCATGCGACTTCGCCGATCAGTTGCGGCAATGTCTGCTGCGCGGCGAGGGGCGGCAGCCAGTCGGGGTACCAGTCGACGTCGAGCGTCGGCAGAGTGTCGAAAAGATCCATCATGCGATCACCTGATGCTGAATGCGACTGCGCGGACAGAATGTGCGCGGCGAAAACTCTGGTTATCATGGCGGCGAAGACCGATGCGCTCGCCCTGCGCATTGCGCTGTTATTTCGCGCTGTGGTTCAGATTCGTCACCTTCTATTTGCAACGGACTCCGTCATGACTCTTTCCGATCAGGCGCTCGACCAACTCTTTCGCAAAGCGCGCACGCACAACGCCTGGCAACCCAAGCCGGTCGACGACGCCCTGCTGAAGCAAATCACCGAACTGGCGTTGCTCGGACCGACCTCGGCCAATTCAAGCCCCGGCCGCTTTGTATTCGTGAAAACGCCGGAAGGCAAGGAAAAGCTGCGGCCGGCGTTGTCGGCGGGCAACCTTGAGAAGACGATGGCCGCGCCCGTCACGGTGATCGTGGCGATGGATATGGCGTTTTACGAGTATCTGCCACGACTTTTCCCGCACGCCGACGCGCGCAGCTGGTTCGCCGGCAACGACCGTGCGATCGCGGACACCGCATTTCGCAATTCGACGCTGCAAGGCGGCTATCTGCTTCTTGCCGCGCGCGCGCTCGGCCTGGACACGGGTCCGATGTCGGGCTTCGACGCCGCCAAAGTGGACGAGGCGTTCTTTGCCGGCACGACCCTGAAGTCGAATTTCCTGATCAATCTCGGCTACGGTGATCCGTCGAAACTGTTTGCGCGCAGCCCGCGCTTTTCGTTCGACGAAGCCGCGCGGATTGTCTGATGCCTGATGCGTGAGGAACCTCGCTCACGTGAGGACCGCCACGTAGAACACCACCGTGCCGATCAACGCGCCGACGAAGCAGAAGCCCTCGTCGGCTTCGTCGCCATTCGAGCGCAGCAATGCCCCGACAACGCCGAATAGCCCCGCGATGCCCAGCGCGACGCAGACCATCACCACGTCGAACAGCACGCTTTTGCCTAGCTCGGAGAAGTCGATGTTGCGCACGCCGAAATACAGCGCAAGGGCCATCAATGAAATGCCGACGAGCGGCAACATCACATGGCTACCCTCGTGTCCAACGGGATGCAGGTGATGCGGGTGATGCCCATGATGAACATGGCGCAATAGATGGCCCGATCTGAGCAGCTTCATGATGTACCTCCCTGTCGCCCCTGGCCGGCGACCAACCCTGTCACGGCCGAACCGCTGCGGTTTTCGTGGCGACCTTGAAACGAGCCGGTTCTCCTTGAGAATACTCCACCTGGGACGACAATTCAAAGGCCATTTAATTAGGCTGCGAAGCGCTTTGGCAGTCGCCACGGTGATCACAATTGCTGCAACGCACGATGCCGCCGGCGTGCTCACGCGCGGGGCCTGTGCTCGCAGGTTCGCAAAGTTCGGCGCTATCGGCAAGCGCCGGCACATGTCGGTAGAATGGTTCGCCGATCGCAGCAGCGCTGCTGACGACGACCACGCGCCGCGCTCCCCCGTTTGGGCCGGCCCCCTTCCCGCCCTGATCCTCCTATGCGCCGCTCATCGTTTCTTGTTCGCTTCATTCTGATTGGCATCCTGCTGCATATCTACGTTGGCTTGCGTCTGATTCCGGACATGCCGGTCGACATCACCGGCCGCTGGTTGAGCGGCGTGTGGCTCGTGCTGTCGGTCTTCCTGATTCCGCTGGGCATGATGGCGCGCGGCCTCAAGCGGCAGCCGCTCGGCGACCGGCTTTCATGGGTCGGGCTGCTGGCGATGGGCTTCTTCTCATCGCTGCTGGTGCTCACCTTCGCGCGAGACCTGGTGCTCGCATCGCTGCTGACCGTCGATGCGATCTGGCCGAACACCATCGCCATCGCCCATTGGCGGACCGGCTCCGCGGCAGCGGTGCCACTGCTCGCACTGCTTTCGACGCTGGTGGGCCTGTTCAACGCACGTCGCCGTGCGAAGGTCGTGTCGATCGACGTGCCGATCGACGACCTGCCGCCCGAGCTCGACGGCTTCACCATCGTCCAGATCAGCGACATTCACGTGGGGCCCACCATCAAGGGCCGCTACGTGGATGCGATCGTCGACGCGGTGAACCGGCTCAAGCCTGATCTGATCGCTGTCACCGGCGACGTGGTGGACGGCAGCGTGCCGCAGCTGATGCGGCACACGCAACCGCTGTCGCGGCTTAGCGCCCGCCACGGTGCTTTTCTCGTGACCGGCAACCACGAGTACTACGCCGGAGCGAATGCGTGGATCGACGAGTTCCGACGCCTGGGCCTGAACGTGCTGCTCAACGAACACGTGATCGTGGATCACGACGGCGCGCGTGCGGTCATTGCGGGCGTGACCGATTATTCGGCGGGGCATCATGACCCGTCGCATCGCAGCGATCCGGTTGCGGCGCTGGCCGGCGCGCCGGGCGACGTGTTGATCAAGGTACTGCTCGCTCACCAGCCGCGCTCCGCCGAAGCAGCCGCAGCGGCGGGTTTCACGCTGCAGTTGTCGGGCCACACGCATGGCGGGCAATTCTTCCCGTGGAACTTCTTTGTGCGCTTTCAGCAGCCGTTCACCGCGGGCCTCGCACGGCTGAATGGACTGTGGGTGTACACGAGCCGAGGCACCGGCTACTGGGGTCCGCCGAAGCGGCTGGGCGCGCCTTCCGAAATCACCCGCTTGCGCCTCGTACCGGGCGAGCCGGACTAGGTTGACGCTCGTCAGATTGATTACTGCATCGGCGCGACGGCCACACTGACATCCGGCGCAAAGGTCACGGACACCTGCATGCCGGGCGCGACATTGGCGACGGCCGCCGGCTCACGACTCTGAATATGGAACGCCGAGCCGTCCGCGCCCTTTAGCGCCAATACGCCGCTCGCGCGATCGATCGCGGCAACCTGCGCGGTCACCGTTTGTGCGGTGTCGTGCGCCGCCGCTGGCGCCAGCTTGCCTTGGCCGTCCGCCGCATGCGTGACCCGGACCACCGCGTTGCGGATCATCCGGATATGGACCTTGCTGCCCTGCGTGACCTGAGCGAGGCTGCGCGGGTCCGTGACGGTGAAGACGCCTTCCCCTCCATGCGCATCTAGTACGATCAACGAGCGCTTTTGCTGGTCGATTGATTTCACGACGCCTTCTGCCTGCATCGTGCGGCTGCCTTCGAATGGTGCAGGCAGAATCGCGGCGGAGACCAGCGGCGCGAGCGCCAGCAAGGCGCCGGCAACCATGCCCGATGCTCTAACTTTCATAGATTCCTCAAATACGCTGAACGGCGCAACAGCAACGACGTTATACCGATGGATTGCGCGTGAATGTCGCGCGCAGTCGACTGAACGGAGAGCGCCGCAATGGCAGACGCGCTCGGGAGTGTTCATACAGTGTGTCTTTCGAGACGGTGACCATCAACGTTCGGAGTCCGTATCTATGTGCGGATTATTCCGCATCGTCGATCGAAACGTCCTGCAACCGGCAATGAAGGATTCGATCCGTCAGGCAGACGTGGAGCACGCTGCCGGCCGCATCCGCGTGACGGCGATACTCAGGCCGCATCCGACAGACCGGTCGAAGCTCGAACGGATGGCGAGCCTTCTCAGCGTGGAAAAGCGTGTGTCCAGCGTCAGTTAGTCGGCGAAAGAAGCGGAGCCGACGCCGGAGTGACGCGTCGCGGGCAGGTGTCCTTTGTCGGCAAGCATCGTTTGCACTTTTCTGCAATAGATTCAGAGATTGTTAATTCCGCGCCTTCGACATGGACGGCCCGGCCAGCTTCGACTAAGCTCTAGCACCGTGATTTTTTTCACTTACCCATTGGAGTCCCGAATATGGAACACGGCATCATTGCATGGCTTATCATCGGCGCGATCGCGGGCTGGCTCGCAGGTTTGCTGGTCAAAGGCGGCGGCTTCGGCCTGATTGTCGACATCATTGTGGGGATTGTCGGCGCATTCATCGGCGGTTGGCTGGCCGGAGTGCTGCATATTTCGCTGGGCAGCGGCTGGATTGGATCGATCATCACCGCTGTGATCGGCGCGGTCATTCTGTTGTTTCTTGTCCGCCTCATTCGACGAGGCAGCTAAGCGCAGCATCTGACGTCAAAAGAAGCGTCAGAGGCACACGCACCTGACGCTTCGCAGTTCAAGGGCCCTCCTGGCCGCCGGCAACATCGAGCCGGTAGCATGCGGCCGCCTGGGCCGCGCGAAAGCCCGGTCCAACCGATGCGGCGTCTGCCCTCCCCTCGCAATGACCAGCGCCAGCCGACCCCGCCGTGACCGTTTCCAGCAGCTGCAGCCAGATCGAGCCGTCGCGGGTCGGCGAGGCGCGCATAGTATCGAGTCAGTTTGCTGCTAAAAACGGTCGACGCGAAAGGGCATTGGATCGACGATGACTTCCGAGCCCGTCATCATCTCCGCGATCATGCGTCCCGTGACCGGCCCGAGCGTCAGGCCATGATGCGCGTGACCGAACGCAAACCACAGATCCTTGTGCCGCTTTGCCGGACCGATAATCGGCATCATGTCCGGCGTCCATGATGAGCGCAACGCGTTCGGCCGCCCTTGACCGCGTGGGCCGAAAAGCATCGACCGAATCACTTGCTCGATTTCCAGAACCGGTAGTCCGCATTCGCGCGGCCAAAGCGCGCCTCATTCCAGACCGCGTCGCCCAGCATGAGGACGTACACGCGTAGCGATGCCCTCGACCGACCCTCTGCAACGGATCAACTGCGCGAAGTGCCGTGCAGGAGCATCCGGTATTCGGTCGGCGTGACGCCCACGGTCGCCTTGAATTGCCGCGTGAACGCGCTGTGGTCCGTGTAGCCGCATAGCGCGGCGACGTCCGTGACCTTGTCGTTCGAGAGCAGCAGCGCGGTCGCCGCGTCCAGACGCGTCTTGAGCAGCACCTGACGCGGCGTCAAATGAAACACTTTATGGAAGTACCGCTCCAGTTGCGCGACCGACATGTCCGCCATCGCGGCGAGCTGTTTCAGATTCAACGGCTGAACATAATTTTGCTGGATCGACTGCACGACCGCCGCGAGTCGACTATAGGCCGGGTGGCTGCTTTCGTCCGCTTTCAGATCGCGGGAAATTCCGGCGAGGCCGACCACTTTGCCCGCGTCGTCCCGCAGCGGCTGCTTGCAGGTCAGGCACCAGCCAGGCTGGCGGCCGGGATAGAGATGCAATTCCAGTTGATCGATCATCTGGCTGCCCACGCCGATGATCGCCTTGTCTTGCGCCGTATAAATCCGCCCGAAGCGGCGCGGAAAGACGTCCTCGGCGGTCTTGCCGAGCAGCGCGGCCTTTTCCTTGAAGCCGCAGCGCGAGGCGAGCGTGCGGTTGACGAGTGCGTAGCGCGCGTCGGCGTCCTTGACGAAGAACACCACGTCGGGCATCGCGTCGAACACCGGCTCGAGCAACCGGAAGTGCGACAGCATGCCGGACAGCGTGGCATCTTCGGGTACGAGCGGGTGGGCCGGCGTGTTCATCGTGTGCGTCGCGTTGGTCCGCTGGATTCGCGTGGGGGTTCGTCCGTGCGGCCGCGCGGGTGGTACGCGGCCCGTCGATTATAGAGCCGCGCGGTACCGACGATAGCCGCGACGCGAGCGGGCACAGACCTCATTCGATCGGCGCCGGCTCGATGCCAGGCGTCATCAACGTACCGATTTGCGCGGGACTGAACGGCGGACGCGGCGCGGCGGTCGGCCAGCCAAAGTAGAGGTTCGCGGCCGCCCCGCAGATTCTTCCCTGGCAAGCGCCCATGCCGCAGCGCGTGTGCAGCTTGGCTTCGCGCCAGTCCTCGCAGCGGCGTACCTCGCCGACGCTCACGTCCTCACATCGACAGAGCAGCGTGGCGTCGGCAGGCGGCGTGCGGGCGGCCTCCTGCAACGCGAAGGCGGCTTCCACGCGCCGGCCGAAACGGCGCCAGCGCGCGCGCCGTGCAACCAGCGCGGTCAGAACGGCATGCTCCGTTGCCCCGCCGCCGCTCGCCGCCAAACCGGCGATCTCACCTTCCACGCCGGCCAGTTCCGCGCCGCCGATGCCCGTGCACTCCCCCGCCGCGAACACATGGTCGACCGACGTTCGCTGTTCGCCGTCGACGACGATCTCGCCCGCCTCATTGACCGCGCAGCCGAGCGCCTGGGCGAGCGTGACGTTCGGCAGCAGTCCATAGCCGCACGCGACACGGTCGCAATCGAGCGATACGTCGTGCGTGCCGCGCCGGATGGTCACGCGCTGCACGCGGCCATCGCCGTGCGCCTCGCGCACCATGCTGCCGGTCCAGTAACGCGAGCCCGCGAAACCGCGTGTCATCGCGATCGCCTGGCGCAGCTTCGCGGGCTCGCCCAGCAGTGAAGCGCCGAAGCGCGCAACCTGCAGCGCCCGCGCCTGCTCGAGCACCGCGACCACCCGCGCGCCGGCTTTGCGCGCGGTATCGAGCGCGGCAATCAGCAGCGGCCCGCTGCCGGCAATCACGATCCGTTCGCCGCGCACGGGCATCCCCCCTTTGATCAGCGCCTGCAATGCGCCCGCGCCGGTCACGCCCGGCAAGGTCCAGCCCGCGAACGGCAGCAGCCGCTCGCGCGCGCCGGTCGCGAGAATCAGGCGCTCGTAACTGACGCACACGCCGCCCTGCCCGGCCGATTCGAGCAGCAGAGCGCGGGAGTCGAGCGGCGCGATCACGCGGGTCGACGGCCAGTGGGTCACCTGACTGTGCCGATGCAATGCATCGAGCAGCGCGGACAGCGGCGCTTGCGGCGCATGCCCCGGGCCTTGACGCCAGACCTGACCACCCGCGCGCGGATTGTCGTCGAGCAACGCGACGCTCATGCCCGCGCGCGCCGCCGCATGCGCGGCATTCAGGCCGGCCGGCCCGCTGCCCACCACGACCAGGTCGAAGTGTCGCGTCATTGCGGCTCCGCGGGTTCGCAGGCTTGCACGGACTGGCCTTCGCGGCACAATGTCTGACAGGCCAGCGTGTGCGCCCGGCCATCGATGGTCACTCGACACTCCTGGCACACGCCCATGCCGCAAAACGCGCTGCGCGTGTCGCCCTGCACGGACCGCCGCGTGCCGCCGACGCCCGCGATCACCAGCGCAGCCGCCACGGTCGTGCCGGCTTCAACTGCGATGTCGCGGCTGTTGATCGTCAGGTGGATGCGTGCCGTGTCAGGACGGGTCATGAGCCACCTGCTCGAGGAAACGGACCGGCATATACGGCTCCACAGGAATCGGCGCGGCACTCCCCGTGATCTGCGCCGCGAGCAGTTTGGCGGTGGCGAGCGAGGTCGTCACGCCTAAACCTTCATGGCCAACCGCGAGCCACACGCCAGGCGCGAACTCGCCGGCCGGTCCGATCAGCGGCAGACCATCGGGCGACGCCGCGCGAAAGCCGGTCCACGCGCGAATGCCGTTGAGCGTCGGCAGCACCGGCAGATAGCGCGCGGCGCGGTGCAGCATCTGCGCGAGCACGGGCATCTCGACTGCGGGGTCGGTGGTATCGAACTGGCGCGACGAGCCGATCAGCAGTTGTCCGGTGGGACGCGGTTGCGCATTGAACGCCATGGACGGGCCCGAGGCATGATGCGCGCTTTTGATATAGCCCAGTTCAAGCAGTTGATGACGAATCAGTCCCGGATAGCGATCGGTGATCAGCAGATGGCCCTTCTTCGGTTGCAACGGCAGCGACGGCACGAGTTGCCGCGCGCCCAGGCCATTGGCGACGATCACGTGCGCGGCGCCGACGCGCTCGCCGCTTGCAAGCGTGACGCTGTCCGCGTCGACGGAAGCGACCGGCGTCATCAGCCGCACGCGGATGTTCGCGGCGTGCGGCGACTGCGTCAGCAGCCATTCGGCGACGGTGGGCGCATACACGATGCTGTCGTGCGCGATGCGCAAGCCGCCTGCCAGCGACGCTGCCAAGGCGGGCTCGCAGGCACGCAGTTCCGCCGCGCCCAGCAGTTCTGCGCCGACGTTTTGCGCGGCGAACGCCGCCTGCATCGCACGGGCGGCTTGCCATTCTTCGTCGTCGGCTGCGACCCACAGCGTGCCGCAGCGCGCGAACGCGTCGCGTGTGCGCAGGCGCGGCGCGAGTTGCAGCCACAAGTCGCGCGAATAACGGCTCAGCGCGAATTCCGCCGGCGAGTCGTTCATCACGACGAGGTGCCCCATGCCCGCCGCCGTCGCGCCCCCGCCGATGCGCTGCCCGTCCAGTACCTCGACGCGCATGCCGAGCGCCGCCAGCTCCGCCGCGCACGCGGCGCCGACAATACCCGCGCCCACGATCAACGCATCCGCGCTCATGCGGTGCGAATGCCCCAGGCGAACGGATCGCGCTCGTCGAAACAGAGTTGCCCTTGCGCAGTGATATACGCGCGGCCCGTGATGGTCGGGATCACCGAGACGCCGTCGCCCGCGTGGCGATAGCTCGCTTCGAACACGCTGCCGATGATGCTTTCCTGCCGCCACACCGCGCCTTCGGCAAGCTTGCCGTCGGCCGCGAGGCACGCGACTTTGGCGCTCGTGCCGGTGCCGCACGGCGAGCGGTCATATGCGTTACCGGGACACAACACGAAGCTGCGGCTGTCGATGCCGTCGCGCGAACCGGGCCCGAACAGCTCGATATGGTCGATCAGCGCACCGTCCGCGCCGGTGATGCGCTGCGCGATCAGCGCGTCGCGGATCGCCGAACTGAATGCGGTCAAGCCGGCGATATCCGCGGCGTCCAGCGAGCGGCCGTGATCGGCGACGAGAAAAAACCAGTTGCCGCCCCAGCCGATATCGCCCGTCAACACGCCGTAACCGGGCACGTCGACCGACACGGCCTTGCGATAGCGATAGGCCGACACGTTGCGCACGGCAACGCTGCCGTCCTCGTTGAACGTCGCCTCGACCACGCCGACCGGCGTCTCGATCCGGTGCCGCCCCGGCCCGATCCGCCCCATATGCGCGAGCGATGCGACGAGGCCGATCGTGCCATGCCCGCACATGCCGAGATAGCCGACGTTGTTGAAGAAGATCACGCCGGCCGCGCACGTGGCGTCGTCCGGCTCGCACAGCAGCGCGCCGACCACCACGTCGGAGCCGCGTGGTTCGGTGACGATGCCCGCGCGCCAGTCGTCAAAGCGCGCGCGCAACACGTCGAGCCGTTGCGCGAGCGTACCGCCGCCGAGATCCGGGCCGCCGGTCACTACGAGGCGGGTCGGTTCACCGCCGGTGTGGGAGTCGATGATGTTCAAGGTTTTCATGACGCCCATGGTAGGAACGGCGGGCCTCCGGGTCTTGGTGCGCATACGCGTGGATTGTGACGATTTTGGCATAGTTCTGGGTTCGGATTCAGGCCGGTTCAACGCATGGAACCGACAGCCGGCAGACATACTGAAGAGGCGGGCGCCCTGCTGGGGCCCTACGCTCGAAGCTCGATCCCGACGGGTCGCAAGGCGTGTGGCGAACGCGCTGCCGTTCGGTTTCCGGCAGCCGGCACGGCAGCCACGCTATGCTGAAATCGTCACCCGCCACGCGCGATTCGCGCAAGACGCCGAGCGATTGCCTGCCTACACTGCGCTTTGACACATCACATTCAGGAGAGCAGTCGTGGCGCACATCTGGGAAGGCGTATTGCCCGCAGTCACCACCAAATTCAACGCGGATTTCAGCATAGACCGCGCATGGACCGGCAAAAATATCGAAGCGCAGATCGATGCCGGTGTAGACGGCATCATCGTGTGCGGCTCGCTGGGCGAAGCGTCGACCTTGTCGCTCGATGAAAAGCTGCAAGTGCTGGACATCGCGGTCGAGGCCGCGCGGGGCCGCGTGCCGGTGCTGTTGACGATCGCCGAGAACAGCACGCTCGACGCCTGCCGCCAGGCCGAAGCCGGCAGCCGGCACGGTGCGGCCGGCTACATGGTTCTGCCGGGGCTGCGCTATTTGTCGGACCGGCGCGAAACGCTCAATCATTTCCGCAGCGTCGCCGCTGCAAGCGCGCTGCCGTTGATGATCTACAACAATCCGCTCGCCTATGGCGTCGATATGACGCCCGACATGTTCGCGGAAATCGCCGATGAAAAGAAGATTGTCGCGATCAAGGAATCATGCGGCGACGTGCGGCGCGTGACAGATCTGATCAATGCGGTCGGCGATCGTTTCGCGATTCTGTGCGGCGTCGACAATCTTGCGATGGAAGCGATCCTGATGGGCGCGCATGGCTGGGTAGCCGGGCTGGTGTGCGCGTTTCCACGCGAGACGGTGATGATCTACAAGCTGCTCAAGGCAGGACGCGTTGAGGAAGCCCGCGCGATCTACCGCTGGTTCGCGCCGCTGCTGGCGCTCGACGTATCGCCGAAGCTCGTGCAGAACATCAAGCTGGCCGAAGCGATCGTCGGCTTGGGTACGGAGCCGGTGCGCCCGCCCCGTCTGCCGCTCGTCGGCGAGGAACGCAAGGCGGTCGAAGCACTGATCCGTCGCGCGATCGAATCCCGGCCCATGCTGCCGGCCATCTGACCGGCCGGCCGCGGCGTGCGGGTGGCCGTGCTGCGGGCTGCGATCTCAGGCCGCCTGCTTCTGCGTATCGTCGACCCGGCGCTCGGCTGAGTCGACCCCGCGCAGATGCAGCAGCCGGTAGCCGCTCTTGTAAACCGGCTGCAGCCGGAATTCGTTTTGCGGTTCGATTTCGAGCAGCAAGCGCAGCCGCGACACATGACTGTCGATGGTGCGGGTGAACTCACGAAACTCGCGGCCCCACACCATAGCGAAGATGTGGTCGCGCGACATGACGCGGCCGATGTTCGAAAACAACAGTGCGGCAAGCCGATACTGGGTGCTGGACAACGGCACCGGCTCGCCGCGCAGCAGCACCATCTGGCGGCGCGTGTCGAAGTAATAGGGGCCGACCTCGAAGCTCGCCGTGCTGGCGCGCTCCGGGTACGCGCGCCGCAACAACGCCGCGATCCGCTCGCGAAACTCCGCGGCCCGCAAGGGCAAGCCCACGTAGTCATCCGCGCCGGCGACGAACGCCAGCACCATGCTCTCCTCCGACGTATCTTGCGACGCGAACATGACCGGCAAGCGGTCGCCGCCGACCCCTCGCACCGAGCGCAGCACGTCGGTGCCGGACAGGCGCGTGCCCTGCCAGTCCAGCACCAGAAGATCGACGCTGGAACGGGCAAGTGCCTTTGACATGGCGAGGCCGTCGTCGTAAAGCATGCAAGTGTGGCCGGCCTTCAGGAGAACTTGTTCGATCGACAGACGCATGACCGGGTCACGCTGAAGCACTGCAATGCGCATGGGTGGCTCTCAACTGGGTAGATCGCACGTCATTCTCGGAGGCTGGGCGCGTCGATCCCATAGGACCAATCTGAATTTCAACGTCGGTTCGACGGAGCGCCGCGCGCCTCGCAACAGACCCGTCGCGCCCGATGCCGGCCATCGATCAAAACCGATACCTCAATCGGGCGGCCCCCCAACATCGACGAGGGCTCCTCCAGCCATCCCCACATCCACGACCCACAAACCGCAAGCGCGACGCAGCACCGGTATGCGTCGCGCAATTTGACCGGTTTGCGCAGGCATCCATCGCGATCAGGGTTAACCCATTCTGAAATGCGCCGCAAAATACGTACAGTTCTTGCATACGACCTTGCTTCCGACGCGGACCAATCGTCGCCCCGGTCGTCTGGCGGTGTTTCCTCAGTTCTGCGAACTCAAAGGAGATGACAGATGGACATCCGGAACCCTTCCCCCGGCCTCTACAACGACGACCTCGCCCCCGCCCGGGTGCGCAACTGGGGTGCCTTCAGCATTTTCAACGTCTGGACGTCGGACGTGCACAGCCTCTGGGGCTACTATCTCGCCGCCAGCCTGTTCCTGCTGTGCGGCAGCTTCATCAACTTCGTGCTGGCGATCGGAATCGGCTCACTCGTGATCTTCGCGCTGATGAATCTGATCGGCTACGCCGGGGAGAAGACCGGCGTCCCCTACCCGGTGCTGGCGCGCGCCTCTTTCGGCGTGTGGGGCGCCAACCTCGCAGCGCTGGTTCGCGCCCTGGTGGCCTGCTTCTGGTACGGCGCGCAGACGGCAGCGGCTTCGAGCGCGATCGTCGCGCTATTGATCCGCAGCCCGAGCCTGATGGCGTTCCACAAGGGCACGCACTTCCTCGGCCATTCTGGGCTCGAGGTGATCTGCTACTTCATCGTGTGGGCGCTGCAGTTGCTCATCATTCAGAAGGGCATGGAAACGGTGCGCAAATTCCAGGACCTGGCCGGGCCGGCCGTGTGGATCGCCATGCTGATCCTGGCGATCGGGCTGTGCGTGAAGGCAGGCGGGTTCTCGTTCGAGCATGGCATTCCGATGGACGCGCTGCTCGAGAAAACCAGGGACGTCGGTGTCAGCGGCAAGCCCGGCTCGTTCTGGGCGTTGATGGCCGTAGGCGCGACCTGGATCACCTACTTCGCGGCGCTGTACCTGAATTTTTGCGACTTCTCGCGCTACGCGAAGAACCGCGACGCGGTCAGGAAAGGCAATCTGTGGGGGCTGCCGGTCAACCTGATTGCGTTCTCGCTGGTCGCCGGCGTCACGACCATCGCCGCGTTCAAGGTGTACGGCGAAGTGCTGCTGCATCCGGAGCAGATCTCAGCCAAGTTCGACAGCTGGCTACTGGCACTCATCGCGGCAGTGACCTTCGCGGTCGCCACGCTAGGCATCAACGTGGTGGCCAATTTCGTCTCGGCGGCATTCGACATTTCCAACACGTTTCCCAAGCAGATCAGCTTCAGGAAGGGCGGTTTCATTGCGGCGGCCATCGCGCTGGTGCTCTACCCCTTTGCGCCCTGGGAAGGCAACGCCGCCCGCTTCGTCAACGCCATCGGCGCCACGATGGGCCCGCTGCTGGGGATCATTCTCGTGGACTACTACATCCTGGCCAAGGGCAAGATCAATGTGGCGGCGCTCTATCAGGAGTACGGCGAGTACCGTTACGAAGGCGGCTGGAACGTCAACGCGCTGACCGCGGCGGCGGTCGGCAGCGTGTTTTCGACGTTCCTGCCCAACTTCACCGACCTGCTGCCCGCTTGGTGGAACATCTATGGCTGGTTCTTCGGCGTGGTGATCGGCGGCGGAATCTACCTGATCATGGCGACGCTGCGGCCACGTCCGGCGATCGCCCCTACCCGCGTTTGAGGAGCTCTCCAGCGCTATCGGCGGAGGAAGGCCGCAATCGCTCGGCCACCGGCCTTTCAAACGGTTCACCGGGACCTGCATCTCTTTCAGCCGCTTGCGGACGGAGGCGCGACACATGGATGCTCACGAACCCGTCACGCGGCCGACACAGCCGGTGCGCCGCCCGGTGCTGGTCTGGGACGCGCCGGTGCGACTGTTTCACTGGCTGGTGGTCGTGCTGGTCGCGGCGGCCTATGTCACGTTGAAGCTGAACTGGATCGACTGGCACGTCCGCGCCGGCGAGACCTTGCTCGCGCTGGTGATTTTCCGGCTGCTGTGGGGCTGTTTTGGCAGCGAGACCGCGCGCTTTCGCAATTTCATGGCGTCGCCCGCGGCTGCAGTTCGTCACTTGCGTTACCTATTGCGCCGCGAGCCGGATCTGCAGGTGGGCCACAATGCGGCCGGCGGCTGGATGGTCGTGCTGCTGCTCGCATTGCTGCTAGTCGAGACGCTGAGCGGGCTCTACCTGAACAACGACATCGCCGACCAAGGCCCGTTGAGCGAAGTGGTGCCCGCGTGGCTTGCGAACGCTATCTCGACGCTGCACGGGCTTGTCTGGGACTTGCTGCTCGCTGCCGTGGCGCTGCACGTGCTCGTGATTGCTCTGTACGCCGTAGCGAAGGGGCACAACCTGCTGCGTCCCATGCTAACGGGCTATAAGCTGTTACCGTCGAGCATCGACGCGCCGCGGCAGACGCCCGCGCTGCTGGCGCTGCTGCCGCTCGGCGTCGGCGCTGCCGTGGTGATGCTGCTCGCGGCTTACCTGTGAGCTTGCCGCAAACCGGAGCTCACGGCGCCGCTCCCGGGGTCACGTCATTTGTTTTTGGGTGGCACCACCTGGCCGCGAATCTCGCCGTCCGGATGGTCCTTGGTATGAACGTTGATGTACATGTCGCCGGCCTCGAACATCTTCGCGTCGTCCGGGGATAGCGTGGCCTGACCGGTGATCGGGCTTGTCGCCTCCATTTTGCCTTTCTGGGAGAGCCAGACCTTCACGCCGGCGTTTTTGCCGGCCGGGGCGGACCCGTGGAAATGCGCCATCGTGGCCGGACTCGACAATCCGCTGAAGGTGATGTTCCACGTTACCACCCGGCTGCCGGAGTCATACGTGAGGTCAGCGCTGCCGCTGCCTGGAGTCTGCACCGGCGGGACCTGTTGGGTGCCCGTCAACGGCACCTGAAACGAGACCGGCGCCGCTTGCGCCAAGCTCAGCGTGCCCGCTAAAGCCAGGCCACCGAATACCATGAAAGCGCGCTGCGAGATGGATCGTGACATTTGACGTTCTCCTTTTTTAGCTTGCTGTTGATGAGCGGTCGAGCTTTCGGTTGCGGGTGTCGTTAGAACATCATAGCTGAACGATTCGATGCGGCAGAACTCGCGGTTGCGTGCCTGTTCGCATCGGCGTTCGTTCGCTGATCTGTGCCAGGCCGATCTCGTCGATCGAACGACCGCGCCGTCGGGGCCTCGCCGGTTCGCCGGACCTGGGGAAATCCCTCGCCACGCAGGTCACTGCCCGAGAGACCCTCAACCCGGCTGACTGACTACGTGATCTCGTGGGCAAGCGCAGCAATCGCCCGTAGCAGAGTACGCGTAGCTACGGTGTTCCGCATGGTATAAATTCCGGCGTCAGCAGAGAAGCATCGAAAGTCCGCGTTACCTGAAGATCCGCGTCCGCTTTCTCGTTCAGGCGAAACGCCGGCGATAAAAGGTGAATCGATGATCGGCGTTAACCAGCGTATTGCCCGGCGGCGGCGCCTGTGTGCCGTGCTGTGCGGCTGTGCCGCAATGGCCGGCTGCATGGTGGGCCCCGACTATCGCACGCCCCCCGCGCCGAACACCAACGCGTACACCGCCTCGCCGCTGCCGGAGCAGACCGCTTCTTCTCCCGGGGCCGCCGGCTTGCCGCAGCGCTTCGTGCCGGGACTGGACATTCCCGCCACCTGGTGGGCGCTGTTTCATTGCGAGCCGCTCGATGCGCTGATCCGTCAGGCCCTCACGAACAGTCCGAACATCGCGGCGGCGCAAGCCGCATTGCGCCAGGCGCGCGAAAATTTTTTGGCGCAAACCGGCGCCACCCTTCTGCCCAGCGTCGACGCGCAACTTGGCGCGACGCGCGAAAAGTTGAACGGCATCGCGTTCGGCCAGCCGGGAGTCGTCGAGGAGTTCAATCTCTACAACGCATCGGTGAACGTGTCATACAAACTCGACCTGTTCGGCGGGGCGCGGCGCGAACTCGAAGCGTTGCACGCGCAAGTCGACTATCAGCGCTTCCAGTTGCAGGCCGCCTATCTCGCGATGTCAGCCAACATTGTCACCGCAGCCGTCAAGGAAGCCTCGCTTCGCGCGCAGATCGAGGCAACCGGGCAGATCGCCGCCGAAGAAGATCAGCAACTGGTCGTACTCGGCAAACAGTTCGAACTGGGGGGCGTGGGCCGTACGGAAGTGCTCGCGCAGCAGACCCTGTTGGCGCAGACCCGCGCAACGCTGCCACCGCTGCAACAACAACTCGACCAGGTGCGTCACCAGCTCGCCGTGCTGGCGGGCATACCGCCTGGCAACGCTGCCTTGCCTGAATTCAGGCTCGAGATGTTTTCGTTGCCCGAGACGCTGCCCGTCAGTCTGCCGTCGGCATTGGTGCGGCAGCGGCCCGATATCCTCGCGGCCGACACCGTGCTGCATCAGGCCAGCGCGCAAATCGGCGTGGCGACCGCGGCGATGTATCCGCAGATCACACTGTCGGCAAGCTACGGTGCCGAGGCTCTGACGCCGGCAGAAGTGTTCAAGGCCGGCAGCACGATATGGAGCCTGGGCGCCGGCCTGCTGCAGCCGGTCTTCCATGGCGGGCAACTGAGCGCGCAAAAGCGCGCCGCCGAGGCGGCCTACGAGCAGGCCGACGCCCAATATCGCGAAACGGTGCTGCTGGCGTTCCAAAACGTCGCGGACTCGCTGCGCGCGCTCGATCACGACGCGCTCACCCTGCAAGCGCAGTCGGATGCATGGCGTGCCGCAAGCGACTCGCTGGCGCTGACGCGCGGGCAGTACCGCATCGGTGGAGTGAGCTACCTGGCGCTTCTGATCGCGCAACGCCAGTACGAGCAGACGGTGGTGGGTCTCGCGCAGGCACAGGCAGCGCGCTACGCCGACACCGCGGCGCTTTTCCAGGCGCTCGGCGGCGGGTGGTGGAACGCTGCGGATCAGGGCGCCGCGGCAGCCACGCATTGACTTGACCCGACAGGGTTCTCGCTTCACTGCTGCCGGCAACACGCGCTCTGAGCAGCGAAAGAATGCAAGGTCCGGCGCTTGGCCCAATGCCGCACAAGGACGTGACGATGACCGAAAGAAAACCGATGGCAAAGCGGATGGTAATCATGCTGATCTGTGTCGGCCTGCTGCTAGCCGCGCTGGTCGGCTTCAACCTGTTGCGCACGCACATGTTCGCCAAATTCATGGCGGCCAACACGGCACCGCCCGCCACGGTCTCGGCGGTGGTCGCCGGCTATCAGTCGTGGCAGCCGCAGCTTGCGGCAGTCGGCAGCCTGCGCGCGGTGCGTGGCGTCGACGTCACGACCGAAGTCGCGGGCCTCGTGCGCGAGGTGGCGTTCAGGTCAGGGCAGGAAACGAGGGCCGGGCAGGTTCTGATCAGGCTCAATGCCGACAGTGACGTGGCGCTGCTCCAGTCGCTGCAGGCAGCAGCAGAACTGGCACAAACGGTCTACCAGCGCGACAAGGCGCAGTACGACATCCAGGCGATCGCGAAGGCGCAGCTCGACGCGGACGCCGCCGATCTCAAGGGCAAGAAGGCGCAAGTCGCGCAGCAGGTCGCGCTGCTCGAAAAGAAAACCATTCGCGCGCCGTTTGCGGGGCGCCTCGGCATCACGTTGATCAATCCGGGGCAGTACCTCAATCCGGGCGACGCGATCGTCACGCTGCAGGCGATCGATCCGATCTACGCCGATTTCTCCGTGCCGCAACAGCAACTCGGCCAACTCAGGATCGGCGCTCCCGTGGTGGTCGACACGAATGCGTACAGCGGGCAGACGTTCGCCGGCAAGATCCAGTCGGTCAGCCCGAAGGTCGACAGCACCACGCGCAACGTGCAGGTCGAGGCCAGCGTCGACAACCGCGAACGCAAGCTGCTGCCGGGCATGTATGCGAACGTGAAGATCGACTCGGGCCCGCAACAGCGCTATCTGACGCTGCCGCAAACGGCCATCGCCTACAACCCGTATGGCGCGACGGTGTTCATCGTCAAACCGGGCACCCAGCCCAACGCGCAGGGCAAGACGCTGCCAGTCGCACAGCAGGTGTTCGTCACGCCGGGGCCCACGCGCGGCGATCAGGTGGCGATCCTCAAAGGCGTCAGCGCCGGCACGCAAGTCGTGACGAGCGGCCAGCTGAAGCTGAAAAACGGCACCCCCCTCATCATCAACAACAGCGTGCAACCGGCGGACAATCCGAACCCCGCGCCTCAGGAACAATAGAGAGACCGCGCCATGACCTTCACCGATCTCTTTATCCGCCGGCCCGTGCTGGCCTCGGTCGTCAGCCTGCTGATCCTCGTGCTGGGGCTGCGCTCGCTCGCCGTGCTGAAAGTCAGCCAGTATCCGCAGACCGAAAACGCCGTCGTGACGATCTCGACTGCTTACTATGGGGCGAACGCGGACACCATCGCCGGCTTCATCACGCAGCCGCTGGAAGCGGCGATCGCTCAGGCGCAGGGCATCGACTATCTGTCCTCGACGAGCACCACCGGCGTGTCGACCATTACCGCGACGCTGCGCCTGAACTACGACGCGAACCGCGCGCTGACCCAGATCAACACGCAGATCGGCTCGGTGCGCAACCAGCTGCCGCCACAGGCGCAGCAACCGGTGCTGACGGTGCAGACCGGGCAGACCACCGACGCGATGTACATGGGCTTCTACAGCACGGTACTGCAGAGCAACAGCGTGACCGATTACCTGCTGCGTGTGGTCAAGCCGAAGCTCGATTCGATCGAAGGCGTGCAGACGGCCGAAGTGCTCGGCGGGCGGCAGTTCGCGATGCGCGCGTGGCTCGATTCGGCGCGCCTCGCCGCGCACGGCGTCACGGCGGCCGACGTCTTCGCGGCGCTCGGCAACAACAACTACCTCGCGACGCTCGGCACGACCAAAGGCCAGATGGTCAGCGTCGACCTGAACGCCGGGACGGACCTGCATACGGTCGACGACTTCAGGCAACTCGCCGTCAAGCAGAAGAACGGCGAGATCGTGCGGCTCGAAGATGTCGCCAACGTCGTGCTCGGCGCTGACGATTACGACTTCAACGTCGCGTTCAGCGGCAAGCGCTCGGTGTTCATCGGCATCAAGGTTGCGCCGGACGCCAACATCCTCGATGTGGCCAGGCGCGTGAAGGCCGTCTTCCCCGATCTTCAGAAGCAGTTTCCGATCGGCATGACCGGCGACATCGTTTATGACGCCACCGATTTCGTCAATACGGCAATCGCCGAAGTCATCAAGACGCTGGTCGAGGCGTTGCTGATCGTCACCGCGGTGATTTTTCTGTTTCTCGGCAGCTTGCGCGCGGTCATCGTGCCGCTGATCGCGATGCCGTTGTCGCTGATCGGCACGTTCTTCGTGATGCAGGTGCTGGGCTATTCGATCAATCTGCTGACGCTGCTCGCGCTCGTGCTGGCGATCGGGCTGGTGGTGGACGATGCGATCATCGTCGTGGAAAATGTCGACCGGCACATGAAGCAGGAAGGCAAGGCGCCCTTCGATGCCGCGCTGATCGCCGCGCGCGAACTCGGCGGCCCGATCCTCGCGATGACCATCGTGCTGATCGCCGTGTATGCGCCGATCGGCTTCCAGGGCGGCCTGACGGGCGCGCTCTTCACCGAGTTCGCTTTCACGCTGGCCGGCGCAGTGGCGGTGTCCGGCGTGATCGCGCTGACCCTGTCGCCGATGATGTGCGCGCGCTTTTTCCGCGTGGAGCAGGAGTCGGGGCGCTTTGCGCGCTTCGTCGACCGCCAGTTCGAACGCGTGCATCGCGGCTATGGCCGTCTGCTGCACGGCACCCTCGACACCTGGCCCGTGTTCACTGTGATGGGCGCGCTGCTGCTCGCCGGCACGGTCTACCTGTTCATGACGTCGAAATCGGAGCTCGCGCCGCAGGAGGATCAGGGGATAGTGCTATCGCAAATCCTCGGGCCGCCGAACGCGACCATCGACCAGATGCAGATGTACGCGGACCAGGTGTTCGACATCTCGAAGACGCTTCCCGAATACGCGCAGATGTTCCAGCTCACCGGTGCGCCCACGCTCAATCAGGGGATCGGCGGCGTGCTGTTCAAGACATGGGACCAGCGCAGCAAGAACGCGACCGTGCTGCAGCAGGAATTGCAACAGAAATGGAATCGGATTGCCGGCGCGCGCGTCGCGGCGTTCCAGTTTCCACCGTTACCGGGCTCGCAGGGCTTGCCGGTGCAGTTCGTCATTAGCACGACGGAACCGTTCGAGAATCTCAATGAGGTATCGCAAGCAGTCCTGCAGAAAGCCCGCGAGAGCGGTATGTTTTTCTTCGTCGATAGCGATCTGAAGGTCGACAAGCCGCAAGCCACGCTCGTGGTCGACCGCGACAAGGTCGCCTCGCTCGGGCTCACGCAAAGCGATGTGGGGCAGGCGCTCGGCTCGGCGCTCGGGGGTGGTTACGTCAACTACTTCTCGATCGCCGGGCGCTCGTACAAGGTGATTCCGCAGGTGTTGCAGACCGACCGTCTGAACCCTTCGCAAGTGCTCGACTATTATCTGCGCACGCCGGACGGCAGCGTCATTCCGGCATCGACGGTGGCGCATCTCGAACGCAGCGTCGTGCCGGAATCGATCAACCATTTTCAGCAGCTGAACTCGGCGACGATCTCGGGCGTCATCGTGCCCGGCGTGTCGCAAGGGGAGGTACTGGACTTCCTGCGCAATGAGACCGCGCAAGTCGCGCCAGCAGGCTATACGGAAGAATACTCGGGGCAATCGCGGCAGTTCGTGCAGGAGTCGGGCGGCTTCGTCATCACGCTGATGCTCGCGTCGATCATCGTGTTTCTCGCGCTCGCGGCCCAATTCGAAAGTTTCCTCGACCCGATCGTGATTCTGATTTCGGTGCCGATGGCGCTGTTCGGCGCGCTCATCTTCATCAACATCGGCCTGACGACGCTGAACATCTATACCCAGGTCGGGCTCGTCACGCTAATGGGACTCGTCAGCAAACATGGCATCCTGATCGTGCAGTTCGCCAACGAACTGCAACGCGCCGGGCGCTCCAAGCGTGACGCCGTGGAGGAAGCCGCAGGCGTGCGGCTGCGCCCCATCCTGATGACGACGGCCGCGATGGTGCTCGGCGTCGTGCCGCTCGTGATCGCCTCCGGCGCAGGTGCGGCTGGCCGCAATGCGATGGGGCTCGTGATCTTCACCGGGATGTCGATCGGCACGCTCTTTACTTTGTTCGTCGTGCCGGCGATGTATATGTTTCTCGCTACCGATCATCATCAGACGGAGGGTGTGTCGAGAGCGGTTTAGCGCCTCGCACGCCAACGACGGAGTTAGACGGCCGTCAAGATTCGCACGGTGCGCAAAGAGCCAGTAATCCGGTCATTTGCCGCGCCCCCGTCGGTGACGTCTTCTTCCAGAGGAGTCCATACCATGTCACTTTCCCGTCGGCGTTTCATGATACTTACCGCATCCGCCGCATCGGCGATGGCGCTTTCCACTGAATCGCGAGCCGACGCCCCGTTGCTGTCGGAGAACGATCCCACCGCACAGGCACTTGGCTACAAGACGGACGCCGCCAAAGTAGACAAGGCCAAATTTCCGCACTATCAGGCCGGCCAGACATGCGCCAATTGCCAGCTGTATCAGGGCAAACCCGGTTCGGTGACAGGGCCCTGCCCGACCTACGGCGGCAAGCTGGTCTATGCGAAGGGATGGTGTAACGCTTACGTAAAGAAAGCCTGAATCTCACGCAGCGAGCGTTGATAAGCGCGCCTCGCAGGCAACGCTGTCCGGTCGGCCATGCGTGTGCCAATGCAAGGTAAGCCCCAGGCTCTTCAACTAACGCTGCGCAAGTTGTCGCACAGATTTGCGAAACGAACTGTCGACACCTTCCGCAGAATGCCGGCGCAACTTTCGACGGTTCCATTGGCTAACGGAACAAGAGCTCTGCGACAGTCGATTTGCGCCGCTGATCCCCCTTTTTCAGCCCTTGTGTTCGTGCATTCCGAGTTTCACGACGGATGGAAATATCTTGGCCGCCGACGGCCCATAATCGTCTCCATGCAAAGACGGTTTTATGCAACTGCGCTCAATCTGCGCAAAGCCCCATTGACGTTGTGTAGCGTGCGACGGCCAGCCGCTTTTCGGCGCTCACTCAACTCTGGCTCTTGCCGGGTAGATTTGCTAGACCACCAAGCATGAACTCCTCGACATCCACTCGCTCATCGGCGCTCGGCCGCGTTCTCGCCACTGTCAGCGTCGGTTTCGTCGTCACGCAACTCGACGTGACTATCGTCAATATCGCGCTGCCGAGAATGGGCACGGCCCTGCATGCGAGCGTCGCGGGCCTGCAATGGGTCGTCGACGCCTATACGCTAGCGTTTGCGGTGCTGATGCTATCGGCCGGCGTGCTCGGCGACCGCTTCGGCGCGCGCCGCGTGTACGCGGCCGGGATTGTGCTGTTCGCGCTCGCGTCGCTCGCCTGCGGCCTGGCGTTCGACGCCGCCATGCTGATCGCCGCGCGCGCGGTTCAAGGCGTCGGGGCCGCGGCGATGCTGCCGAACTCGCTTGCGCTGCTCAATCAGTCGTATGGCCACGATCCGAAACTGCGCGCGCGAGCGGTCGGTTTATGGACCGCCGCGGGCGCCATCTCGATCGCGGCGGGACCGGTGGCCGGCGGCCTGCTGATCGCGGCGTTCGACTGGCGCAGCATCTTTCTGGTCAACCTGCCGATTTGTGCAGCCGGCTTGCTCGCGACGCTGCTCTGGGTGCCGCGGCCCGAAATCGCCGCTCAGAACCCGCGCCGCGCAGCCAATGCCGGCACGGACGAGAGCCGCCAAACCAGCCCGCGCGGCATCGACCTGGGAGGCCAGTGTCTGGCGATCGTCGCGCTCACCGCCTTCGTCGCAGCGGTGATCGAATGGCGTCCGCTGGGGCTGGGCGATCCGCTGGTGGCTGGCGGCTTCGTGCTCGCGCTGCTCGCGGCAGGCGCGTTCATCGCCGTCGAAGCGCGCGTCGCGTCGCCGATGCTGCCGCTCCCGCTGTTCAAAAACCGCACGTTCAGCGCGGCGGTGCTGTTCGGCATCTGCGTGAATCTCACCTACTACGGGATGGTGTTCGTGCTGAGTCTTTACTTGCAGCGCGCGCGCGGCTATACGCCGTTGCAGGCGGGACTGGCGTTTTTGCCGTTGACAGGCGGCTTCCTGGTGTCGAACGTCGCGAGCGGCTGGGTGGTCGGCCGCTTCGGCGTGCGCATTCCGATGACTCTCGGCGCGCTCTCCGCCGGGCTCGGCTACGGCATGCTGCATTGGGTCGATGCGGCGACGCCGCTCATCGCTCTGCTGGTGGCGTTCCTGCTGATTCCTTCAGGCATGGGACTGGCCGTGCCCGCGATGACGACCGCCGTGCTCGCGTCGACCGAAGCACAGCGCGCGGGCACGGCCTCTGCGGTTTTGAATACGGCGCGGCAAGCAGGCGGCGCGGTGGGCGTGGCCGCCTTCGGCGCGCTGGCAAGCGGCGCGGCGGCGCCGCACATCGTCGCGGGGATGCAGGCGGCAAGCGCGATATCGGTCGCGTTACTGGCGTTGGGTGGTGTGTTGAGCTGCCTCGTGCATCCGCAGCCGCATGCTGTGGCGGCCGGCTCGCGCGAAAACCCGCGCAACGCGAAGGCGGCGCGCGTCGGCGAATCGAGGTGAGCGTCGCGCGACGCCTTTCGCTCAAAAAATAGCCCTGCGATGCTGGTGCGCACCGGGGCTTTACCGGCTGCTCTCGCGCCAGCAATTGGCGGCTACGGACGGCGCCAGGCGGTGGCGCCAAATGCCCGGCCTCAGATAGTACCGGCCGACACGACGTCGTTCACAGCGACGCTTCCTGGATCACGCCCGTGTCGATCGCCCTTTCGATCAGTCCGTCGGCTTGCGCCTTGGCGATTGCGCCGGAGAGTAACTTCTCCGGCTCCTCGATTTCCGCTTTGATCGCGCCGATGAGCCCCGACGCGTCGAAAATCACGAGTGTCTTCGCCGAATCGGCCAGACTGATGATCACGCGATGCGGCGTCGGCCCTTCGCCGAGACTGGCGCACAACTGCGTGAGCTTGCCGCCGATGGTTTGCTCGAAACTTTGAATCATTATGTGCTCCCTTGGTTACAGCCAGAATCGAAACCGGCACGCGCCGCATCAACGCCCGAGGCCTCCGCGTGGCGCGCGCGCACCGTCGACGCTCAGACCGCCTGCGCCGGTCACGAATAGCAGCAGAAAGCCGCCGGCGATACCGATGTTTTTCCAGAAATGGATCACCATGTCTCGTTGCACGGCGGGATCGACGACGTTCCAGAAATCGTGGCCCAGAATCGCCGCTGCCACCGTATAGACGGCCATCAGCAGCGCGAGCGGCCGCACCTTGAAGCCGACGATCAGCAACAGACCGCCGAGCACCTCGACGGCGGTTGCGATCGGCGCGGCAACCGGAACGAGCGGCACGCCTTTCGAATGCAGGTAGCCGACAAAGCCCGCATAGCCCAGCAGCTTCATCACACCGCTCCACACAAACAGCACGGAAAGCGCGATACGTGCGATGAAGATGATGCCGGAATCGACGGGACGCGTCATGAGGGGCTCCTGTAAATGAATAAGCAACAGACCCCGCCGGAGCGGTGCAGTTCCCCACTTAGCCACTCAGCATATGTGCAATGGCTGCCTTTTCCAAGCCCGCCCGCACCCCTACCAACGGCGCGCGAGGCATACGTGTCCACCTACATCGTCGCGCTCGTGAATGGGCGCGGGCCTTGCCGCTCGGCTAGGCGTCGGGGTAAGTGGCGACCTCGATCAGATTGCCGTCCGGATCGCGGCAATAGACCGAGGTCATCTTGCCGCGCGCACCGTCGCGCTCCACCGGACCCGCCTCGATGACGACCCCCTCGGCAAGCCAGTGCGCCGCGACTTCGGCCGGGCTTGCGGTCGTGACGAAGCACAGATCGGCACTGCCGGGCGCCGGCTCGCGTGCGGTAAACCACGCAACCGTGTCCGCGGTGGCTGGACGCAGATTGATCTTCTGATTGCCATAGGTCATCGCGACCCGCGTGCCAGTGCGCGACGCGAATTCCGTGCGTTGCATGCCGAGCACGCGCGCGTACCAGGCCGCGCTGGCTTGCACGTCTGCGACGTTCAGAACAAGATGGTCGAGCGTGTCTATCGAAAAGCTCATGGGCCGTGTCACCGTGATGGGATGTGAAGCGCCTGGATAAATCGGCTCGACTGTCTAACTGCGCGGGCAAGCGCTCCGACGGCCCGCTTCCCCCCGTGCTCCGACGAGCTACGAACGCGGCGCGTCCGGCGCCAGCAACACGCCTTTCGTGAACACAAAACAGCCATAACCGCGCTCCTCGCCGGTCGCGATCACACAATAGGCTTTGCGGGCCCGCTCATAAAAAGCGAATCGTTCGAGCGAAGCAAACGGAACCTCGCGCCCCTCCGCCGCGTTGACCTCGGCTTGCGCTTCGCGCTGCACGGCCGGAATCGTCTGCGGCTCGCCCACCACCTCCATGCGGGAGGCCGGTTGCTCGATGAAGGTATCCAGCGGCATCACCGACAGCACCGCGCGCACCGCACGGGGCGCGCTCACGCCGTCGAGATGGAGCAGCTTGCCGAGCACGGTGCCGCGCGCGAGCGACGCACCCGGGAAGTTGGCGTCGCAAACGACCAGTTCGTCGCCATGGCCCATCGAGCGCAATGCATAAAGAATGTCGGCGTTCAGCAGCGGGTCCAGATTCTTCAGCACGGTGTCTCCTTGTCCAGTCGATGCCGGTCGGCGGCTCGCCGTCCGGGTTGGGTAGCGCAATGCGAACGCGCTCGCGGTCATGGTCCGGCAGGTCGGCGACATGCCCGCTCGACGATAGCACGCGAACGCGCCGCCGCATCGCATTGCGACGGTCGATTGTAGCAAGCGACGTTGAGCGCATCCGGGCACGAACGCTGCGTGCCGCCGGACCTCATGGCCACGCCCGCGCCCGCTCTCGCACCCGCACCTGCACTCGCGCTCGTGCTCGTGCCCGCTGCGCAGGCGCGATGCGTCGGCGAGCCGCCGCGCGGCTCGAGGAGCGCGGCTGCGCCGCCGCAGCGCCACCGCAGCCAGCCGACCATCGCCAGCAGCACGAGCCCCGCGCCGCCCAGCACCGGTTCGCGCCAGCCCAGCAGCGCGATGAACATGAACGCCCGCGCGCCCGCAAGCAGCGCGAAGCCGGCGATGACACTGGCCAGCGCGTCGAGCGCCGCCGACACGCGCGCAATCGTGACGGCGGTTTGCAGAGGCGTCCGGGCATTGGGCTCGTACATGATCGTCTCCGTAAGAAAAACGCGCCGCTCAGGCGCCGTCGGGCACCTGGTCGAGGAAACCGGTGACCGCCTGCAGACGCCCCTGTGCGTCCAGCACGCCGAAGTCCGAGCCTTTGACGAGCGCGTCGCCCGCGGGCGTGATCAGCTCCCATGAAAAGCGCACACGGTTCGCGAAGCCGTCGACCTCGGTCGTGCGGCGAAACGTGTGCTGGGGAAAGCGCTCGTGCACTGTGCGGATCATCGCGTCGATGCCGTCGTGGCCTTCGCCCGCAAGCAGCGGGTCGCGATAGTCGGCGTCGGCCGTCCACGTCGCGGCAATCAGCTCGCGGCGGCGCGCGCGGTCGGTCTCGTTCCATGCGTCGAAATAGCGGTCGATCAGATCGGTATGGGCATTCATCTCAACACTCCTTGACTGGCATCACTGAGCACTACGCTCGGCACACACGTCGTATGGGGCGGGCTCGGAGTGAAGATTGCCGGCTCGACAGCGCAGCGTCGATTACGTCACAGGTAAGCATTCGAGTGCACGGCGATGACCCGGCACGCGCTGATCGAGCCTTTGCATGACGCCGGATTAGCCATCTGGCCGACGGTCTTGACTGCGCCGCAGTCGCATTGCCATTGCAGTGACGCTTCCCGCGTATTCGTAGCAGCCGGCGGGGTTTTCCATTACCTGCCAGGTAATGGATCGCGCACCCGCTTTGGCTATCATCGGGGGCATGAACACACTCTCTCTCGCGCAAACGGGCGTTTCGCCGACACCCGCGACCAGTCGCACGGTCGGCGACTTGCTGCGTGAATGGCGGCAGCGTCGAAGAATGAGCCAGTTGCTGCTCGCCACTGAAGCCGATATCTCGACCCGCCATCTGAGCTTCGTCGAATCGGGCCGCGCGCTGCCCAGCCGGGAGATGGTCATGCATCTTGCCGAACGGCTCGAAGTGCCACTGCGAGCGCGCAATGCGCTGCTGGTTGCAGCAGGCTATGCTCCGCTGTTCCGCGAGCGTCCGCTGTCCGATCCGCAACTGGCCGCCGCACGCGAGGCCGTCGATCTGGTGCTGAAAGGACACGAGCCCTACCCGGCACTGGCGATCGATCGGCACTGGACCATCGTCGCGGCAAACAGTGCGCTAGCGCCGCTACTGACCGGCGCGAGTCCTGAGCTGCTCAAGCCGCCGGTCAACGCGTTGCGCCTGAGCTTGCATCCGCAAGGCATCGCGGCGTCCATCGTCAACTGGCATGCATGGCGGGAACACGTGCTGGCCCGGCTTCAGCGGCAAATCGACGCGAGCGGCGACGACACGTTGAGCGCGCTGCGTGACGAACTCGCCGCGTATCCCGCGCCTGTTGGCGCAGCCGCGCCGAACAGCGACGAAGCCGCCGTCAATCAGATTGCCGTGCCGTTGACGTTGCGCACGTCGATCGGCGTCTTGTCGTTTTTCAGTACCACGACCGTGTTCGGCACGCCGGTGGACGTTACGCTGTCGGAACTTGCGATCGAAGCGTTTTTCCCGGCCGATCCGCAAACGGCAGTGGCATTGCGCAATTTTGCGGAAGGCCAACGCTTCGAGGCTTGACGATAGCGGCTTGTATAGCGGCTTCTGCGGTCTCGATTCATAGCCGGACCGGCGCAGCCAGTGCAAGCACCGTGCGCTCGACCGTCAGCCACTCAGCCGCTACTCCTTTTGAGAACGCCCTGCGTAGAGAGACACCTTGAACAACGCCGAGCCGTTTATCCGTCAACTGGGTCTCGCCGACCGTGACGCCTACTTTCTGCTTCGTCTACGCGGATTGAAAGCCCATCCGGAACTGTTCGGCCAAAGTTACGACGAAGCGCTCGCAAAGGGCCCCGGGCAACACGACGCGATGTTGGAAGGCGCGCATGCCGCCGAAGGAAGCTTTCTGCTCGGCGCTTACCTATCGGCCGACACACTGTTGATCGGCGTAGTGGGACTCGCGCGCAACCCGCGCGAGAGGGAGCGTCACAAGGCGTCGGTCATTGGCATGTACGTCGCGCCGGAAGCCGCGGGCCGTGGCGTTGGGCGCGCGTTGCTCAACGAGTTGCTGACCCGGGCGGCACGGGTCGACGGTTTGCGGCAACTCCAACTGATGGTCGACAGCCGCAACGAGGCAGCGCGCAAGCTGTACGCGTCGTTTGGCTTTCGCAAATACGGCTGTGAAGTGGAGGGGCTGAACGTCGACGGCGTGTTTCACGACACCGATCTGATGATGCGTTGGCTCTAGCGGCAGCGCCCCCGCACGCATTGGCGCAGGCCGTCACATCGGCGACCGGCGTCTGCCGCAGCAGCACGGTGTCGGGCGATCTCACGGCTGCCTCCGCGGCCACCCCGTGCCACTAGCATGCCTGGCAGGCATCCGCGGCCTGCCGCGTGTCGAAGCGACCTTGCTTGGGATGCCCCGTTGCATACATCGCCGAACCGTTACAAGTGCGACCTTTCTTTGTAACCGGGGGTGAGCGTCTCGTTACAATTCCCGCCTGTCCCCAATAGCCCTGCAAGACGCGGTAGTAATTACCCATTTTGTCCCCGCTTTCTATGTGCTTTTAATTCGAAGGGCATTTCCGGCTCTCGGGCTTCCTCATCGCCTTTTGTCGAATGATTAGGGAAACCCCCATACCGCAAGGGCCTAAGCCGGTCAGGCGCGGTGAGCCGACGGCTAAAAGTGCACCTTGTGCGGCGCAATGCAATAGCACGAAAACATTACCGAAAAAAGGCGTGGCTTTTTTGGGAATTTTTTTGAGAAAGGATTGATTTCTGCTTTTACCCTTCATACAATTCGACCCAAGCTGTTACGAAATGTAACGCGATGTATCAAAGATCAGGTGGACATGTAGCCGGAGGTCTTCGTTTCCGGCGAGGCACAAGAGACATAACGGCAAAAAGCCGACTTAGTAATTCGGGGCTTCGGAAACACAAAAAATGGACCGTAGCAGCGAGACGCTGGACTCAATCCGCGAGATTAACCTGTCGTACATCATGCTCGCGCAACGCATGTTGCGCGAGGACAAACCGGTCGGGATGTTCCGCCTGGGGCTGTCGTCGGAACTGGCTGATCTGCTTGCCGGGCTGTCGCTCGCGCAGATCGTCAAGCTGGCCGCTTCCGATCAGCTTTTATGCTTCTTCCGCTTCAACGACCACGCGATGTTGTCGGCGTTGACCCAAACGACGAAACACACGGTAGTTGCACCAACTCACGCGGCGATCCTGCTTGCAGGCCAGCCCGCCGAGCAGTTTGCTTAATCGAGGTGACTGCAATGCTCAAGCGTAGCCTGACGGAAGATGCGCAAGACGTGTTCCGTGCCATCGCACTGATCGAACTGGGCGCTCGCATGCAGGTGCTGGAAAGCGAATTGACGCTCTCGCGCGACCGCATGATCCGCCTGTACCGCGAGGTCAAGGGTGTATCGCCGCCCAAGGGCATGCTGCCGTTCTCGGCGGACTGGTACATGACGTGGCTCGCGAACATCCACGCGTCGTTGTTCTACAACACATACCTGTTCCTGAAGAACGAAGCGCGCTGCTCGCATCTGGATGCGCTCACCAAAGGTTATCGGCTCTATCTCGAACATTGCCAGCACAGCGAAACCGAACCGGTGCTGGACTTGACGCGCGCGTGGACGCTGGTGCGTTTCTTCGACGCCGAGATTCTGCAATTGACCAAGTGCTGCCGTTGCACCGGCAAGTTCGTCGCACATAAGCACGACTTGCAGCACAACGTGGTGTGTGGCGCCTGCCAGCCGCCGTCGCGTGCCGGCAAGACGAAGAAGGCCGCAGCCGCTCGTCAGGAAGCGCTTGAAGCCGCGCAGGTCGCGCAAGCCGCCTGACAGGGCTGAATCGTCGAGGGCTGGTCCCCCCCGGATTCCAAACCACACAGCAACGAAGCCCTGAAACAATCCGCACACGGTGCGGATTGTTTTTGGCCATTGCGCGACCGGATCAGCCGGCAAGACCGACTGTCTGAACCACGAGCCAAAGATTCGCGGCAGTGATTGCAGCGAACAGAAACCAGGCCAGCAGTCGCGTCGGCAGCCGGTTGGCGAATTCCCCCATCAACGCCCGGTCGTTGGTCATCCGAATCAGCGGATAGAGTGCGAACGGCAACTGCAGGCTCAGCACCACCTGGCTTGCGACCAGCAATCGACCGACCGCGCCGTTGCCCAGCATCTGCACGCCGATCAGCGCGGGGATCAGCGCCAGCGCCCGCGTGATGAAACGCCGTTGCCAGCACGGAATTTTCATCTTCAGAAAACCTTCCATGATGACCTGCCCCGCCACCGTCCCGGTAAATGTCGAGCTCTGCCCGGACGCGAGCAGCGTAATCGCGAACAGCACTGCCGCAAAACCGCTGCCGACGATCGGCGCGAGCAGCCGGTACGCGTCTTCGATCTGGGTCACCTGAATGTGGCCGGTCGCATGAAAAGCGGCGGCGGCAAGAATCAGGATCGCCATGTTGATCAGCAGCGCGAGCATGAGCGACGCGATGGTGTCGATCCGCGACATGCCGATGGCCGAGCGGATGCCGGCCGAGTCGCGCTTCACCGCGCGCGTCTGCACGATAGACGAATGCAGATACAGGTTGTGGGGCATCACCGTTGCCCCGAGGATGCCGATCGCCAGATACATGGGTTCGCGCGAGTTCAGCGCCTGCCACGACGGGATCAACCCTTGAGCGACCGATGGCCAATCCGGCTTCACGAGTGCCAGCTCGATGATGTAGCCCACGCCGATCGTCGCGATCAGGCCGAGCATGATGGCTTCGAGATCGCGGAAATTCTTGCCCTTCAGGCCGAGAACGATCAACGTGTCGAACGCGGTCAGCAACACGCCGGTGGTCAGCGAGCAATTGAAGAGCAGATGGAACGCAAGCGCGCCGCCGAGCACTTCGGCGAGGTCGCAGGCCACTATCGATAACTCCGCGAGCAGCCATTGCCCGCGCGCCACGCCTCGCGAATAACGCGCACTCGACAATTGCGCGAGGTCGCGCCCGGTGGCAATGCCCAGGCGCATGCTCAGACATTGCAGCGCCATCGCCGCAAGGCTCGACAGCAGAACGACGAACAGCAGGCTGTAGCCATAATGCGAGCCCGCCTCGATCGCGGTGGCCCAGTTGCCCGGGTCCATGTAGCCGATCGAAACCAGCAGACCAGGTCCCGCGAATTGCAGGATCTTCTTCCAGAATGTCGCGCGGGGTGAGACTGCAACCGAGCCCTGAACCTCGGATGGGCAAAACGGCGCGGTCGCGGTGGTGGGTAGTTTGAACGGCAATCCGGGAGTCTCTTTAGGGGGAATAAACCGCGACGCCGTGTCGATGGCGACCGGCCGTCGCAAACCGCCTCGAGTGTACAAAGAAACGTCGGGCCATGTCCCGCTCAGCGCGCAAGCCCGCGGCTACGAAGCGGGGCTCAATGTGCTGGCCTACGGACGGATATTGAAAAAGAAAGTGCGAAAGCGGGCTTAACGCAAAACGCCGGGGGCACGATCGCGCGACCCGGCGTTCACTACGGCGTTGATGAGGCAGTCGCTTACCCAGTCGCTTACCGCTTCGCCACCTGCTGCGGCGCGGCGGCGGCACCCGCCGAAGCCGACGTGGACCCCGCAGCGGCATCCGCCCCGACCGCTCCGACTGCCGTCTCCGGCGTCTGCACGTCACCCCAGCCACCACCCAGCGCGCGAATCAGATTGACCGTTGCGACCGCTTGCGTGCCCGACAGATGGCTCGCCTGCAATTGCGAAATCAGCACCTGCCGCTCGCCGTCGATCACGTCCAGATAGCTGACCGCGCCCTCGGTGTATTGCGTGCGCGACAGATGCGCCGCGCGTTGCGACGCCTGGACTGCGTCGTTCTGCTCACGTATCTGATCGTCGAGCAGGCGCAGATCGGCCAGGTTGTCCTCGACTTCGCGGAACGCCACCAGCACCTGCTGACGGTACTGCGCCACGTCTTCATCGTACTTCGAGCGCGCTTGCGCGAGATTGGCCTTGCGGCGGCCGCCGTCGAACAGAGGAACGGTCAGCGCGGTGCCCGCCAGAGGGCCGAGAATGAACGCGCGGCTCGACCACATGAACAGATCGCCGAGCGTCGCCGATTCAAAGCCGAAAGCACCGGTGATATCGAGCTTCGGGAAGAACGCCGACTTCGCGAGACCCACGCGGGCGTTGGCCGCCGCCATTGCGCGCTCGGCCGCCGATACATCCGGCCGCCGTTCGAGCAACGCCGAGGGCAAACCCGGCGGCACCCGCACCGTCACCGGCACGAGCGGCGCTTGCGGGAACGAGAAGTCCGCCGGCGGCTTGCCGAGCAGAATCGCGAGACTGTGCTCGGACGCTGCGCGCTGACGTGCGACGCCGACTGCATCGGCTCGCGCGCTCGCGAGTTCGTTGCGCGAGCGGGACACATCCAGCTCGCCGATATCGCCTTCCCTGAAACGACGCTCGACCAGCTTCAGCGTGTCTTCGCGCAATTCGACCGTACGACGGTACAGTTCCTGATCCGTATCGAGCTCGCGCAACTGGAAGTAGTTCTGCGCGACGTCAGCCTGCAGCGACAGTTGCACCGAAAGGAACAGCGCTTCGCTTTGCTGCTCGTCCGCGCGCGACGCGTTCACGTTCGAGCCGACCCGCCCAAACAGGTCCGCCTCATACGACGCGCCCACCTGCGCGCGCCAGATCGTGCCGGTCGTGCCGCCCGCGCTCGCCGGCAGGAACTGCGAGGCCGCCGACGCACGCTCGCGCGTCGGGCCGAAGCCCGCATCGAACTTCGGGAACCAGTCGGACTTCGCCGCCTGGGTGACCGCGCGCGCCTGCTGCACGCGCGCCGCCGCTGCCTTGAGGTCCTGATTGGCGGCGGCCGCCTGCTCTTCGAGCGCGTTGAGCTGCGCATCGCCGAAGACCGTCCACCATTGACCGCGATGCGCGTCGTCCGAGGGCTGAGCCTGCTTCCACGTGCCGGTGTCCTGCGCGGACGGTGCCGACGCGGCCGAGCTCGCCGATGCAGCGGGCGCTTCCTTGAAGGCAGCCGGCGTATCTACTTCCGGCCGGTTATACGTGGGCTCGACCGAGCATGCGGCGAGCAGCGCCATCAGCAAACCGCTCACGGCCGCGCGAGCCCATTGACCCGAAAGCCGGCCTGAAAAACCAAAGCGTTTCATTATTGTTTTCTCCTCAGGCGTCCGTCACCGGCGCGCCATAGTGCGGCGAATCCTTCTGCGCGACGTGAATCGTTCCGCCCGCCATCGTGCGCAGCACGACGTAGAACACCGGCGTGAGCATCAGACCGAACAGCGTCACCCCGAGCATCCCGAAGAACACCGCGATACCCATCGCGTGACGCATTTCCGAGCCGGCTCCGCTCGACAGCACCAGTGGCACGACGCCCATGATGAACGCGATCGATGTCATCAGAATCGGGCGCAACCGCATGCGGCTGGCCTCGATCGCCGCCGACAGCGGCGTATGGCCGTCGTGCTCCAGCTCGCGCGCGAATTCGACGATCAAAATCGCGTTCTTCGCCGACAATCCCACCAGCACCATCAAACCTATCTGCGTGAAGATGTTGTTGTCACCGCCAGTGAGCCACACGCCGGTCAACGCGGATAGCACGCTCATCGGCACGATCAGGATCACCGCGAGCGGCAGCGTCAGACTTTCATACAGTGCGGCCAGCACGAGGAACACGAGCAGCACGCTGATCGGAAACACCCACATGCCCGCATTGCCGGCCAGAATCTGCTGATAGGTCAGATCGGTCCATTCGAGCTTCACGCCATGCGGCAACACTTGCGCGGCCACGCGTTCGGCCGCGGCCTGTGCCTGACCCGACGAGAAGCCCGGCGCCGGTCCGCCGTTGATGTCGGCTGCCGTGTAGCCGTTGTAACGCACCACCATTTCGGGACCATAAGTCGGCGTCACCGTCACCAGTGACGACAAGGGCACCATGTCGCCTGCCGCATTGCGCGTCTTCAGTTGCAGGATGTCGTCGGCGCGTTGACGGAACGGCGCGTCCGCCTGCACGCGCACCTGATACACGCGGCCGAAGCGGTTGAAGTCGTTCACATACAGCGAGCCGAGATAGATCTGCATCGTGTTGAACACGTCCGTGACCGGTACGCCGAGTTGCTTGGCCTTCACCCGATCCAGGTCGACGTTCAACTGCGGCACGTTGATCTGGTAGCTGGAAAAGGTAGGGCCGAGTTCAGGCGTTTGGGCCGCACGCTTCACGAATGCTTGCGCCGCCTTGTTTAACTCCGCATAGCCGAGCGCGCCGTGATCTTCCAGTTGCATCTTGAAGCCGCCGAGTGTGCCCAGGCCGAGTACCGGCGGTGGCGGAAACACCGCAACGAACGAGTCCTTGATCGCGCCATATTGCTGGTTCAGCGCGCCGGCAATCGCTCCGGCCGACAGCTTTTTACCGCCACGGTCTTTAAACGGCTTGAGCGTCACGAACACGATGCCCGCGCTCGAACTATTCGTGAATCCGTTCACGGATAAACCAGGAAACGCCACCGCGCTCTCCACGCCCGGTTGCTTGAGCGCAATTGCGCTCATGTCGCGGATCACTTTCTCGGTGCGATCCAGCGATGCGCCGTTGGGCAGCTGCGCGAACGCGATCAGATACTCCTTGTCCTGCGCCGGCACGAAGCCCCCCGGCACCACGCGCGCGATCAGCACCGTGGCGCCCAGCAGAATGGCATACACCGCGAGCATCGCGCCCTTGCGGCGCAGTACGCCTGTCACGCCTTTGCTATATGCGCTCGAGCCGCGATGAAAGACCTTGTTGAAGCGTTTGAAAAACCCGCCTAGCAGACGGTTCATCACACGCGTCAGGAAGTCTTCCTTCGCGCCGTGGCTGCGCAGCAGCAACGCCGACAACGCAGGCGACAAAGTGAGCGAATTGAACGCCGAGATCACCGTCGAGATCGCGATGGTCATCGCGAACTGCTTGTAGAACTGCCCCGTGAGGCCGGTCATGAACGCGAGCGGCACGAACACCGCCACCAGCGTCAGCGCAATCGCGATGATCGGGCCGCTCACTTCCTGCATCGCCTTGTACGTCGCATCGCGCGCACTCAGCCCGTTCTCGATGTTCCGTTCGACGTTCTCCACAACCACGATGGCATCGTCCACCACGATCCCGATCGCGAGCACCATGCCGAACAGCGACAACGCGTTGATCGAAAAACCGAACGCGAGTAACAGCGAAAACGTCCCGACAATCGACACCGGCACCGCGATCAACGGGATGATCGACGCGCGCCACGTCTGCAGGAATACGATCACGACGATCACCACGAGCGCGATTGCTTCGAGCAGCGTATGCACGACCGCTTCGATACTCGAGCGCACGAACTGCGTCGGGTCGTAGACGATCCGGTACTCGACGCCCGCCGGCATGTCTTCGGCCAGTTCCTTCATGGCCGCGCGCACCTGGTCGGAGATCGCCAGCGAATTCGCGCCCGGCGCCTGATTGATCGCGAGCGCGACGGCCGGTTTGTTGTCGAGTAAAGAACGCAAGCCATATTCCGACGCCGCAAGTTCGATACGTGCGACGTCACGCAAATAGGTCACGCCACCATCCGGCGCGGTCTTGACGACGACGTCGCCGAATTCGCGCTCGGTCTTCAAACGACCGCGCGCATTCACCGACAACTGCAACTGCGTGCCCGGCACCGAAGGCGATGCGCCGATCACGCCGGCCGCCACCTGGATGTTCTGCTCACGAATCGCATTGACCACGTCGGTCGCCGTCAAGCCGCGCTGCGCGACCTTCTGGGGATCGAGCCACACTCGCATCGCGTAGTCGCCCGAGCCCCACAACTGCACTTCGCCGACGCCCTGAATCCGCGCGAGCCGGTCCTTGACGTTCAGTAGTGCGTAATTGCGCAGATACGTCATGTCATAGCGATTGTTCGGCGAGATCAGGTGGACCACCATCGTCAGCGTCGGCGAACTCTTGATCGTGGTGACGCCGAGCCGTTGCACGTCTTCCGGCAAACGCGGCAGCGCCTGGTTCACGCGGTTCTGCACTAGTTGCGTCGCGAGGTCCGGGTTGGTGCCGAGCTTGAAGGTCACGGTCAGCGTGAGGTTGCCGTCGCTATTGGCTTGCGACTGCATGTACAGCATGTTCTCGACACCGTTGATCTGCTCTTCGAGCGGCGAAGCGACCGCTTCGGCGATCACCTTCGGATTCGCGCCCGGATACTGCGCATGCACCACCACTGACGGCGGCACGACTTCCGGGTACTCCGAGATGGGCAGCTTGAAGAGCGAAATGATGCCCCCCAGCAGAATCAATACCGATAGCACGCCGGCAAAGATCGGCCGATCAATGAAGAATTTGGATATGTTCATGGGAAGCTCTTAACGTTGGAGCAAGCGCCGCGCTGACGTGCCGCGGCGCGCCGGCGCTCACGAATTCTTGTCGGCCTTCGCGCGGGTCTGGGCGAGCGGCGCGCTGTTCGGGTCCTGGTCGGTCGTCATCGGCACCACGTGGGCGCGCACCGTGTCGCCGGGACGCACGCGCTGAATACCGTTGACGACGATGCGATCGCCCGCCTTGAGCCCGTCCTTGACGACGCGCAGATTGCCCTGCATGCCGCCCACCGACACATCGCGATATACGACGTGATTGCCCTGATCGACCACCAGCACGAACTTCTTGTCCTGGTCGGTGCCGACCGCGGCGTCGTCGATCAGCAGCGCCGGATGCGGCGCGCTGCCGCCTACCTTCACGCGCGCATACAAGCCGGGAATCAATGCGCCGTCCGCGTTATCGAAACGCGCGCGAACGCGGATCGTGCCGGAGGACGTGTCGAGCCGGTTATCGACCGATTCGATCGTGCCGCTGCGCGAGTAGCCGCTTTCATCAGCGAGACCCAGCTCCACCGGCACCTTGCTGCCGTCTTTCGCGCGGCTCAGGTATTGCAGGTAGGTTTGCTCGTCCGCGTCGAACGATGCGTAGATCGGCGACACCGACACCAGCGTGGTCAGCGGCGCCGAGCTTGCGCCCGCCGACACGACGTTGCCCACCGTGATTTCCGCGCGCGACACGCGGCCCGCCACGGGCGCCACGATCTTCGTGTAGCCGAGATTGATGCGCGCGGTTTCGAGCGCGGCTTGCGCGGCCTTGAGGTTGGCACTCGCTTCGCGCGCGGCGTTCTGTTTTTCGTCGTAGTCGCGCCTGGCGATCGCGTTGTCGACGATCAGGCGTTGCGCGCGCTCCCAGTCGCTTTGCGTGTAACCGGTGCGCGCCTGCGCCGCTGCGAGCTGCGCTTCGGCGCGATCCACTTCCGCCGCATACGGACGCGGATCGATCACGAACAGTGTGTCGCCCTTCTTCACGAGCGCGCCGTCCTTGAAGTTCACGGACACGATGGTGCCCGGCACCTGCGAACGCACCTCGACTTTTTCGACCGCTTCGAGGCGGCCCGAATAGCTCTGCCAGTCGGTGATCGTTTTTTGCACCACGGTCGCGACATCGACTTCCGGCACGATGGTCGGCGCGGCGGGCGAGCTGGCATCCACGCGAATCGCGCCGAAGGTGCCGAGCCCGGCCAGCACCAGAACAGCCAGTGCGGCGATCGCCAGACGGCGACGGGAAAGAGGAAGGATGGTCATATGAAGCTCCCGATGTCGTTGATTGAATTTCTGTTTATGTTTATCGATGGGCGCGCGCATCGAAGCGCCACTGAAAAAATCGCACCGCTTCCTGCAAAGCGGCCGGATGATCGGCCAGCGCGGCATGCGAGACGCTCGGATAGCGAACCACCTGGGTCTGCACGCCCGCGTCGATCAGACTGCTCGCGTATTTCTCCGCCTCCACATGCAGCATGTCGTTTTGCGCGGTCGCGATCAGCGTGGCGGGCAGGCCCGCGAGCCGCGACGATTCGAGCGGCGCCGCGTACGGATGCATGCGTTGCGACGCCTGCGGCAGATACGCGCGATAACACGCGGCACACTCTCTTGCCGTGATGTCCGAACCCAAACGCTTCTCGTCGCCCAGACGCGTGAGGCTCGGGTCGAGCATCGGCCCGAACAGCGCTTGCGCGGCAATCTGCACGTCGCCGCGGTCCCGCGCGATGAAGGCGAGGCAGTTGGCGAGCTGCCCGCCCGCATCGTGGCCGGCCACGCCGAGCTTTCTGCTGTTGCCGCCGAATGCCCGCGCACGCGTCTGCACCCACAGTGCCGCGCGATGAGCGTCTTCCGGCGCCGCGGGAAACGGAAACTCCGGCGCCAGCGAATAACCCACCGACACGACGAGCGCCGGTAAGTGTTCAGCGAAATAACGCGCGGCGAACTCCGCCTGTTCGATCGAGCCCTTGGTAAAGCCCCCGCCGTGGAAATACAGCAGTACAGGCAACGCGGTCTTCTTCAATTGCCGGTACAAGCGCAATGTGATGTCCTGAGCGTACCCTTCGATCCGCACGTCAGTGACTTCGAGCGCCGTGCTGTCCGCCTGTGCCGGGCCGCTGCCCAATGCCAGGAAGGGGTACGGAGGTTTGAATGCATCCATGTCGAGCCGCGCAATGCGCATAGAACTTCAATGGTGCGAATTGTGGGTCCGGCAGAGTCCGAAATAAATGCCTATAATCGGGCAACACAATTCGGCGCCCCCGAACAATCCAATGCGATTGCTTTGCGGATTCGATTTCCCGCCTGGCGCGCCTGCCCCTTTCTGGAGGTTTGCAATGGACCGGCTTCAGGCCATGCAAGTGTTCACGCGCGTCGTCGACACCAACAGCTTTACCCGTGCAGCGGAAACGCTGGATCTGCCGCGCGCATCCGTCACCACGATTATTCAGAACCTCGAAGCGTTTCTCGGCACGCGTCTGATGCACCGGACCACCCGTCGCTTGTCGCTCACGCCGGACGGCGCGGCGTACTACGAGCGCTGCGTGCGCATTCTCGCGGACGTGGAAGAAACCGAGGCAAGTTTCCAGAGCGGCAATAAAAAGCCGCACGGCAAGCTGCGCATCGATATGCCCGGCTCGATTGGCCGCCTGCTGGTCATACCCTCGCTGTGTGAATTCCACATGCGCTATCCGGACATCGACTTGCAACTCGGCCTCACGGACCGGCCTGTCGATCTGCTGCAGGAAGGCGTGGACTGCGTGGTGCGAGTGGGCGCGCTGCAGGATTCATCGCTGGTTGCGCGCCGCATCGGCCTGTTCGAGGGCGTGACTTGCGCAGCCCCGGACTACATTGAACGGGCGGGCGTGCCGGCCTCGCTCGAAGATCTCGAGAATCACAAGGCAGTCAATTACTTTTCGAGCCGCACCGGCCGCACGATCGATTGGGCGTTTCTCGTGGACGGCAAAGAAGTCGAAGTCAAGATGAAAAGCATCGTGTCGGTGAACGACGCGGACGCCTACGTGACTTGCGGACTCGAAGGTTTCGGCCTGATTCAGCCGGCGCGCTTCATGGTGCTGCCGCATTTGCGTGCGGGCCAACTGGTGGAAGTGTTACCCGAACTGAAACCACTGCCGATGCCGATTTCCGCAGTCTATCCGCACAGTCGCCATCTGTCGCCCAAAGTCCGGGTTTTCGTAGACTGGATTGCGGAGTTGTTCGACCGTTGCCCATTGTTGAGCGGACGCGGCACGCTGGACGCAACGTGCACGAAGCGCACCTTCGAAGAACGCGAGTCGGCTCCGCTGCTCGATACGCCGGTGATTACCGAATGGGTCGCGTGATCGGTGCGTGAAAGTACTGAAGCTCCAGTGCAACAACTGGAACACTGAATTCCAGGCGCGGCGCTAATGTCGCGGTGGCCTCGTTGCACCGCGCGCTAGCCGGCCTTCGATGCGATTGTTCTGGTTTCGCGACTATTCATTTCGCGAAAGTGGGATTTATCCACACGCCGTCGAAGTCTACATTTCACCCTGTCGCAGCGCCGCTCGTGCTGCAAATGAATCGACAGGAGTGAATCATGAAACGCAATCTTTTGGCAGGTTTGACTCTTTCATTGCTCGCCAGCGCGTCCGTATTTGCGCAAGGCAATGGCGGCGGCGGCATCGGTCACGCGGGCACTTATCAGACACAACCCACGCCGACTGCCAGCGCGAAAACGCGCGCCGAAGTCAAGGCCGAACTGGTCGCCGCTTACCGTGACGGCTCGCTGCCTGCGCTGAATCGCACCAGCTATCCGAACAAAGGTCTGATCGGCCAGACGCAGGCCGCTCGTGTCGCGCTGCAGGAAGGAACCAACGGCGCCGTGACGCGCGTCGCGAACAGTCGGTAATTCACAGCGGAAGACGCCGCAATGATTCGGTATCCAAAACAAACCGTCATTGCGGTGCAGCCTATGCACTCTTCAAAAAAGGAGCTCATCATGACACCATCCGAACTGGACCAATGGAATACGGACGCGCCCGTCTGGACGCCCTACCGCGCACCACGGCAATAAGGTGTGCTGATTTGCGATAGAAAGATGTTGTGGCGAGGCGGATATTTGTTCCGCATGCGCCTCGCCGGGATGGACGGCGACTCTATTAAAAGCTGCATTGGGCTATGAACACGTGTGTCGCCCGTGCAAAGCCGTCGCCCGCACTTACCGTTCAGGCACACCTTCACGCCACTCGCCCCAATGCGTGGCAATTTCCTGGACCAGCGGATTGCCAGTGCGGAACAGGTTTTCGATAGCGATCGTAAAACCGCCTTGCGCCGCGTAGTTGAGCAGGTTGTCTGCGCTTGTCTGCCCATCGTAGGGCCGGTCGAAATCCGAACCTGCCCGCATTACGGCAACGCGATTCAGATCGACTTTGTGCACGGAAGCCGCGCGCTTGAGGGCTTCATACGTTGCGTTGTCTTCCTGCTGCGTCGTACAGTACACACCTTTGCCGTCGGTCAGGATCTTTGTCCAGTCGCGCGCCCGCTGGCCAAGCAGCGTGCCCGACCACCAGGTGTCGCCCGCCAGCGTGTCGCATTGAATAACAGTGGGCGGACGATTAGCCGGCGCATATGCATACTTCGCGCGTGCGCCCCGAGCCTGCGCGTTATCGGACAGCGCAACGTTGCGCGACAACGCAAATGCGGTGTCGGCGAGTTGCGTGTTCAACTGGAACACCTCCGTGCGGTAGTCGAGCGGCGGCTTGTCCGCGGGACTCGTCGTGTTGATCCCCAGATAGCCGGTATTCCAGCCAGGCGGGATTTCGCGTCCGTCTATTTCCCACTGAAAGCCGAAGTCGACCAGATACTTCGCCCACGCGGCCGAGCCGACCGTGCCTTGCCGCGGATCGATACCGGCGATCCCGGCGACCATGAAATACGTGTGCCGCAGATCGAAGCGCGGCGAGAAAGTCAGCGCCATGATCGACGCCGCCGCGTTGCTGTGCCCCATGCCGGTCGTCATCACGCACACTTCCTGCCGGTTGCAGTGCACGTTCGGGTAATCCGGCGACAAGCCGTCTACCGGGATATCGCGCCATGGGCCGAGCCGGTCGAGCCACACCTGGCCTTCGGGACCGAACATCGAAACGATCATCACCTTCACGGGTTGCCCATGCGAGGCGCCGTCGCGTTGCCACCCGCCATCGTTGTCGTCCGCGCTGGCCGCGCAGGCTGCGACTGCAAAGGCGCAAAACGCGCCGAGAGAACGGGTCAGCATCATGATCTTCCCTTTTGCTTGCGATGCGGATTGAAAGAATGCTGCACTCAGGCGGACAGAAGTATAGGGGCGAAGAAATTATTTGCCACCAGGAGATGTGGGCGGGAATTCTTCCTGGGCTTTGAAAGCGCGGGTACGTTGACGCAAATTCGGCCCGCCACGCGCTCGGCGTTCTTTCCCTATAATCGAAGGTCGCGGCGCGCACAGCGTCCGTGCACTTCATAACAGGAGCACCACGATGGACTATGTAAAACTCGGCCGCACGGGCCTCGATGTATCGCGTCTGTGTCTGGGCTGCATGAGCTATGGCGTGCCCTCGCGCGGCACCCATCCATGGTCGCTCGACGACGAAGCCGCTCGGCCCTTCATCAAGCAGGCGCTGGACCTCGGCATCAATTTCTTCGACACCGCGAATGTGTACTCGGACGGCACCAGCGAAGAAATCGTCGGCCGCGCGCTCAAGGACTTTGCGAAGCGCGACGAGATCGTGCTGGCCACCAAAGTGAATAGCCGCATGCATCCGGGCCCGAACGGCGCGGGTCTGTCGCGCAAAGCGATCATGTCGGAGATCGACCACAGCCTGCGGCGTCTGGGCACGGATTACGTCGACCTGTATCAGATCCATCGCTGGGACTACGGCACGCCCATCGAAGAAACGATGGAAGCGCTGCATGACGTCGTGAAGGCCGGCAAAGCACGTTATATCGGCGCCTCGTCGATGTACGCGTGGCAGTTCGCCAAGGCGCTGCAAGTTGCCGAACGCAATGGCTGGACGCGTTTCGTGACGATGCAGAACTACGTGAATCTGCTGTATCGCGAAGAAGAGCGCGAAATGCTGCCGTTGTGCGAAAACGAAGGCATCGGCGTGATTCCGTGGAGTCCGCTCGCGCGTGGACGTCTCACGCGCGACTGGAACACCGACAGTGCGCGCTCCGAGACCGATGACTTCGGCCGCACGCTCTATGCGCAGACAGAAGATGCGGACCGGCGAATCGTCGAGCGCGTCAGCAAGATCGCTGCCGAACGCGGTGTACCGCGCGCGCAAGTTGCACTCGCGTGGGTGTTGCAGAAAAAGCCGATCACCGCGCCGATCGTCGGCGCCACCAAACTGCATCATCTGGATGATGCGGTCGCGGCGCTGTCGTTGAATCTCAGCGCGGACGAAGTCCGCCAGCTCGAAGAACTGTATGTGCCGCACGCTGTGACGGGCTTCAAATAAGCGGGCCGCTCGATAACGGCGGGGCGGAAACCGCAAGGAATCCGCCAACCTCGTCTCAGGTGCCGGCTGATGTGCGCGGCACGTCCGGCTCGAAAAACACCCACCGCACTTGCGGAAAGGCCGCCTGCAAATCGGCCTCGATCACGTTGATCGCATCCACCATTGCGCGACCGCTCGCATAGTCGATCATTTCCGCCTGTACCGCCACGACCACATGGCGCCCCCATTGCAGCGTAATCAGGTTGATGACGCCGCGAATCTCGGCGCGCGCGCGCAGATGCGCCTCGATCGCGCGGCGCACTTCCGGGCTCGCCGATTCGCCGACGATCATCGACTTCACTTCGCGCGCCACCAGCCACGCAATGGTCATCAGCAGGAAGCCGACGCCAACGGAACCCAGCGCGTCATACACGGGATTGCCGGTCGTCATCGTGAGCAGCACGGCGACGAACGCAATCGCGAGGCCCGCCAATGCCGCGATATCCTCGCCCGCGACGACCAGCAGTTCGGATTCGCGCGTCTCGCGAAACCACTGCCACATGCTTTTATCCGAGTGCGTCTTGCGAATCTCTTTGACAGCACCCCACAACGACAGCGCTTCGAGCACCACCGACACACCGAGCACGGCCAACGCAACGAACGCGTACTGCAACGGCTCGCGCGCGATCAGACGATGCACGCCCTCATACACGGAAAACGCGCCGCCGACAAAGAACAGCAGCAGCGCAACCAGCAGCGAATAGAAATTGATCTCGCGTCCGCCGCCCATCGGATGCAATGGACTCGCCGGCCTGCGCGACTCACGCAGCCCGAACAGCAGCAGCAGTTGATTGCCGCAATCGGCGCTGGAGTGAATCGCTTCTGCGAACATCGACCCCGAACCGGTGAACGATGCAGCGACGAACTTGCAGACGGCAATGCCCAGGTTGGCAGCGAGCGCATAGAAAATGGCTTTCGGCGATTCTTCTTTCATCGTCGGCGGAAGGTCCTCGAGTTGGCACGGGATTGCAGCGAGCTTACGGCTGGCAGGAAGCCGTATTATGGACACGCCGGCAGCATGCGTCCAACGCCGGTGTCGTTCGCACCGCACGTTCATCAGCAACGGCGTCCCGCTGCGCGCTCGCACCGCGTGTCGCTAGACCCTTTCGAGGGAAGCCATCTCACGCACTATCACCAGCAGCATCGACAGGCTCGCGCCGCCGGTGGCGCGCAAATCGGCCAGCAGCCGCGCGTAGCGCTCGAGTTGCACGGCGCGTTTGTCGCGCCATGCTTGCACGAGCGCATCCGGTGTCGATGCGTCGTCCGCGTCCGCCAGCGCGCTCGTGGTCAACGCGCGTTTGAGGCGTGCGAGTTCGGCCAGCGCCGTGGCGCGCGCGAGCATGTCCCAGTGCGTGGGCGCCGGCAACGCGGCCGCGCGCTCGCTGATCCAACCGTAGTTCAGCAGCGTGCCGAGCGCGAAATACACGCCCGCCACCAGTTCGAGGTTGCGTGCGCAGGTCGACGCGACTTCGGCGATGTCGAGCAGCGATGCCGAGATCTCGCCGCTCGCGATGCGCACCGCAAGTTCGCTGTCCACGCCCGCATCGGTGAGCACGCGCCGCCGCTCGGACAGCGCTTCGAGATCGGCCGCGGGCAACAGCGCGGGCCATTGCGGCGCGAGACGCCCGGCTGCTTCACGGCACCGCGCGAGCAGACCCGTCACGTCCGCGCCGCCGCCCGTTTGTAAATGCCGCAGGAACCACAGCGCCGAGCGTTCGACAAGCCTTGCCACTTCGACGAACATACGCGCCTGCACATCGTCGGCGACGCGGTTGTCGAGCGCGTCGATGCTATGCCAGACATCGTCGAGATCGAACACGTCGCGCGCCATGATGCAGGCGCGCACGATGTCGCCGGGCTGCGCGTCGGTCTCTTCCATCAACCGGTGCACGAACTCGCAGCCGACGCGGTTCACCAACGCATTGGTCAAATGCGTGGCGAGAATTTCGCGGCGCAATGGGTGGCGCTGCATCGGTACGCTAAAGCGCTGGCGCAGCGGCTTCGGAAAATATTCGACCAGCATGTCGGCGACGAGCGGATCTTCCGGCATCGACGATTCCAGCAGCGCGTCGTACAGCCACATCTTGCTATAGGCGAGCAGTACCGCGCGCTCGGGCGTGGTGAGGCCTTGCTTCGCGGCGAGCCTTTCGGCGACTTCCTCGTCGCTCGGCAGGAACTCGATCGCGCGATTCAAGCGCCCGGCCCGTTCGAGGTAGCGCATCAGGCGCGCCTCCGCGTCGAACAGTTCGACGCCATAGCGGCCCGCAATCGACAGCGCCTGGGTTTGGTAATAGTTGTCCTGCAGCACCAGCAGCCCGACTTCGTCGGTCATTTCCGCGAGTAGCGCATTGCGTTGCTTCTCGGTCATCTCGCCATCGGCGACAACGAGGCCCAGCAGAATCTTGATGTTGACCTCGTGGTCCGAGCAGTCCACGCCCGCGGAATTATCGATCGCGTCGGTGTTGATACGGCCGCCGCGCTGCGCGAATTCGATGCGCCCGAGCTGCGTCAGGCCGAGATTGCCGCCCTCGGCCACGACCTTGCAACGCAGGTCCGCACCGTTGACGCGGATCGCGTCGTTCGCGCGGTCGCCCACTTGCAGATGCGTTTCGCGGCTCGCCTTCACATAGGTGCCGATCCCGCCGTTATAAAGCAGATCGACCGGCGCCTGCAGGATCGCACGCATCAGTTCGGCGGGCGAGAGCGCCGCCACGCTGATACCCAGCACCGACTGCACGGCCGGTGACAGCGGAATCGTCTTGGCGGTGCGGGCAAACACGCCGCCGCCTGCCGAGATCAGCGACGGATCGTAATCCGCCCAGCTCGAGCGGTCCAGCAGGAAAAGCCGCGCGCGTTCGGCAAGGCTCACCGCCGGATCGGGATTCGGATCGAGAAAGATATGCCGGTGATCGAACGCGGCCAGCAGCTTGATATGCGGCGACAACAGCATGCCGTTGCCGAACACGTCGCCCGACATATCGCCGACGCCGACCACGGTGAAGTCCATCGTCTGCGTATCCACGCCCATTTCGCGGAAGTGCCGTTTGACCGACTCCCACGCGCCGCGCGCGGTGATCGCCATCTTCTTGTGGTCGTAGCCCACCGAGCCGCCCGACGCAAACGCGTCGTCGAGCCAGAAACCGTATTCCTGCGAGATCGCGTTCGCGTAGTCGGAGAACGTGGCCGTGCCTTTGTCGGCGGCGACCACGAGGTAGGGATCGTCGGGATCGTGGCGCACCACGTCGGGCGGCGGCACCACGTCGGTGCCGGAAAGGTTGTCGGTCAGATCGAGCAGGCCGCGCAAAAACGTCTGATAGCACGCGACACCTTCGCGCATCCATGCATCGCGCTCGCTCTGCGGCGGCGGATTCTTCACGACGAAGCCGCCCTTCGAGCCGACCGGCACGATCACCACGTTCTTGACCATCTGCGCCTTCATCAGGCCGAGCACTTCCGTGCGGAAGTCCTCGCGCCGGTCCGACCAGCGCAAGCCGCCGCGTGCCACGCGCCCGCCGCGCAGATGCACGCCTTCCACCCGCGGCGAATACACCCAGATCTCGAACATCGGCTTGGGCTCGGGCAAGCCGGGCACCTGCGCAGGGTCGAACTTGAAGGACAGATAGGGCTTAGGGCCACCGTCGGTCTGATAGCGAAAGTAGTTGGTGCGCTTGGTCGCCTTGATGACGCCGAGAAACTGTCGCAGGATGCGGTCCTCGTCGAGGTTTGGCACCTGGTCGAGCGCACTGTCGATGGTGCGCAGCCAGCCGTCCACGCGCGCCTCGCGCGTGTCGCCCAACGCCGGATCGAAGCGTGCGATGAACAGCTCGACCAGCATCCGCGCGATCGCCGGATTGCCGGTCACGGCGCGCTCGATATACGCATCGCTGAACGTCGAACCGACCTGGCGCAAGTACTTCGCGTACGCGCGCAGAATCGTCACCTCGCGGGCGTTCAATTGCGCGCGCAACACGAGACGGTTGAAGTCGTCGCTCTCGATCGCGCCGGTCCACACCTGCTCGAACGCCTGCTCGAAAAGATCCTTGACGCGCTCGATGTCGAACTCGGCGTCGTCCGCGACTTCGAGCCCGAAGTCGTGAATCCATGCGGGCGTGGCGCCGGGCGCCTCGATCAGATAGGGCCGCTCTTCATCGACCCGCACGCCCAGATGTTCGAGCATCGGCAAGCTGCGCGACAGCGCGATCGGCTGACCCGCCCGATAAACCTTGAAGCGGAAGCTGCGCGGGCCTGCTTCGATCGGACGGTACAGGTTCATCGCGAGCCGCTCGCTGCCCTGCACGCGTTCGATCAGTTCGATATCGCGCACCGCCGTGCGCGCCGGATAGTCGTCGCGGTAGCCGGCCGGAAACGAATCCGCGTAATGCTGCAGCAGGCGGTTGCCGTGCTCTTCGCCGAATGCGTCGAGCAAGGCGTCGGCAAGGTCGTCCTGCCAGCGGCGCGCAACCTGCACGAGTCGCGCCTCCAGTTCGCGCGTGTCGACGTGGGGCATGCCGCCCGGCTTCGCATGCACGACGAAATGGATGCGCGCGAGCGTCGACTCGGACAGCAGCGGTGTGAATTCGACGCTCTCGCCGTTGAACGCCGCGACCAGCAGGTTCGCGATGCGTTGCCGCAGATCGGTGTTGTACTTGTCGCGCGGCACGAACACGAGGCACGACACGGAGCGGTCGAAGCGATCGCGCCGCACGAACAGGCGCGTGCGCTGATGCTCCTGCAAACGCAGCACGCCGAGCGCGATGTCGTAGAGCTGGTCTTCGTCGGCCTGGAACAGTTCGTCGCGCGGATAGGTTTCGAGCACCGTGACGAGCGATTTCGCCAGATGGCCTTTTGGCAGGAAACCGGCGCGTCTCACGATATTCGCGCATTTGCGCCGCACGATCGGGATCTCGGCCGCCGACACGATATACGCGGTGGACGTATAGAGACCGATGAAGCGCCGCTCGCCGGTCACCTTGCCGTCCGCGCCGGTCAGCTTGATGCCGACATAGTCGAGATAGCCGGGCCGGTGCACGGTGGCCCGGGAGTTGGCCTTGGTCAGAAAGATCGGCGACGAGCTTGCGATGATCTCGGCGGCGGCCGGCGGCAACGCCGTGACTTCGGGCCCGCCCGCGGAGCGCAGCGCATCGCGCAAAATGCCGAGGCCGGAGCCGGGCACCGCGCGCAGGCCGTAGCCGCTCTCTTGCTGCAGCAGTTCGTAGTCGCGCTGACCGAGGAAGGTGAAATGATCGGCCACCATCCATTCGAGGAACGCGCGCGCTTCCACACCTTCGGCGCCGCCCTCGCCCGCCTTCATGCCTTTGATCGTCCCGCGCGCGAGTTCGACGATCTTCGGCCAGTCCTCGACCGCCGCGCGCACGTCGCGCAGCACGCGCGCGATGTCCTCGCGCAGCGCGTCGAGCTTGGCGGCATCGCCGCAACGGTCGACTTCGAAGTGGATGAACGAGGTCAAATGGGAGCGCGTGTCGGCGGCTTCTTCGGCGCCCTGGCTGACCCGCGCGATGGCGCCGTCCGCAGCGCGCCAGATGCGAAACACCGGATGCACGACCGAATGCAGCGCGAGCCCCTGGCGGTTGACCGCCATCGATACCGAATCGACGAGGAACGGCATGTCGTCGTTGACGATTTCGACCACGGTATGGTCCGAGTGCCAGCCGTGCTGTTCGAGGATCGGGTTGTAGACGCGCAACCGTTCGGCGCCGGGCACGAAGCGCTGGGCCGTTTGCCAGTGCGCGAGCGCCGCGCCGTACAGATCGGCGATCGAGCGGCTTTGCAGATCGTCGGCGTCGACGAAATCGTAGTAGTGCCGCAAAAACGGCTCGACGACGTTGAAGGTCGGCTCCGGCAGCCGTCCACGCGCGAATTCGACAACATCGTTCAGCAAGTGCGTGACGGCGTCTTCGTTCTTTGCTTGCATGATCAGTTTCCCCGGCTGGCGGCAATGGCGAGTACGGCTTGAGTCACATGCATCGTCTGAACACGGATTATGCGCCTGGCGCGCCGCATGCGAACGACGACCGTTGCCAGGTTATACCCGCTCAGGATTGGGATGCCGACCGCACGGGCTGTTAAAACGCTGGCCCTGGTGCGGGCTGCCCACACGATTGCTGGTCCACGTAGGTTTGCGACTGCGCGGGCTTCTGCGGCTCATCCAGCCACGCGCAGATCTGTGCGGCGGTCCACGCGGGATCGTCGTGCGGAAGATCGTGGCCGGCCCACGGATGCTCGCGGTGCGGCGCGCCCCATGCCGCCGCGAGTTTCGCCGAAGACACCCGGTTCACCAGGCGGTCACCGCGCGACGAAAGAACCAGCAGCGGACAATGCGGCGCAGCAATCGCGGCGCAAAAGCGCGCGGCGGCCGACAGTTGCCGCAGCGCATTGGCGCGGCTCACCGGCGCGCTGCGGCGAATCCCGCTCCACGCGTCGAGATCCGCGCCCAGCGTGTCGACGCGATTGCACGTCAGCCGATGAATGCCGCCCTCGGCGCGTGGCGCGTCGCGCCAGTGCGCGGCGACGCCCAGCAAGCCAGGCCATGCCGACGGTCGAAGCCGCTCATGCATGCGGCAGAACGGCCGCATGCTGGTGTTGATCAGCACCAGCCGGTCGACTTCCGCGGGATGGCGTTGCGCCCAGGCCGTCGCCACCATGCCGCCGAGCGACATGGCCAGCACGCAATACGGACCCGGCTCGCCGGTTTGCCAAGCGGCACGCCGTATGAAATCGAGCATGTGGTCGACGGTACTTGGCGCACGCTGGTGTGCGAACCCGCCGTTGCCAGGCAGATCGATCAGCAGCAGGCGCTCAAAGGCAGGCCCGGCGCGCAGCGCGTCGGGCAGACTGCCCCAGTGACGCGTTTCGCGGGTGAGTCCGCGCAGGAGGATCCATGTGCTCATGCAATTTTCGCCTTATACCAATAGTCGATTGCGCTTTGCAGCAGTTGCTCGCGATGTGCGCCTTGCGGCAACCAGCGCTGCGCTGAAAACGCGGCGCGCGCCAGAAAGTCGAGCAGGTTCGCATGACGCCGCAACACGCGCTCGGTGCGATGCGGCTTCACGGGATTGAACATCCCCTGACGCGAAAACAACTGTCGCGGGTTCTTCTTGATCCATCGCCACGAGCCGAGTTCCAGCGTCATGGGCAAGAAGACGTGCGCAGACGGCGCGCGGTCGTATGCGTAGTCCCACAAATCGCCATGCAGCAGATACCGCTGGCTCTGCGGTTCGAACGCGTAGCCATGATGCGGATGCGCGCGTTCGAACATCGTTTTCAGCACGTACATCTCCGGCAAATGCTGCATTAGCTTGCGGGTTCGCGCGTAGGGAAACCAGATGCTGTCGCTCCAGCCGTAACCGGAGTGACAATCTAGCGCCATGCTCAACGGCCGCGTGGCCAGCTGCGTTTCGACCACCTGCAACAGCGCGGCGGCCTCCGCCTCCATCGGCGCGCCTTCGCGTCCGCGATACCACGGCAGCCATGCGCCCAGACGCTGACCGCCGGCAAGCAGCGGCACGCGTTCGTCCGCGTTCTGTGGCGCATTGCGCATCAGATCGACGCCGTTCGGATTGGCGCGCGTGGACGCCCACATCCCGCCCGGATTGACGATGGGCACGTAATAAATACGCACCTTTTCGAGTTGCCGCATGAGGAGTTCGTCCCACTCCAGTCGAGCGACGATCGACCGCATGTGTTCCAGCACGAGCCGCGTGCCGATGCGCTCGAGCCCGTGAATTCCGCCGAAGATCCCGATGGCGGGCGCTTGAAGATCGCTGCTTCCGACGCCCGCGACGAAGAGTTCAAACTTGCGATTGCTAACCTCGACCGTCGCTACGCTGCGTGTATCGAACCAGCGAGCACCTTCGTCCAGCAGCGCCTTCAGGTCGTCGTATTCGGCAAAACTGTCGGGTAACAGAGTCAGCGCTTTGGCTTGGGTCATTGATCTCTCGCAGGACCGTTTTGGGCACTCGCATGCTGCACGCCAATATAGTCGCTTACCATGACGCCCGCCATGTGACGCCGCACCGGCAGGCGCCGATTGACACGTTGACCGCGAAGTCCGATACAGCCTCGCTTCAAACGGGGTCGCCCCCAGCCGTCGATCCGGCGACGCGCAGCCCTCGCCAGATCCCGCTGGCGAACCTCCGACCTGGCATGTTTTCAGGGAAAACCCTTACGAAATATTTTTGCTTCGGAAGGTCTGTACGCGAATGATCACGATCCTGCACCGGTGGCCCACGCGTCGCGCAGATCATGGGGTGCTTTTCTTCATCGGGGCCGGTTGTCGCAGATTGGCAAGCGACAAAGGGCAGATCAAAGACAACGGCGCCCTACAAACTCTCGCCGAGCAGTTCGTTTGGCTAGCGCCGTAAGTATTTCTAATCATTTCGCTATGGCCTGCTCTGCCATTCTTATCGCGACAAAACCCGTGAGCTTGATCGCCCAGCGGAGCCCGCTCGAGTGATCGACCTTGAAACCCCATCGGCCATCATTTCCTCGAGATTGCGCGCGCTCGGGGCCTCCATGTTCAAGTTGGGCAAAGATGCACAACGCTACCGCCAAGCCGTGCCAACCGTTTCGGTCACGCAAGCAGAACGCGGCAACCCCGAAGTTGATCTTTCCGTTCCTCATGTCGATCAAAAGCCGGCCTTAACCGATTCTTCTTCCTTCGGCGATGCGCTAGTATTCCACTCACCGTCGAAACAAAGGACTCCGACATTCATGCGCCAGTCACAACCACCGCACAAATCCGCTTCATCTGCTTGCTAAGCAAGCTGATTCCCCAACGTCAATTGGCTACATCCGATAGCAAGACGGCCAATAAGTTCAATCAGGAATCTGTCGAACTGATTCACGCAGACAAGCGTGAAGAAGCACTAAGGCTTTTCGAAGAAGCGTGCCGCCACTATCCGCAATCCGTTGACCTGTGAAACAACCGTGGCCGACTGCGCATGGAGATCGGCAAGTTCGAGGCCACGGCCAGATATCTGGACAAAGCGCACGCGCTACAGCCGATAAATCCTGACGTTCTGAACAATCTCGGTGACCTGTTCTATCGGCAGAACCACTGCTCACGCGGGCGCCGCCACCGCAAGCGCACCGCCAAACCGTTCCACGGTATTGCCAATTTGCTGACTGACGCGTGGCTGAACGCGCACCTACGATTGTCTTAGCACTTCAGATGGCCAGCCAATGTGACAGTGTCGTCTGGAATGGCCCCATTGAGTACATACGGCATCCTTATTTATTGGATGCGTCTCCCCGTCACCATCTATTTTCACCAGAGTCCATTAAGCAACACATTGTGTTTAGCACCGTTCAGGTTATCAGAGAACCGCACCCAATACCCCGTTGTTGCCTGAAGCGCGTGACGCTCTGTAATGCTTGTGGCTGAACGTCACGTACTCATGCATCGGAGGTTTCAATGTAAAACTTTGTCTTGCACCCGCAACACCGCTAGCACTGTTGTGCCCGTCACAAATTTGAGCTACCTGCCGTTGTGACGGCCGCCGCATCGACCGCATGGGAGAAGTCACCCGTATCCGGAGTTGCGGTGGAATCCCTGGGCGAACCGGCGAATTCGGCGTCTGTATCCAGTGCAATCGGGATGGGGACAAACGGAAAAGACCTTTTGTGGCATTAGGCTAGATTAAGCCGAGGGGGAGGACATCGGGCATCGGACAATGTTGCCAACTCAATTGGCGCTGCGACAACCGTGGCAGGGCAGTTTCATAGCCCTAAAGGAAAAATCTCTTAATAGGAAGGACATTCTCATGACGTCAGTAAATCGTGATAATCAACTGGTCTTTTCTCGGGCTTTAGAGCCGCTCTTCCCTCGCGATTCACAGAAGCCAAACGACCCGACGCTCTTACCAAACGATGCTACAGGAGGCCTGGCCGCTGCTTTCGCGCTGCGTCCCGCAGCGGTCGCAAGGTGCATCTCCTTCGACAGCAAACGTTCGCCACTGAACTCGATCGCTAGAGCCGTTTCCCCTCGCGTACAGGCGCCCTCTCCTGATTATTTGGAGGCACGCCCCGCTAAGCTTTCATTACACGAAGGTGCCGGGCCGATCCAGGGCGAGAATACGCCGAAACATGGTATGGGTAAGCCTGACACCACAACCGGGCAACGCGTGGAAGTCGCCACGAGGCAAGTTGGCCAACTGCGCTCCAGGTCCGAGACCAGCAGATTGATGATGGATTCTATGTCTTCTTGGGATAACACGATTAGTCCATATGCAAAATCGCCTCTTGCTTTCCAAAGCAGCGCTCATGTCGCGGAAAGTCATAGATCAAGACAGCCAAGGTCACCTATCAGCTTAATAGACGAAGAAAGAAGGAAATTCTCCGAGCGGGAGAATACGCATTACAACAAGCCTATCAGTGAGCATGTAGCAGACATTACTACACAGTTTCTTAAGGACCTTCCATTTCTCCCAGCGTTTGGCCCGAACCCTCCCAAACTTGCCACGTCCGCGGCCAAATCCAGATATTCACTTGAACTACCTCAAATTGGTGACACAACGTCCAGATTTGTTTCCAATATTTTAGACAAAATATCGCCGCCTAAAAAATACCAACAGTTTCGCAACAGGAGTGACATTCCGGATGCCGTCCGCTCCGCTGATTTGAATAGCACTCCTCCATCTTCAGCTCGCCCAAACCTCAATGCTTCGATTATTGATTCGCCCGGCCAAAAAAGGTTTTATGACTTGCGCGATGAATACCGAACTTTGCACCCTGACAATCATGACCAAACAACCACACGCTTAAAATCCGACGATGGCATGGCTACCGAAAGAACAGCGGGAACCGGCACGGCCTTGACTGAGTCGCCTGATAGTGCAACATTAGAACGTGCCTTTTACAATGCCGCCTTTTCTAAACGACCGACCCCAGTTGCAAGCAAGGTTGAGCCTCTTGACACTTCATTTTTGGAATCTGCACTCGACAATGCTGCGCGCTTTAGAAAACCAACATCAGCTGAAAAGAGCAAAAGCAAAGATCTTGAAAAAAGGTTGAATGAATTAAAAGATATCCTGAATATTGACCCGGAAATATCAGAGATCGCGTATTACAGGGAACAGAACGATACGCTTAACTACATTAATAGTTTGTACAAAACTTCCAAAAAAGCATCGAAGTTTCTAGCAAAAACCAACAACGCCAAAGATAATGTTTCCGAGGAGAGTAAAAATGAGCCAGTTGCGGAACTACCCAATGACAGGAAAACCGCTGTTCGAATTGGAACGGCGGCGATGCGCGAAGCTATAGCATCTCTTGACCACTCATTTTTGCAGGACGCGATCTCCGATTCTCGATCTGGGAAAGATATCGCGCCGGAGATACGCGAGAAAATTAAAAATCTCGAATCGGAACTGAGAAAAATAAATGAATGGGATGAAAATCAAATATTCAATATTGACAATTCGATCAGGGACCTGGATATTAACAAAGGAACGAGGTATTTTCCAGAATACCTTGCCACTCTAAAAATCGCTGCCGATGAGGTATCGGAAGCTTCAAAAACCATTTCACAGGAGGTATTGGAAACATCAGAGGCTGACCAAGGACGGGCTGCGCCGCTCCCAGAAGGCCGGCTGCTCGATAGTGGAACCGCGACCCCAACGGTGCGTAAATCTATCGATCTTCGCGATAACTCATTTTTGCAACAGGCAGTCGAAAATTACGCGGTTCATAGAAAGATATCGCCAGAGCTAGAGCAGAAAATTAATGACTACGAAGATGAATTTTTAAAAAATAACACAGGTAATAAGTTTAAAATTAGCAAGGAACTGCTCGATGATCTCGATTCAGCCAACAAAAATAATTTTTCTTCCAATCGAGCTCTCATTCTAGAATACATCTCCAAACAAATAAAGAAAGTCTTGCCTGACCATGAAAATGGTAAAACAGACAGCTCAGCCAAAACAGAAGCAATAAAAACTGAGGAACAACAGGTTGTGGTGTCGCCGACCGCAACAACACCTGAACACACGCGTACTCCTGACACTGAACTGGTGGACCGAAATATCTCCGATTTGTTGGACCCAGCAATATCCGATTACAAGCTTGAGAAAGCGCTAACACCGCGGAAATGGGACGAACTTTTTGATTTTGAGCTCAATCTGAGGAGATTAAATGAAAATAATATAGTTGATACTCCCGGCGTCTGGAGTCTCCGGGCCTACCAGCCAGATGGGATTGTGGATACACTGGGGTATCTGGCTCGTTTAAAAGACGTTGCCATGCAGGCGTCAAAGCAGATCGAAGAACATAACAAGACAGGCTCAAAATCGGTTTCAGGAACCAGCCAGCTGAGCGAGGAAGATGCAAGACAAATGCAGGCCGAACTCCAGCAAATATTGAAAGAAAGATCCTCCCCGCCTTATCCCGATATAAATACTCCCACTACCCATGAGCAATATCAAGCGATTAGAACGGCAATCCTTAGGGGTGCGGGCTTGAAGGGAGGCGGAGCGCGAATTAGCAACTTAATTTACAGGGAAAATCGCGGAGGCGCCCCTCTTGAAGCAGCGTCCTTCGCGAATGTAAAGTTTGACCAACGCGATTATATTAATTACTTTAAAAAAGAATCCCCTCACAATAGTAGCTCAATTGGATATTGCAAGGGCCTAGTCTACGAAGCATTGCGTCAAACTGATCGGCACGGATTTGATCTGCTTGATTCAGTGCAAGAAATGGATAATAGCATTCATTCGAAAACAGAAAAATCCCACGTTATTAACAGAATTTCCAATTATCAAAGCGGGACAAACAAGCTTACCTTGTTTAATTACAAGATATCGTCGGAAAAGCAATTCGCCGATAATGTTGAAGCAGAGGTCTTTTTAAGTACATTGCAGATCCCCAAGGATGATCTTGTCTTGTTGCAGATGAAGGTTGAAAGGAATGATAATCCGCCATCGCACGCCATATTATTGCAACACGCAGAAGATGGTACATATTTGATATACGACCCCAATAACGGCGCATTCAAATACAAGGATGAAAATTCATTTAAAAAATCGCTTCTAGGTTATATGCGGACAAGTCATACGGAACAAAATGGAAAACTTTACCCTGAAATTACGATTCAATATTCTCCTAAGGTTAGTGGGTAGTGGGGCGTAACTGGTCGAACTTGAACAATTCATCTTGAATGGTCCGCCTTCATGTGGTCGATGGTGGACTCCGTTGCCCTGCGTCGCCGACCATCGTCCGCAGTGCGCACGTGATGCCGCGCCCCAAACCGGGGGCGATAGCCCCCACGCCATCAGCCGCCCCCTGGCGCGCTATCGCTAAGGATCGCTCTTGCAGGATTCACGCATCCAAGATGTGAACGGAAATCCCCACAACGAAATGTCAGCGGTCAAGCCCAATTACACGAGGACCCGCGCGCACGGTTGACTGATAACGCGTGGTCGCGCGAGGACCTTGTAATAAGCCATGACATTGCTCTTCGAGCAATTAACGACATCACAACCTCCCGTTCTTTTCTTGGTCTCGCGGCAAGGTCGCTTGTTCCGGTCAAGTGGATTCAGCAAGCGGACACATATTCCGGTGTCGCCGCTCTGGCGAATCAAGCTAACTCCACGGCGTAATTTCGCAACGGTGACAGACCGACACATAAATGTCGTTGTCTTCTCGCACCGTCTGGCGGAAAAAAGCACGCGCCCCTTTGTTGTCACGGCCCGTTTACGCCCTCGCATGACGTTGGTTCAATTCAAACACATGCGGTGCCTCTGCGCCATCAACGCACTCAAAATCCGAATCCGCTCCCACGTTGTGAAACCCATCGATATTTTTACAAAACTCTTCCACGAGGGCCTGCGATTGCGCACCAAAAGGTTGGCCATCGTAATGCACCACGTAATTTTGCTGTCAATGCAAGCGCATAGGCCGGCAACCGCAAGCATTGCTACGCCCGACATTGCGGAGCGGTTGGCATGGTTCATATCTGCGTTACGCGGGAGGTAGCGAATGCTTCGATACCCGAATCTTCGTGTTCGCCGCCAGATCATCGGCCTTCGCCTCACGCGCCGCCCTGTGCCACGCAGCATACCCCTCTGGCGCAATCGTCTCGCCTGGCTGGGTCCGATGTTTGATGGCCCTGCCGAAGAAGGCGTTTGCGGCAGTTACAACATGCTTCGCTCAGTGCATAAAGTCCACTGTCCGGATCAATCTACCTCCGATACAGGTACGCGCACTTGCCATCGCACCCGACATAGGTCTCAGATCAACACGCCGTGACTGGCCTCTGGGTATGCCAAACCGGTCCCCTGTGCGCTCTCGGGCTCACGGACACCGCTGCGGCCGCCGCTACGAATCTCATCCTGCCTGATTGATAAGGTATGCTTATCGAAGCGGCTCCGCCGCACCAGCTATCCGCACGACCCCGCAACCGCTTCTTTACACCATCCTTAGGGGCGCATTGTCCGATTTCCAGCTCAACCAACTCCAGTTTGCGTCGGGACCGAAATCGGCGTAATCAGGCCATTCCTTCGAATCTCTAATCTGCGACAGATTCCTGACCCTCGTTGCGTCGCTGTCCCACGCGTACATGTACTGGGTAGCGAGCGGTTTTGCGCTACCTTTTTCATAGTAGTCAAGCGTGAATCCCTGCCAGATTCGATCATAAGGATAGCTCGCGGCAAGCTTTATCCCGCCCGCGAGTCCGCCCACCGCTCCGCCCACCGCTCCCACACCGGCTCCAACTGCGAATCCGGTGCCCGCGCCCGCCAAAGTCGCAGCCGGCACAGTCAGAAACCGCCCGAATTTCAGACCGTCACTGTCGGCGAGCAGCGGCTCATGCGCCCTGACAAGGACTTTGCTGCCATCGGGGAAGGTGAACGCACGCGCATGCGGATTGCCGTCCACGGGTTTTCCGTATTGGAAGAACCGGCCCTGCGTGGCCCAGCTCGCGCTTCTCGCCGCAGAGGCGCTCTGAAATCCGGTCGGTGCGCCGCTGGGGCTGCTGCTTGCAAACGTGAAGAAATACGGCGGACGATGGTCGAGCTGAATCTCATGCAAGTCCGGCGGCGGAGCAGAGTTCGACACGCCCGAAAAATGGTCCGACTGGTTCTGATGCATCTGGTATTGCGGAGGGCTCGCGACGGACGACGCTCCCAATTCGTGGAAATCCGGACTTGCCTCGCCGCCGTCGGCGATCGTGTCGAGTCTTTCGAAGAAGGCAGACTCGTGAGCTTCATGCCGCTGCGCGGCCTCGCGAAGGGCCCCCAGGTTCCGCTCATTCAGGTGTGCGTTGCGCGCCGGCTCAGCATATCCTGTGAAATTGGGTATCGGCCATCCCATCTCCTGCGCCACGCGACGCGCGAGGATCTCGGTAGGCCCGAGCCTCTTGTCTGTATTGTCGGACGGATCACCCGCCGCCGTGACGTGGTGAATGATTTCGTGGATCAGTCCCTCCTGCCACGACGGCATATACGGCGAGTCTGCATTCGGCGCGACGCCGAAACTGACATGGGGTCGCCCCTCCCTGTCTTCCGCCGCTTCGCTAGCAGGAATAATGGGCGCACTTCGGGCGTCATGTTCGTACAGGTCGTCAATCGACAGTTCCCCGATATCCCGGGACTCGGCAGACGATTCAGGATTGGACTCGTATTGGTTTCTGTATGTGATGTGCGAAAGGCGCTCAGCATTGTTTTGCATTCCATAGCCGACCGCGGTACGGAAAGTCTGTGACCGGGTCAGAGCATCGAGCACCGTGTTGCCGATCATATCGGCGGTATGCTGGTCAATGAGCCTGCTGCGGCTGCTGATGACGGACCTGATCACATCTTGGCGCAATTCGTCGATCTCGGTTGGGCCAAGCGGGGTCTGTGCTCCGACGCGTAGCACATGATTTGCATACTCGTCGTCATTTCGTGGAATGTTGCGCTTGACTCGATGTGAATTTGAAAGATCGACGGTCGAGGCCGGACTTGCGTCTGTATTGAGCGCTTTATCGAAAATTTCCATACCGCCCATACTTTTCCTGGCAGATGGCAATTGGAGCTGACGGGTGCCGGGCTGCCAACCTGCTTCTCTGGAGGTTTGGGCTAGACGCCCGGCAAGCGGGGACGTCACGGCCACATCCCGCGTTGCGGTTGTCGAGCACCGTTCCTTCGATTGCGCCTGCCTGTCATCATCGCCCGCGGCAAAAGAGGATAAGACGAGTTGATTGCTAACGCATATTGACGTCATGAGAATGTCCCTCGTGCTAAAAGAATTTTCATCAGCGAAACAGGATTCCTCGGCACGGTTGCCGGAGCACCGTTTGATTCTGCAGATTGCCCGATGCCTGTTGACCTCCGACGCCCTTTCCGGAACAGGAAATCGGCTCAGACTATTTCCGATCGTATCTTTCAATATAATTACGCACCACTAACGAATAGTTTTTTCCGAATGTCCTCCTCTGCATTGCAGCGGACCACAGCCACCCCGGCTGTTTGCTCCACCGAGCCCGAAATCTCCGCTTCCGTTTGGGACTGACTCTGCTTCCGGGCCGAGGATCACGGAATCGTCGTGTCAGCTTTCTTCTACCTGACTCGTCGTGTACCGGCCGCCACAACTCCAGATAGGGTGATTTCTCCCATACAGTCGATGCGGCGGCCGTCTCATCGGCAGGTAATTCGCGTTAGCCCATCGTGCCGCCCATGCCGCCGGACATGCCGGTTGCGTTGCCCGCGAGGCTCATCACATCCTTGACGAGGTTCATCAGGTCTTTGAGGAGATCGCCCTGGCCACCCTTCCCCCCATCGCCATTCGAAGCAAAATCAGGAGAAAACATCGGAGCCGACTGGCCTTGCTGGGCTGCGGGCGAACAAGGCGCGCAACCAGCATTACTAGCGGACGAAAACTGCGTGGCGCTCATTTGCGAGATATTGACCGACATGTTTATTTCCTTGATTAAAGCAGCCTTTTACGAAAGGCAAATTTGTGATGGGCACAACAGTGCCCTGATATAGGGGTGAAAAGACAAACTTTTACATTGGAACCTCCGATGCATGAGTGCGTGATGTTCAGCGACAAGCATCACAGAGCGCCACGCACTTCAGGTAACAACGGGGTATTGGACACATTGCATCTGATGAGCTGGATCCGCGCGCCTCATGAGTTGGACAACACAGACTACGCGTACGTAGCCGGTAAAGTTCCAGATGGACTCTTGCGCAAGATCCATTTCCATCGCCCACCGTGATATCAGTTTGCCTACAGTCAGAGATTCTTCACGAGCAAGTTCCTCGATGATCGACCAGTAGATTTCTTCCAGCCTCAGACACGTAGCAATACCGTTGAGCCGCACCGATCGCTGCCTGAGTTTGAGAAGATCCATGTTGAAATTGCAATACGTTGTTCTAAGCATCGTAGTCCAGAGTGTAATTTGGGTACTTGCAATGCTCTCGGCTTGAGATTTGCGTCGGTGGTATATGCGTATGACCTTGGTGCACAAAAGTGACGATATAGTCTCCTCACGTCAAATCCGGTGCCCATTTGGGAAAATTCATATGTTCATGACGCGGCGAAGCGAGCGTTCGAAAAGCAAACAAATAGATGTCAGGCGATATCGAGCCGCCGTAGGCATTCGCTGTGCCCTGGCTGTCGGAATCGTGTTGCACGCTTCGCCAGGCCATGCCGTCCAGCCGGTGTGGCGCGGGGAAGCGATGCATTACTTCGCACGCGATACACCTTTGCCGGAGCTTTTGAGAGAAGTCGTGAGTGCGGGCGGGCTTCAGCTCAAAATCTCGCCCGGTGTGAAGGAGTCTGTCAACGGAGCGTTCAACGAACCTCCTGAGCGCGTGTTCGCCAGATTGACCGAGGCCTACGGACTTGCCTGGTACTTCGACGGACATGTCATTCACGTCTCCCGCACGCGCGATATCCGAAGCCAGACGATTCCGTTCGCCCCGATGACGCGTGCGGATGTGGCCAGCCTGTTGTCCAATCTCGGTCTCGACGACAGTCACCTGCCGGTTCGTTATTCGGATACGACGGCTGGCGTATCCGGTCCGTCCGAGTATGTCGATGCGATCGCCGATGCCATTGCGCAGGCACAGGAGCAGACCGTCAGCACTCCTGCGGTCAGCGAGATGGCGATCCGCGTCTTTCCGCTTCACTACGCGCAGGCACAGGACATCACCTACACGACCGGCAACCAGCAGCAGATCGTGCCTGGCGTCGCATCGCTGTTACGCAAGCTGATGGCGGACGTCCCGGCTTCCGTGCCCACTGCGCAGACACCGGTGAACGTGCGCCCGCGGCACCGGGAGGCTAGCGGGGGGCCCCCGCCGCTGCCGAGCCTGCGCGGCCTGGGTTTGGCCGACACGGCGCCTGACATCGACACACCATTGCCCGACCCTGGCGCGATTCATACCGTTGCTGCGGCAATGCGACGCAATATCGTCGCCGATGCGCGCACGAATTCCGTTGTGATCTATGACGCGCCATCGATGATGCCGAACTACGAGCGCACGATCGCGATGCTCGATAAGCCACAGGATCTCGTCGAAATTACGGCGGCAGTCATTGATGTGTCGACGGACGCCGCGAGTGAACTGGGCATACACCTGGGCAGCGCGGCGACGGGAGGATGGGGCGCGGCTTCGGCCATTACGGGGGCATTGTCCTCAGCCCAAAACGCGCCCAATGTACCGATATTGCCGGGTCTCAATCTCGCGACGATGATCGGCAGTTCGACCAGTCATCTATTCGCAAAGATCCGCGCGCTCGAAGAGAACGGCAAGGCACGCATCCTGTCACGGCCGCAGGTGCTGACGTCGAACAATACGGAAGCGGTTCTGTCTTCGCGCAATTCTGTCTATGTGCGGGTAGCAGGTAATCAGGATGTCGACCTTTACAACGTCGATACCGGACTGACCTTGAAGGTGACACCCACGGTGGAATCGGTGCCGGGGGACGCGAAGAATATCCTTTTGAGCGTGCAGATCGAAGACGGTGCATTCGATTCCTCCGTATCGGTCGATGGCATTCCCAAAGTCAGTCACAACTCCATCGTGACGCAAGCCGTCATCGCGGATGGCGAAAGCCTGCTCGTCGGCGGTTATGAATATGAGCGCAACACGAAGTCCACGTCGCGGGTGCCCGTGCTGTCGAATCTGCCATTCGTTGGTTATCTGTTCGGCGATAGGCAGGAACAGACACAGCGCCTCGAACGGCTGATTCTGATCACTCCACGCATCAAGTCCATGACCACCCAGGCTAGCCGGCCTGGCGCCGGGAGAGAACGTTTGCCATCGAGCCCCCCGCAGCCGATCGCTCAACCCGGCGTTGCTGACGCGAACGCACACACGCCGATCACCCAGGCTGCCGGGTACGCGCCGGGTTGGACCGATTCGCCTCCCCCGCTTCCTTCCGGCTCGTTGCCGGGTTCGTTCACGACGAGGGGGCGAATCCGATGAGCACCGGCGGAATCATTACCGTTACCGGCGGCATCCACGCCGGGGCCAGCGTGCTTTTGTCCGATGGCCATGAAATGGCGATCGGAAACGGAGAAGACGCGGATCTCGTGCTCGTCGATGACGGCATCGTGGCACACCACGCGATCATTTGCCTGAACGGCCATTTGCTGAGACTGACTGCCCATCATGACGGCGTGCGGGTGTTCGGTCACGCATTGGCGCGAGGCAGAACGACCGTGTTGAGACAGGGTGCGTCGTTCACGTTGGGCGATGCGCAAATACAGTTCAGCGGACCGAACTTGCCGGCGCCAGATACAGTGCGCTCGGCGGAGCTCGCCTGGCTGATGGCGCATGCGCCCCTCGCTTACGTAGCGAAACGTTGGCAGCTGGCTTCGCGGGGCGTAAAGCTGACGCTGATGATCGTGCTGATGTCAGCCGGGGCAGGCATGCTATGGCAAACGTACGGCCCGCGCGACGCCGCGAGTAAAACGCCGAAACTCGACGGTGCATTCCGTTTCGTGACCGTGCATGAAGACCCCAAAACGCATGCGTATGTCTACGACGGCTATGTGTCGAGCGCGCCGGATCTCGCCGCGCTCGCGGCTATGGTCCGCCGCGAGACGTGTGCATCAGTGATGCGCGTGGTCGTCGTCGATCAGATGAAGGAGCAACTCGCGGACTTTCTGTCGAGGTATTACCGCGGCGCGCAGATCAGGCCAGGGGCTCCGGGCGCGTTCACTGTGGTCGCCCCAACTGAAGAGGGATACCTCCTGCCGGAGTCGTGGGACTACGCGCGCGTCGCGCGCCTTGCCTACGCATCGATCGACGGCTTGCGCGACGTTGGCTTCGAAGGCCATGTTGCGCAGAGCGGTCCGGTGCGGGCGCCGCTCGGCGCCATTGGGATGAATCTGGCGCGTTCGGCCCATGGCGCATGGCTCGTCGATGCGCGGGGTGGGCGTTATTTCCCGGGTGCGCAGCTGCCGCTTGGCACGGTGACGGGGATCTCGGGGTGCACGGTGACGATCGTGCGCAACGACGACGGAACGCGATATGAACTCTCCGCTCCGGGCGGCGAAGGCAACAAGAAGTGTAGCTGAGTAGCAGGACAGGATTTGCCTGCCGGGCATGTACGCGCGTGGCTCGGCGCGCAATAAGTCGATGAGAATTACAACGCGCGTTTTTTAATTAGGAGTATTAAGCATGCAAATCGGTGGCCTTGGTATGAACTCTCCTTACGCTGCGAACACGGGTGACGCAAGCCCCGCGGCCAGTGCGGGTAATGGGCAGACCACTCAGGATCTTCAGGATCAAAAAGCGCAAAACGCTTTCCAGGAGCAAATCACAAAGGAAAGCAACATGGAGTCGAAGCGAAATCAGACCCGAATGGGCGTGATCGCAAACCTGAAGTAATTGTCTGAGCGGGGCGCCGCGCTGACGGCGCCTCTAACGCGAACCACAATTGAAGATACAACGACATGCTGCTGCAACCTGTAGTGATGAACGCATTTCCCCTGAATTCGGCACCGGACTCGATGCCGACGCCGATTCAGTCGTCCGCCAATATGTTGGACAACACCGGTAATTCTCCGTTTCTGAAGATCCTTGAGCGTGCAGAAGAAATCTGCAAGGTTCAGGACAGACGTATTGCTGACGATCTGCAGGCGCACACAAAAAGCAGGTCGCCGACGGCGAAACTGCTCAATCTCCTGCAACTGCAATACGACCTCGATGACATGCAATTCAGCGCCACCCTGGCGAAAAACATCGCCAATCAATTTAGCCAGGCATTGACAACGCTTACACAGAGAAACTGATGCGCCGCGCACTGATCCTATTGCCGCTACTACTCCTCTTCGGCTGCAAATCGTCACTGTTCGAAAACCTGGACGAGGACCAGGCAAACCAGATCATCGCTGTGCTGAGCCAGCACGGTATCGATGGTCTCAAGGAACGCAATGCCGATAAGACGTGGAACGTCTCGGTGGAGCGAGACAAAGTCGTTACCGCAACCGAGATTACGCGCGAATATGCGTTGCCTCACGGCGGCCATGCGAATCTGGGCGAACTGTTCAGCCGTAAGGGTTTGATTTCGAATCCTGGAGAAGACCAGGTGCGCTACGTATATGGCTTGACTCAGGAGTTATCGGAGACACTCGAAAGAATCGACGGAGTGCTCGTTGCTCGCGTGCACATCGTACAACCGGAGCGCGATCCGCTGATGCGGCAGGTCACGGCGCCCTCGGCGTCGGTGATGATTCGCTATCGCAGCGACTACAACCTCGACTACATGAGGGACAAGATTCGCGGCCTGGTGGCAGGCGGCGTGGAGGGGCTGACGCCCGACCATGTCTATCTGACGTTAGTCCCGGTCACGCCTGGTGTCGAATCGGGCGATGCGAGTGGCAACAGAGGCGCGTGCGTAGCCGCGTCCGACGGCAGACCGCGTCGCGGCGAGACATTGACGCTGATGGTCATGACCATGATGGCGATGGCGCTCATTGTTTCCGCCTGGGTGTGGGGCAAAGGCATTCGCTCGTTCGCACCGACGTTCTTTCGGCGCAGAAAGACCAAAAAGACGGCGGACCGGCCCACCGGCACGAAGCCGGACACCTCCACTGCAAAAGACGCGTCATGACCCGCATCGCCATACTCGCCTTGTCGAACTGGGCGCACTTCAGTTGGCTGCCGCGTGGCAAACGCGTTACGACGGAGCGGGCGCAGGCGCACGCAAACGCCGATCTGCTCGCGCGCTTTCCGCAACTGGCCGAGTTGCCGCCGAAGCCAGCCATGCCGCCGTTTTCGGTATTGCCACGGCCGGCATGCGCGAAGGTCTTGCGTGTGACCGCGGCGCTCGCTCATGCGCGTTTGCTGCGCAAGGTCGTCGCCGGGCAGGCGCAGAAGACGTTTGCCGTCCGTATCGCGCCGCACGTGCTGCACGCGATTCAACGCGATTTTCACGCAGAGGAGGTGGATCAGGGCGCGATGCTAAACGTCCTCGACCGTGCGGATATGACGGCGGCCGGGCTGAGAGTGGCAATGCGTGCGATCGATGACCCAGCGCTGCGTGTGTTGATGCAGTTGCGTCTGCCGCGCACCGTCTCGCTGCAGATGGCGCGTTTCAGCGGGTGCGACACGCGTGTAAAGACCGCCCAGGATTTGCTTGACGCTGCGTACAGGCTTGCGAGAGGTGAAACATGTTGATCTGCCGAAGAGGCGAGTGGCGCGTGGAGTCCGATGGCTATGTGTCGGCCACGGAGCTTTACGGGCTTGATGGCTTGTCGAAAATGGAAGCGTTTCGCGCGCGGGAGGCCGAATGCGAGACCCAACGCCTCGCAGAGCGCGTGCGCGCACTGAAGCGCCGCGCGTGGCGCCGCGGTTACGAAGCTGGCCGGCGCGCCGCACTGCATGAGTTCGTTGCGCAGCCGGCAGCCGTATCGTTCGCGTCGCGTTGTCTGGAAGGACGGCTTGCCGACATGGTGTTGAACACGGTCGCCGGGATACTCGGCGAATTACCTGCTGACCTAGTATTGCCGAGCCGTCTGCGGCAATGCCTTCATGCGTCACGCGCGCAACAGGTGCTCTCGGTGCGCGTGTCGGCCGAAGACTACGAACAGACGCAACGCAGCGTGCGCAGGCTCGAACAGGAATTAAGCGCCCCAGTTTTCACGGTATTGGCCGATGCGTGCCTGCCGCGCCATTCGCTCGTCGTCGAAACCGAGCGCGGTGTGATCGATGGCAGCCTCACACCGCAACTGCATGCTCTGGAACATGGCATGAGAGATGCAATCAAGACGCTGCTCGATGAGTATCGCTACATCGATGACGAATCGGCAAAGCGGTTCCGCGTGGTCGAGAGCGGTTTGCGCGACCTCATCGCTGCGCTTGCGAAGCCGGCAAATCGGCAGGATGACGGGGAGCACGAATGAGTCCGTGGCGAGACATCGAGCGGATCACGCTCGAGCACGCGCGGCGGCAAAACGTTGCTGCGCTGTATTTCGGCGTGGCCTATCCGGTCAACGTCGGCAGGCAAACGTTTACGCTGCAATTCGAGCCGTGTCGTTCAAGCTATCCATTGCGGCTTCATGGACAAGCGGGAGGCGCGACGCTTACGCTCGATTGCGACGCACAGGCGCTTTTTCCCGAGCTGGCCCGGCAATCGCTGGCGCAGGCCGGAGCCCGCGCTCATGGGTTGATTACGCAAGCGTTTGAGGACTGGTTGAGCGCGCTCGAAGGCTTGTTCGGATTCACCATCGAAGTGAACGGCATTTCGTTCGATGTGGAACCGCGGCCCGGCGCATATGGCTTCGTCCTCACGCACGCGAGGAGCCACCGCGCAGCACACTTGTCGCTCGACAGCGAAGCAATCGATCAATGGCTGCAACGCCAACCTGTGCCCGTCGACAATATTGCCCGTCTATCGGGTCGGCTGCTGGTGCCCGTGGCCGTGTGCAAGGCCGGCCCCGCGCTGACGCTGCGACGCCTGCGCAGGATCAGACCCGGTGATGCGCTGCTTCTGAACCGATCCTCGCTGTATTTGCGCCTGCCGCTCTGCCGCGGGGCACGCCGAATTTCTCTCAAACCTTCAGGGGAGTACATGATGATAGACCGTCCGATGATCGACGAAGACACTGAATGCGCCGAAATGACAAGCGAACTGGTTCCGGCCAGCGCCCTCACGTTCTCCTTCGATGCGGTGATCGGCACACTCACGTTGACACTCGATGAATTGACCCGCTTGCGCCCGGGCTCGATCGTGTCATTGCAGTTGCCCGTGCGCAGAAGGTCCGTATTGCTGCTGTGCCAGGGCGTACCGTTCGCCCGTGGCGAGCTGATCGACGTCGATGACGCGCTGGGCGTACGCATCGTCGATCTCGCCCACATGGCTGAGACGCAAAGTCCATCATGAGAGATCAGATCGTCAATCTTCAGCTAGTGGTCCTGTTTTTCTTCCTTGGACTGCTGCCGCTGATCGTCACCATGACGACATCGTTCACCAAGATCAGCATCGTGTTGACGTTGCTGCGTTCCGCGGTTGGCGTGCAGCAGGCGCCGGGCAACATGGCGATCTCGGCGCTCGCGCTCGCCGCAACGCTGGTGGTGATGGCGCCGACACTGGAGAAGATCGGCGCAGATCCGACCATCAACGAGCGCATCGAGCGCGGTGAGGTACCCGGCGTAACGGACCTCTATCGGGGAGTAAGCGGCCCGCTCGGTGATTTCATGCTCCAACATTCAAGGCCCGCGGAGCGCGCGTTTATGGTGACGGCGGTAAAGCGCCTGAATCCTGCGGACGATGTACAGGAAACCGATTTTTCGATTCTGATTCCGGCGTTCATGATCAGCGAAATCTCGAGCGGCTTCGAAGCGGGCTTCCTGCTTTACATCGCTTTTCTCGTCATCGACCTCGTTGTGGCCAACGTCTTGATGGCGATGGGCATGGTGATGCTGTCGCCCACGACGGTCTCGACGCCGTTGAAGCTCTTCGTGCTCGTCTCCGTGTCTGGCATTTCGAAACTGATGCACGGCCTCATTGTCAGCTACGCAAAATGAACTGGAATCCTTCACTTCACTCGCTGTCGAGCGACGCGTTGTTGCTCGTGTTCTGGCTGTCGTTGCCCGCGCTCGTGGTCGCCACGGTGATCGGTCTGCTGACTGGTCTCGTGCAGTCCATCACGCAGATTCAGGATCAAGCCTTGCCGTACAGCGTGAAGATCATCGGCGTGGGACTTGTGCTGATGATCGCGATGCCATGGGGTGAGAACGAGGTCTTGCATTTTCTCGATCAGACGTTTTCATATATTGCAGCGGGACGTGCGCAATGACCACTGACTACATCGGATATATCGAGGGGTTAGCGTTTTGCAGCATCCGCCCGGTCGTCGCGCTATCGCTGATTCCATTTGCGGGCACGGAGTCGCTCGGACTGGCGTTACGGCTGCCGTTGACATTCATGCTCGCCGTGCTGCCGCATCGGGTGGGTTGGCCGAACGGTCCCGTCATTGCGATCGGGGTTGAGGTATTGATCGGCCTGACGCTCGGTCTTCTGCTGAGCGTGACCTTTCACGCGGCTGCGGCTGCCGGTGCGTTGATTGACCAGCAAGGCGGCTACATGATCGGCGCGTCCTACGATCCGAATTTCCGCGATGAAGCAGCACACTTCGAAAGGCTGTTCGTCTGGTTCGCGACGTTGACGTTTTTCACCGGAACGGGGTTGCGGGCCGTCTTCGGCTTCTTCATCGATGCATGGGCGCTGTGGCCGCCCGGTGCGCCACGTCCCGATTACATGCGAGTGATGCAGGAGCTGGCGGAGCAGAGACTGGCGCTGTCGATCGCCGAGGGCGTGAAACTGGCGATGCCGCTCATCAGCCTGACGTTCCTGATTGATATCTCGCTGGGATCGATGTCCCGCTACGCAAAGCGGCTCAATCCGTTCACGACCGCGCCCGCCGTCAAGGCGATCGCGTTGTCGTTCACGATCGTCTTCTGCGCGCCGATCCTACTGGAACGACTCAACGCCATTTTTCTGTCAGGCGCGATACTGCGATGAGTGACAAGACCGAAGCCCCGACTCCCCAACGGCTGCGACGCGCGCGCAAAGAAGGCGATATTGCGAAGAGTGCGCATATGACTGTTGCGGCGAGCGGTATTGTCTGGTGGCTCTTTCTGGTGACCGAAGGGGCGCACATGTTTCAGGTCTGTGCTCACGCGGTCGAGTCTGTGACCCAAATCGATCAAACGCTGCCATTCGATGAGCGCTACATGCAAGTGGCAAGCGCGCTCGCCGCGATGCTGCCGCTCGTGATCGCAACGCTCGGCGTCGGCATGATTGCGATCATCGTGCCCGAAGCGGCGCAGACCGGCGGTCTTGTTGCATTCAAGCGTGCGGCGCCAGACATTAAACGACTGAATCCGGTGTCGGGACTGAAGAACCTGTTCGGGCTGAAGACGTTGATCGAGACCGCGATCACGCTGGCGCAGTTTTCTATCCTGCTTTTCATCTTCCGGGATGCGTTCGTGATGTGGTGTGCGCAGCTGGTGCCGTCGTTCGCGCTTTCGTTCGGTGGGCGCCTAAGCGCCACGTGCCAGGCGCTTGCGCATTTGCTGGCCGTGATGAGTGCGTCGCAACTCGTGCCCGCAGCCGTTGATGTCGGACTGCAGCGTTTTCAGTGGCGGCGGCGTTTGAGAATGGACAAGAACGAAATCAAGCGTGAATACCGCGACGAAGAAGGCGATCCTATTGTCAAGGGGCGTCGCCGGGCCATGCATAGGGAGCTTAGCCAATAAGATGTTCGAGAAAGCCCGTTTGAACCATATCGATTTGCCGGGGCTGTTGACGCGTTACGCCGACCTTGGCGTTGGGGCAGGTTTGCTCTGCGTGCTGGTGCTGCTGATCCTGCCGGTTCCGCCATTCATCCTCGATCTGTTTATCTGCCTGAGCATCACGACCAGCTTCGTGATGCTCTCGGCAACGATCTATGCGGCGAAGCCGGCGCAGCTGTCGAGCTTTCCGTCGCTGCTGCTGGTGACGACTTTATTGAGGCTTGCCCTCGCGGTTGCGTCGACGAAAATGATTCTCCTCGACGCGCACGCCGGACAGATCATCAGCGCGTTCGGCGAAATGGTGGTGGGCGGCAATGTCGCGGTTGGGACCGTGGTGTTCGTCGTGCTGTCGGTGATCCAGTTCATTGTCGTGGCGAAAGGGGCTGACCGCGTCGCCGAGGTGTCGGCACGCTTTACGCTCGACGGCATTCCCGGACGCCAGATGAGCATCGACGCGGATCTGCGCAGCGGCCAGATTCCGCCGTCCGAAGCCGGTCGCTTGCGTGCCGAGCTGGAGCGCGAAACGTACTTCTATGGATCGCTCGATGGCGCGATGAAGTTCGTCAAAGGCGATAGCATCGCGGGGCTTCTCGTTGCACTTGTCAATATTATCGGCGGTCTTACCATCGGCATCGGGCAACGTGGCATGTCGTTCGACGACGCGCTGCACACCTATACCATCCTGACGGTAGGCGATGGTCTCGTGTCGCAGATTCCGTCGCTGATCGTCTCGATCTCGGCGGGTTTGCTGGTGACGCGCGTGTCTTCGAGCGGCGGCAGCACGAATCTGGGCCAGGATATCTTCCGGCAGTTGTCACTGCATCCAGCGGCGCTCACTATGGCGGGCATTGCCTGCCTTGCTCTCGCCGTCATTCCGGGTTTTCCTCACGTGCAGTTCGCCCTCGCGGCGCTCGCGCAGATCGGCCTGGCTGCTGTGACGAAGCGTCAGCGCGCGGCGCTGGACAGGTTGCAGCGCCCGCCGATGCCGGCGATGACCCGCGACGGTGGAACCTACGTGCAACGCATCCTCGACGATGTCGAGCTGGGCACGAGTTCGCCGCTTCGGGTGCGTCTTGGCGTCAAGGCGTGCGATGCGCTGCAGCCGGCCGATCTGAACCGCCGCTTCGCACTCATGCGCCGCGACCTGATGGTGCGGCTCGGTGTTCCGTTTCCTGGCGTCGGGCTGTTGCGCGATGCGCAACTCGACGAAGATCGGTATATCGTCGACATCGCCGACGTGTCGTTCTACAGCGGTACGCTGGTTGCCGGACACGTGCTGGTGAGCGGTGAGGCATCTCTGGTGACGATGGACGGCGTGCCCGGTTATCACCCACGGGCAGAAAAATCGGTGTGGGTGCCGGAGCAGGCGGCCGTCGTGATCGACGACGCACGCATCATCAAATCGAGCGTGGATGCAGCACTCTGCGATCACCTGACGGACGTGTGTGAACAGCATGCAGCCTCGTTCATCGGCACGCAGGAGACGCGCTTTCTTCTCGATCAGATCAGCGTCGAGTTCCGTGAACTCGTGAATCAGATTCAGCAGGCGATAACCACGGTGCAGCTTGCTTGCGTGCTGCGCAGTCTGCTGGAACAGCGAGTGCCGATCCGCAATCTGCGTGGCATTCTCGAGGCAATCCTTCGCGTGCCGGATGGGGGGCGCTCGCTCGACCGGATGGTACGCGAGGCGCGCATCTCGCTGGGGCAGCAGGTGGTGCGCCCGCTTGCCGATCTGAACAACTGGGTAGTCAATGCCGCCGTGCTGGAACCGGCGTGGGAAGCCGATCTCGAAGCGCAGATCGAAGTCGGCCCCGATGGCGAACCGCAGTGCGTACTCGACGCCGATCGACTGGAAATCCTGCAGCGCGCCTTTGCCGCACAACCGGATACGGTGCGGCTCGTGGTGACGACTGCTTTTCTGCGCCCTCATCTCGCGCGCATTCTGCGCACGCTCGGCATTCGCACCGATGTGCTAGCGACGGCGGAAATCCCGCTCGACACGTATCGCATCCACGTGATCGCGACGCTCGAACCGGGTTGATCCATGCAGCCAATCAACAGCGAGAGGAAAACGCTCGTGCCGCAACCGCCACTATTCTCGACGAAGCCCGTGCTCAATGCGAGGATCGTCGAAGCGCGAGGTGTCATCGTGCGTGTGGTCGGCGCCTCGTTGCGCGTCGGCGAAATGGTGCGCCTTATCCGGCCCGATACCAAAGAGGCGCAAATCGGCGAGGTCGTCGGCTTCACGCAGGACGGCGCACTCGTCGTTCCGCTCGACGGACTGATGGGCTTGTCGAATATCACCCACGTGCAGGGCTGCGGGCTCAACTGGCATGGCTTCGACGCGCTTTCGCTGCTCGGACGGACGGTCGACGGACTTGGCCGTCCGTTCGATGGCGGCGCCGCCCCGACGACGGCCAACGTGCGGCGCCCGGAGGACATGCTCGCGCCTGTCAATCCACTCGAGCGTCCGGTGATTTCGACGCCATTCGCGACCGGCGTACGAGCAATCGACGGCCTCTTGTCCTGCGGAGTCGGCCAGCGCGTCGGCATCTTCGCTCCGGCAGGCGGCGGCAAAAGCACCCTGATCGGCATGATCGCAAACGGGGCAAACGTCGATGCGATCGTCGTCGCGCTGATCGGCGAGCGTGGCCGCGAAGTGGCCGAGTTCATACACGATCATCTGGGTCCGCGGCGGGCGTCAGCGGTCGTGATCGCGTCGACCGCGGAGCGGCCGGCGGCAGAACGCATCAAGGCGGCAGAGCTGGCGTGCAGCGTCGCGAGTGAACTGCGCGCCGAGGGAAAGCGGGTTCTACTGCTGTTCGATTCGCTGACCCGCTATGCACGCGCGCTTCGTGAGGTGGGTCTGGCGGTAGGCGAGCCCCCAGTGCGCCGTGGATATCCGCCGCGCGTGTTCGCCGAACTGCCGAAACTGACCGAAGCGGCCGGGCTGACGCGGCGCGGCTCGGTTACTGCGTTCTTTACCGTGCTGGCCGAGGACGAAGAAATGACCGACCCTATCGCGGAAGAGGCGCGCTCGCTGCTCGACGGACATATCCAGCTCTCGGGACGATTGGGCGCAGCGGGACATTATCCGGCCATCGACGTGTTGAAGAGCAAGAGTCGCGTGATGACACGCGTGACATGTCAGGAACATCGCGACGATGCAAACCGCGTGCGTGGCTGGATGAGTCGATATCAAGAAGTCGAACTGTTGCTGCAGATAGGTGAATATCGGCGTGGCAACGATACCGAAAGCGATCTGGCGATCGATCGTCATAAACTGATCGAACGCTTTTTGCGTCAGCCGCATGATCAGTATTGCCATTGGGAAACCACGATTTCATCGTTGCACGCGCTTTGCCGTGAGACGCGCAAATGAAGAACCCGACGCAGGTGCGCGTATGGACCCTGCTCACACGCGTGCGGCAGCTAAGAGTCGAGCGTGCGCGCCGCTTGTCGAACGAGGCGCACCTTCGCCTTCAGCGCTGGGCAGCGGATACTGCGTCGCAAAGGAACGCCATCGCGGAGCACGAGGCAAGGCGCTGGGAAATTCTGGCCGCCTGTTCGAGCGGCGATAGCGGCGCGTGGCTATGGCGCATGGCATTGCAGCGGCACGACTCCGGTAAATTCGCTCTGGAATCGGCGCTTGCCGTTGCATGCCATGCCAACGAGAAAGCACAGCAACAGGCCGTGAGGGCGCTGCATGTTCTGCAAAAGGAGATGCGCGGGCTGGACTATGCGCGGGAGCGGGTGCGCCGTCTGCTCGCCGCGCAGCATGACGATAGCGATCCCGACGATTGATGACCCAACGCCGAATGGGACACCTCGCCAGTTCGTGTGAGGCTGCTGTAGTCAAAAGCGCGTGCAGCCGAAGTCGCCGTTTTGCGGCGACCTCGTCTGCTACGGTCAGACCTTGCTGAAGTCGGCCGCAGTCGGTGCAAGGCCCGTCTGCGGATCGATCCAGCCCGTGCCGGCGCTATTGGCAACGAGCGCATAGCCGTCCGGCGTCTGTTGGTCGAGCTGGCGGCCATTGTGGCTGCTTTGCACGGTCAGCGGATTGCCGTCAAGCTGGCTCAATCCATTCACCACGTAGGCCTTGTTGCCCTGCGTGATCGTCACCTGGTCGGCATAGCTGACGGAGCCCTGCGCCTGCGTCCCGACGGTGACCTTCGTCTGATCGGGAAGATCGAACGTCAGCGATCCTTTGAACGTACCCGATGTGCCATTGGTATCGATGTGCGGATCGCCCGAAATTTTTGTCGTACTGCCCGTCTGTTTGTTCGTCAGAACGAGAGATGAATCGCTCTTGTTCAGATCGATCGTGTAGTTGCCCAAATCGATACTCGCTTTGTTATTCTGAACCTGCGTATTGCTCCAGTTATTTTGTTGACCGCTGCAATTGCGTTTGTTGTCCTTGACCTGCGCATTGCCGCATTCGAACTTCTGGTTGCTGTAATGGCTGTTTGCGTTCTTTGCCCGGGTAGTGTTCCAGCTGCTATTGCGGCTGCCGCATTGATCCGACCTGTCGCTTTTGCCGCTGATCTGTTGAAATCTGACCGTCGACATTGACGTCGACGTGCCGTTCGGTGATCGCGAGCCCGGCTGCGCATAGCTCATGGCTGAGAAGTGCTGATTCGCTGCGCCATTTTCGCCGATGACGGTCGCTAACGACTTCGCGCCGGACGATTGCACTGTGCTCCGAGACGACGCGCCGTTCGCCGCGAATGAGGACTGCGACAGGCTGTACGAGTTGAAGCTGCTGCGATCGATTGTGGTCTGCATGAAAGAGTCCTTAAATGGTGGATTTGTCGATCCTGCTGGTTATGCGGATCCATCCGGAGAAGACACGGTCACCCCTGTTTTCCCGGAAGGAAAAGTCTAATAAAAATGACATCCGGCATGCACTACAGGCGTATCGCAGTACAGGCTATCAACGACGCCGCGATTCGACGAACGAATCAGTAAGAAGCTCGTGCCTTTTCGCCAGACAAAGCCCCTTCGCTTGAGTCGTCCTCTCCTCCATTCCCGTGTTCTGCTGGAATAATCACGGGCGCGCGCCCGGCCCCCGGCCTTCTCCCTCCTCTGCCTGATAGTCGATGGAAACCTTTGTCGTCCTGCTGGTGTTGTTCTCCGCGCTGCTTCACGCTACCTGGAACGCGTTTCTGCATCTGTCCGAGGACCGCGTCTGGCTGCTCGGCATGATGGCGATGCCGTATATCGCCGTCAGCGCGGTCGGCGTGCTCATGCTGCCCCTGCCGGCGCCGGCGGCGTGGCCGTATATTTTCGCGTCGGTGGTATTGGAGTTCGGCTATCTGCTCGCGCTGATCCGCGCATACAGAAGCGGCGACTTCGGCCAGATCTATCCGATTGCCCGCGGCGTTTCGCCCATGCTCGTATTCGTCGGCGCGCTGGTGTTCGCCGGCGAAGTCCTCAAGCCGCTGGCGGCGCTCGGCGTTGCGCTCGTGTCGATTGGCATCGTGTCGCTGGCGTTCCGGCGCCGCATGCGCTTTTCCGGCGAGAGCGTGCCGTTCGCGCTTTTGACCGGCCTGTTCATCTCCGCCTATTCAGTGGTCGACGGGATCGGCGCGCGCCTCGCAGGCAATGGCCTGAGCTACATCATGTGGGTCTATCTGATCTGGAACGTCCCGCAGTTTCTGCTCGCCTGGCATTGGTGCGGCGGCGCCAAAGGGCTCTTCATCGGCCGCCCCGTGGTGATCAAGGGCATCACGGCGGGCCTGCTCGCGCTCGGCGCGTATTGCCTGATCATCGAGGCCTATCGGTATCTGCCCATCGCAATGGTCTCGGCGCTGCGCGAACTCAGTTCGATCTTCGCGGTGTTGATCGGCTGGCTGTTCATGCGGGAGAAACTCACGCCGCGCCGCGTCGTTGCGTGCGCCCTCGTGACGCTGGGTGCTGTGCTGATCCGGATATAGCGCGACCCGGCGGTGTGACGAGCAAGCGAATACCCCGACGTGCCCAGGCGGCTTGACGACGCCATGCCGACCTGGCTCACGCAAACTGCGGCAACGTTGCATCGATCGCATCAGCCAGCGTGTCGAACGCCGGCCCGATCTGCTCGTCCGGCACGCACGCATAGCCGATCAGCAAGCCCGACGGCGCCCGCGACGGCTGCGCGTAATATCCCGACAACGGCCGCACGATGATATTGCGCTCGAGCGCGGCGGCCGCCACCCGACGGTCATCGCTGCCCTCGGGCAACTGCATCACCAGATGCAGGCCGGCGTCGCCGCCGACCGCGGGCAGCGCATCGCCGTAACGCTGGGAAGCCGCGTCGAGCAAAGTCTGCCGACGCTGCCCGTAAAGCGTGCGCATTTTGCGGATATGCGACGTGAAGTGCCCTTCGGCAATGAACTCGGCGAGCATCGCCTGTTGCAGCAGTTGTCCTTCGCGATACAACTCGGCGCTCGCCATGGCGAAGCTCTCCGCCAGCGCTTCGGGCACGACCAGATAGCCGATGCGCAGCCCCGGAAACAACGTCTTGCCGAAGCTGCCCACGTAAATCACCTGGCCCGACGTATCGAGCCCTTGCAGCGACGCCAGCGGCCGACTGCCGTAGCGGAATTCGCTGTCGTAGTCGTCCTCGATGATCCAGCATTGGTGCTGGCGCGCGTATTCGAGCAACATGCGGCGCCGCGCGAGGCTCATCACCATGCCGAGCGGATACTGATGCGACGGTGTGACGAGCATCAGCTTGGGCGGCTGTGCGAGATCGTCGGGCGAAGGATCGATGCCTTCGGCGTCGACGGCGATGGGCCGCGATTGCAGGCCGGACACGTGCAGCACGCTGCGTACGCCCCAATAACACGGATCTTCGGTCCAGATCAGGTCGCCCGGATCGGATAGCAGGCGCACGGCGAGATCGACCGACTGGTGAATCCCGGTGGTGACGATGATCTGCTCGGGCGTGCAGCGCACCGAGCGCGAGGTGCGCAGATAATCGGCGAGCGCGTGACGCAGCGCGGCGAGTCCGCCGCCCGGCGCGTAGGTGAGCAGATCCGGGCGCAGGCGCCGCCAATACTTGTTGTGCAGGCGGCTCCACACGCGCGCCGGAAAGCGGGTGACGTCGGGCACGCCCGGCATGAACGCACCCCATTGACGCTTGGACACGCCCGCACCGGCGATGAGCCGCGCGCCGCGAGTCGAAAGCGCGCGCGTCGCAGGCTGCACCGACGGCGATGCCAGGTGGGCTGCGCCCGCCTTGGACGTGCGCGCCGCATGGGCCGCGTCCGCATCCGGCGCGCCGACGATCTCGTCCGGCGCACTGTCGGCGACGAACGTGCCGCGCCCGGTCGCCGAGCTGACGTAGCCTTCCAGCACCAGTTGCTCGTACACCTGCGTGACGGTATTGCGCCCGATTCCCAGCTCCTGCGCGAGCAGGCGCGACGACGGCACCTTGCTGCCCGCGGGCAATTCGCGCGACAGAATCGCCTGCTGCAGCAGCCGATGCAGCTGGCGATAGATCGGCTGCCCATTGCCCCGGTCGAGGCGCTGCGCCAGCCAGTCGGACAACACGCTCGCGCGCATGATTGGCTCCTACATTTTTACAAAAATGGCTCTGAGATTAAGAGCCAAACCTCATTATAGTCACTGCAGTGCCGCGCCGTGTGCGCGACGTCCGTCCAAAACCAGGAGCGAAGGGATGTCGATGAAAAATGCCGAACTGAAGAGCCGCAAGGACGCCGCCACACCGCGCGGCGTCGGGGTGATGTGCGATTTCTACGCGGAGCGCGCCGAGAACGCGGAGCTTTGGGACATCGAGGGCCGCCGTTTCATCGACTTCGCCGCGGGCATCGCGGTCTGCAATACCGGCCACCGCCATCCGAAAATCGTGGCCGCGATTCGCGACCAGCTCGATCACTTCACCCACACCGCGTATCAGATCGTGCCGTACGCGTCGTACGTCGAGTTGGCCGAGAAAATCAACCAGCGCGCCCCGGGCGACTATCCGAAGAAGACGGCATTCTTCACCACCGGCGCTGAAGCCGTCGAAAACGCGATCAAGATCGCCCGCGCCGCCACCGGCCGTCCGGGCGTGATCGCGTTCACCGGCGCGTTCCACGGCCGCACGCTGATGGGCATGGCGCTCACCGGCAAGGTGGCGCCCTACAAGAGCGGCTTCGGACCGTTCCCCTCGGACGTGTTCCATGCGCCGTTCCCGAATCCGCTGCACGGCGTGAGCACGGCCGATTCGCTCAAGGCGATCGAACTGCTGTTCAAGGCCGACATCGATCCGAAGCGCGTGGCCGCGATCATCTTCGAACCGGTGCAAGGCGAAGGCGGCTTCTATCCGGCGCCGGCCGAATTCGTGCGCGCGTTGCGCAAGCTGTGCAACGAGCACGGCATCCTGCTGATCGCCGACGAAGTGCAGACGGGTTTCGCGCGCACCGGCAAGCTGTTCGCCATGCATCATTACGACGTGGTGCCCGACCTGATGACGATGGCCAAGAGTCTCGCGGGCGGCATGCCGCTCTCGGGCGTGGTCGGCCGCGCCGACGTGATGGACGCCGCCGCGCCCGGCGGCCTCGGCGGCACTTACGCCGGCAATCCGCTGGCGCTCGCCGCCGCGCATGCGGTGCTCGACATCATCGACGAAGAAGGGCTTTGCGAGCGCGCCGCCGTGCTGGGCGAGCGCGTCAAGGCGAAGCTGGGCGCGCTGCAATCCGCGGTGCCGCAGATCGCGGACGTGCGCGGACCCGGCGCGATGGTGGCAGTCGAGTTCTGCAAACCGGGCGGCACCCAGCCGGACGCGGATTTCACGAAGCGCGTGCAGGCGCGCGCCCTCGAACGCGGCTTGCTGCTGCTCGTGTGCGGCGTCTATTCGAACGTGGTGCGTTTCCTGTTCCCGTTGACGATTCAGGACACGGTGTTCGACGAAGCAATGGCCATTCTCGAAGACGTGTTGAAGGAAAGCGTCGCGGTATCGGTTTAAGGCCTTCCCTTCCCTTTCCTTCGCGCCAACCGGCGCGCCGCAGGCCTGAACGCGTGCGGCGCGCGCATGACCCGTTTCGACGAACCGACGGCAAACCCAGATGACCTTAGCGAACCTGAAAGACCCCAGCCTTCTGCAAACGCGCGCGTACATCGCGGGCGAATGGCAAGGCGCCGATCACGGCGCGACGTTCGATGTCACCAATCCCGCCACCGGCGCAACCGTCACAAGCGTGCCGCTGATGGGCACAGCGGAAACCCGTCGCGCCATCGACGCCGCCAATCGCGCGTGGCCCGCCTGGCGAGCCCAAACCGCCAAGCAACGCGCGACGATCCTGCGCAAATGGCACGACCTGATGCTGGAGAACGCCGACGACCTCGCGCTGATCCTGACCACCGAACAAGGCAAGCCGCTCGCCGAAGCCAAAGGCGAGATCCAGTACGCGGCGTCGTTCCTGGAGTGGTTCGCGGAAGAGGGTAAGCGCGTCAACGGCGACACCATTCCCACGCCGGCCAGCGACAAGCGCATCGTCGTGGTGAAGGAGCCGATTGGCGTCTGCGCGGCGATCACGCCGTGGAACTTCCCCGCCGCGATGATCACCCGCAAGGTCGGCCCGGCGCTGGCGGCGGGCTGTCCGATCATCGTCAAACCGGCCGAGGCGACGCCGCTTTCCGCGCTTGCGCTCGCCGTGCTGGCCGAACGCGCGGGCGTGCCGCGCGGCGTGTTCAACGTCGTGACCGGCGAGCCGAAAGCGATTGGCGCGGAACTGACCGGCAATCAGGTCGTGCGCAAGCTGTCGTTCACCGGCTCGACGGCGGTCGGCCGTCTGCTGATGGCGCAGTGCGCGCCGACGGTCAAGAAGGTGTCGCTGGAACTGGGCGGCAACGCGCCGTTCATCGTGTTCGACGACGCGGATCTGGACGCCGCCGTGGCCGGCGCAATCGCATCGAAGTACCGCAACAGCGGGCAGACCTGCGTATGCACGAACCGCTTCTATGTGCACGACAAAGTCTACGACGCGTTCGCCGAAAAGCTGCGCGTCGCCGTCGAGCAGTTGAAAGTGGGCCTCGGCACCGAGGACGGCGTCACGCAAGGTCCGCTGATCAACGAGGCGGCCGTGCTGAAGGTCGAATCGCATATTCAAGACGCGCTCGCGCAGGGCGCGCGGATCGTCACCGGAGGCGCGCGTCATGCGCTCGGCCACGGCTTTTTCGAGCCGACCGTACTCGCCGGCGTCACGCCGGCCATGAAGGTTTCGCGCGACGAAACCTTCGGACCGCTCGCGGCGCTTTTGCGCTTCTCGTCGGACGACGAAGTGATCCGCCTCGCCAACGACACCGAGTTCGGCCTCGCGTCGTACTTCTACAGCCGCGACATCGGCCGCGTGTGGCGCGTTGCCGAAGCGCTCGAATACGGCATGGTCGGCATCAACACCGGACTCATCTCGAACGAAGTCGCGCCGTTCGGCGGCGTCAAGCAATCGGGACTGGGCCGCGAAGGCTCGCACTACGGAATCGACGATTACGTGGTGATCAAGTACCTGTGCATGGGCGGCATCTAGCCGCCGCTCACAACCGCAGGCCGGCGGCGCTCGACTGCTCCGCCGTCGGCAGTTCGAAGCGGAAGGTCGTCCCCGCTCCGGCCCGATCGACGAGGCGTATCTGGCTGTGATGCAGTTGCAGCATGCGCTGCACGATCAGCAAGCCGAGTCCGCCGCCGCGGTGCGGGCCGCTGGGGTTGAACGGGCGCTCGAACAGACCCGCGCGTTGTTCCGGCGCAATGCCGGGACCGGTATCGCTCACTGTCACCGATACCTTGCCGTCCTGATACGCAAGGTCCACGTCGATTGCGCCTTCGGCGGGCGTGTGGCGAATCGCGTTGTCGAGCAGATTGGTCAGCACGCGTTCGATCATCCCCAGATCGGCGCACACATTCGGCAGGCGCGGCGCAATGCCCGCGCGCAAGTGGATGTGCCGCGCCTCGGCCGGCAGTTCGAACTTCTGAAAAACGTCCTGCACGAGGTCGACCAGCGAAAACGGTTCGAGCATCGGCTGCACGTTGCCGTGTTCCAGCCGAGCCAGTTCGAATAGCGACTGCGCGAGCCGCCCTACCTTGACGCTTTGTGCCAGCGCGATCGCCAGATAGCGGGCGCGCTCCGTTTCGCCGATGCTGTCGGCCTTCAACGAGAGCGTCTCCAGATAGCCGTGCAGCGAGGTCAACGGCGTGCGCAAGTCATGCGAGATGTTGGCGATCAGCTCGCGGCGTTGCTGGTCCTGGCGCGTCAGCGCGCGCCACTGGTCGCCGATGCGCCTCGCCATTTGCGCGAACGTCGCTTCGAGCACGGCGATTTCGTTGCGCCGTCCCGGCGGCGCGGAGCGCGGCACGCTCGGCTGGGTGTCCGGTTCGCCTTCCGCGTCGAAGCGGCGCATTGCGTCGGTGAGACGGCGCAGCGGTCGCGTGATCAGCCCGAATGCCATCAGACCCGCGAGCAGGCCGAGCAGCGCAACCAGCCCCATGGACCACAACGTGGTGCGCAGCACGGAACTGGCCGCCACGCGCGCGGCGAGCGCGTCGTGCTCTTCGCCGAGCAGCACCACGTAGATATAGCCGGAAGGCGGCTGGCCGTTCATTTGCAGCGGCGCCGCGCTGAACACCTTCTTGCCGTCGACGCTGCGCGGGTCATCGCCGAGAATCGGCAGCGCGTCGCCCGCGATGAAGCGCCGGATCGGCGCCAGATCCACCTGTTCGCGCTTGAGGTGACCGGCGGGAGCGTCGTCGCCCTTGATGCGCCCCTCGTTGTCGAGCAGATAGACCTCGACGCTCGGATTGACCATCATCAATTGCCCGAACAGCTGGCGCACCGCGTCGGGCCGCAAGCCGTTCGCGTCCATCAGCGTGGTGCGGTGCGCGATGTGGTCGGCAAGGTTCTTCGACAGGCTCTGCACCACTTCCTTTTCGTGCAGATCGCTCGAACGGATTTGCAGCCACGCCGACGCACCGCAACACGCGAGCAACAGCGCGGAAAAAACGAGCGAGAGCCGCTGGGTCAGCGTCAGGTTCACGGCGCGTCCTTGTGAGTGCCGACCGCGGCCGGCGTATCACCGCCGGCCGCGGCCAGCTTGTAGCCGCGTCCCCAGACAGTGAGGATGCGCTCGGGCTGGGCCGGATCGGCTTCGATCTTCGCGCGCAGCCGGTTGATGTGGGTGTTGACGGTGTGCTCGTAGCCCTCGTGCTGGTAGCCCCACACCGCATTGAGCAGGTCCATGCGCGAGAACACCTTGCCGGGGTGCTGCGCGAAGAAATACAGCAGGTCGAATTCGCGCGGTGTCAGTTCGATCGGCGCACCGTCGACGCGGGCCTCGCGCGTGAGCGGGTCGATCGTCAGCCCTGCGATCCGCAGGCTGCCCGCGTCGATGCGCGAGTCTTTCGCGAGCGCCTCGACGCGCCGCAGCAGCGCCTTGACGCGCGCCACCAGTTCGAGCACCGAGAAGGGTTTGGCCAGATAGTCGTCGGCGCCCAGTTCGAGGCCGAGAATGCGGTGCACTTCGCTCGAACGCGCACTGGTGATGATGATCGGCGTATAGCGCGTCATTGCCCGCGCGCGCCGGCAGATTTCCAGCCCGTCGACGCCGGGCAGCATCAGATCGAGGATCAGCGCGTCCCAGCCGCCTTGTTCCAGCAGACGCAACCCTTCGTTGCCGTCGGCGCTGTGGACGACTTCATAGCGTTCATCGCGCAGATGAAGGCTCAGAAGGTTGGCGATGTCGACGTCGTCTTCGACGATCAGGATGCGCTTGGGCTTGTCCATGGAGGGCTTGGGTGCCTGGAGGAACGTGCAGGGAGCGTGGTTTGGCGCGCCGGCAAACAACGTTTCAGCCGACGCGGGCCCGTGGCGCCATTGTGCAAAATTTTCGGGCGTCGAGTTATCACATTTAATTTAAGTTTTCGTGAGGACTTCGGGATCGGCGACGCCCTACGATGAGGCCACTTTTCGTCCGTTCGCGCAACGACGCGCGGACCTTCATCAAGGGGCTCATCATGCAATGCAGAAGGCGCTTCCTGTTTTCAGGCGCGGCGGCCCTCGCCGCGCTGGCCGCCGCGGGCCGCTGGCGGCCTGTCACCGCGGCAGCGGCGCGGGGCGCCGCACCGTCCGAAACCTTCGAAGTCAGCCGCACGGACGCGCAATGGCGCCAGTCACTGACGCCGGCCCAATATGCGGTACTGCGCCAGGAGGGCACCGAGCGCCCCTACAGCAGTCCGCTGAACGACGAGCATCGTGCTGGCACGTTCAGTTGCGCCGGATGCCGCCTCGACCTGTTCGCGTCGCACACCAAGTTCGACAGCCACACCGGCTGGCCGAGTTTCTGGGCGCCGCTCGATCACGCCGTGGCGACCCGCGAGGACCGCTCGTTCGGCGTCTCGCGCACGGAGGTGCATTGCCGGCGCTGCGGCGGCCATCTCGGTCACGTGTTCGACGACGGCCCGCCGCCGACCGGCCTACGCTACTGCATGAACGGCGTCGCGCTGATGTTCACGCCGGCTGCCGCCTGAGCCGGTCAGCCCGAGCCAAACGGCCCACACACTCACGTCTGGAATCGCCATGCTACTCATCGTTCTCGCCTATCTCGGCGGCGCGCTCACGATCCTCAGTCCCTGCATCCTGCCGGTGCTTCCGTTCGTTTTCGCGCGCGCCGATCAACCGTTCGTCCGCAGCGGGCTGCCGTTGCTCGCCGGCATGGCGCTCACGTTCGCGCTCGTCGCGACGCTCGCCGCGGTCGGCGGCGGCTGGGTCACGCAGGCCAACCAGTACGGCCGCTGGCTCGCGATCGCGCTGCTTGCCATCTTCGGCCTGACTCTCCTGCTGCCGCGTTTCGCCGATCATCTGATGCGCCCGTTCGTGAGCGCCGGCAACCGGCTGTCGAACTTCGCGCAAGCCGACGGCCAGCAGGCTCGCGCCGGCTCGTCGTTTCTGCTCGGCATCGCGACGGGCCTGCTGTGGGCGCCGTGCGCCGGCCCGATTCTCGGGCTCGTGCTGACCGGTGCCGCGCTGCGCGGCGCGAGCGTCGGCACCACGCTGTTGCTCGCGGCCTATGCGGCGGGCGCGGCGACTTCCCTCGCGGTGGCGCTGTTGATCGGCGGCCGGGTGTTCGCGGCGATGAAGCGTTCACTGGGCGCCGGCGAATGGATCCGCCGCGGGATCGGCGCGGCGATGCTGCTCGGCGTCGTGGCGATTTCGCTGGGTCTCGACACCGGGGTGCTCGCGAAGGTATCGACGGTCGCCACCGGCGGTCTCGAACAGAAGCTGGTGGACCGGTTTTCGCCCAAGGCAGCGCCTGTCACGCAAGCCGCGGCGGACAACGGCAACTCGACGATGAGGGGCAACGCGCCTGTCGTCGCGGCGGCCGACGCCCCTGCCAGTGCGGCCACGTCCGAAGCCCCCGGCCCCACGATGATGCGCGCGACAAACGCCGTGTCGGGCGACGCCGCGCCGCTTCCGGTAGAAGGCGTGCTGCCGCCGCTGAACGGCGCGGTCCAATGGCTGAATTCGCCGCCGCTGACCACCCAGGACTTGCGCGGCAAGGTGGTGCTGGTCGACTTCTGGACCTACTCGTGCATCAACTGCCTGCGCTCGCTGCCGTATGTCAAAGCATGGGCGCAGAAATACAAGGACCAGGGCCTCGTCGTCATCGGCGTGCACGCGCCGGAGTTCGCGTTCGAACGCAATATCGACAACGTGAAAAAGGCGACGCATGACCTCGGCGTCGACTACCCCGTGGCAATCGACAACAACTACGCGATCTGGCGTGCGCTGAACAACCAGTATTGGCCGGCGCACTATTTCGTCGACGCGCAAGGTCAGATCCGCTACCACCATTTCGGTGAAGGCGACTATGCGGAGTCGGAGAAGGTGATCCAGCAACTCCTCGCCGAAGCGGGGCATACCGGTGCGATGAAGGTGTCGCTCGGCATCGCGGGGACGGGCATGCAAGGCGTGCAGGCGGCGGCCGACAACGCCGATCTGCAATCGGAGGAAACCTACATCGGCTATCAGCGCGCGGAGAACTTCGCGTCGCCCGGCGGCGAGGCGCAGGACAAGGTGCGCACCTATGCGGCGCCGTCGCAGCCCGGCCTCAACGATTGGGGACTGGCCGGCGCATGGAAGGTCGGCGCGGAACACGCGACTCTCGCGGCGGCGAACGGGCGCATCGTCTACCGCTTTCATGCGCGCGATCTGCATCTCGTGCTCGGCCCGGGCGACGACGGCAAGCCGGTGCGCTTTCGCGTGAGCGTGGATGGCGCGGCGCCCGGCGTGGCACACGGCGCCGACTGCGCCGCCGACGGCAGCGGCACGGTGACCGGGCAACGCCTTTACCAGCTCGTGCGGCAAACCGGCGATGTGACGGATCACACCTTCTCGATCGAATTCCTCGATCCTGGCGTGCAGGCATACGCGTTCACGTTCGGCTGATGTGAACGGGACGGCATCGATCAACCCATCTATTTGAGGAACGCACATCATGAACACGGCATTTGCCATCAAGGCTTCGTTGCGCAAGCACTCGACCCTCGCCAGGATCGTGGGTTGCGTCGCGATTGCGGCGAGCGTGCTCGCAGCGCAGCGCATCGCCAATTCGGCCGAAGCGGCGACGAAAATCCCGCCGCCCGCCCAGGACGAACAGGTCGGCGCCACGCATAGCGAAACCGCGGTACTGGCGGGCGGCTGCTTCTGGGGCGTGCAAGGCGTATTCGAACACGTGCGGGGCGTGAAGCAGGTCGCGTCAGGCTATTCGGGAGGGGCGGCGGGCACCGCGCAATATGAAACCGTGAGCGACGGCGATACCGGACACGCGGAGTCGGTGCAGATCACCTATGACCCGACGCAGATTACGTATGGACGCCTGCTGCACATCTTCTTCTCGGTCGCGCACGACCCGACCGAATTGAACTACCAGGGCCCCGACCACGGTACGCAGTACCGGTCGGCGATTTTCCCCGCGAATTCGCAACAGCGCAGCATCGCGAAGTCGTACATCGCGCAGTTGGACAACGCGCACGTGTTTCCCCGTCCGATCGTCACGCGTGTCGAGGAGTTCAAGGGCTTTTATCCGGCGGAGAGCTATCACCAGAACTTCCTCGCGCTTCATCCGGACTACCCTTATATCGCCATCAACGATCTGCCCAAGATCAGTGAATTGAAGCGGATGTTTCCCGAGTTGTATCGCAATGATCCGGTGCTGCTGAAAACGGGGGCATCGTCGGGAGCGGTTGCGCGCGGCGTTGCAGCGGGATTTTCTGCTTGTGACGACGCAGCGCTGGTTGCTGGACCGGCATGTTGGCGTCGCCGGTCCGATCGTTATCGATCTCGGCGACGACCGGTGCGCGTGAGACCGCTCGTTCGGCAATCACGCAAGCGAACGAACCACGCCCGCCTCGCGCGAGCGCACCCAGTAATTGAGCCCCGCGCAGCACACCAGCAGTAAGCCGGTGACAAAGAACACCGGCTGCAACCCGAGATGCGCGCCGATCTGTCCGCCAATCAACGGCCCGACCACCTGCCCGCTGAACTGCGCCGATTGCAGATAACCCAGGGTCGTGCCCGACTGGCTTTCATCGACCGACTGACGCACGAGCTTTGCGATCGCTGGCAGCAAGCCGGCGATCGTCATGCCCATCGCGCCGCGCAGCAGCGCGAGTTGCCACCAGTGCCGGACGAAAGCCTGCGGCAACATGACCAGCGCCGTCGCAAGCAGGCAGCCGACGATCACGTTCCATCCGCCGACCCGATCCGCGAGCGCCCCCAGCCGCGGCGCCGTCAACATGCTGCCGAACGCGGAGGCGGCCATCACGAGACCCGCGACGCGCGCAAGCTGCGCATGCGGCACACCCAACTGGCCGATGTACACCGTGATGATCGGTTCGATGGACATGTTCGCGAGCAGCACCATCATCGCCGTGACGAGCAGCGCGGGAATCACCGCGCGATGCACGCTTGCGCGTGGCGACGCTTGGGCGGCCAGCCGGTGTTTCGCGTCGACCGCGCTGTCGAAGTCTTCGCGCACCAGCAGCATGGTCGCCACGGCTGCCACCGCGATCATCGCGCCGCCGACGAAGAACGTGCCGCGAATCCCGACCCAGCCAGGCAGAAAGCCTCCCACCAGCGGCCCGATCAGATTGCCCGCCAGCGCGCCGATCGAGAGCACGCCGAGCGCCCAGCCGGCGCGTTCGCGCGGCGCCTGCGTGCCGATCATCACGATCGACGCCGACGCATAGCCCCCGATCAGACCGGCCACCAGCCGCAGCGCGACGAGGTCCGTCACGCTGCGTGCAACGCCGATCAAGGACATCACCACCGCCATGCCGATTGCCGCGCGCACGAGCATCGGCTTGCGTCCATAGCGATTCGCGAGACGCCCCCACAGCGGCGCGGTCACGGCCGTGCCGAAGAAGGTTGCGCCGAACGCGACGCCCGACCATTGAACCACTGCGGCGGGAGAGCTGGCGCCGAGCTGCTCGACGTACAGCGGCAGGAAAGGCAGCAGCATGCTCAAGCTCACGAGGGTCGTGAACGAGCCGAACACGCAGACCGCGAGATTGCGTTGCCAGTACCGGGTGTTGCGTTCCGCGTAGCTGGAGTGACTGGGCTGGGTCGCCAATGCATCCAGCCGGTTCGCAGGGGAGTTCATGAGGTCGCTCGAGATGGTGGGCCGCGCCCGCGACGGCGCGGGCCTTGGCGCAACGGGATTGGATCCGGACGCCGGGCCAGCCAAAGCCGAAGCCAAGGCGGAAACCGGAGCCGCGGCCCGGACCGCCGTTGCGGCACGTTCAATGCTGGAGGCTACGCACAATCAACCATCCTGAAAAATGAATTTATCTGATTAGATCAATCTTGTTTTCTGATTTGGATGGCGGTGCGGCAGAGGTGGGCTCAGCGGTTCTTACGGACAATGGCTCGATAAGGCTCGCTTCACTCCATCAGCGGGGGGCATTACCGCGGATACCGTGGGCTAAACTGCTAGCGCACGCCCAGGCGCCCGCGCCCCCCATTTCAATCGACGAGACAATCGCTCATGCCCCAGCCCGTTGCTCTGCCCTCGTACCAGGACACCGTGCGCGCCGAATGGGTCGACTACAACGGTCACTTGCGCGACGCGTTCTATATGCTGATTTTCAGCTTCGCCACCGATGTGCTGATCGACTTGATCGGTTTGCCCGACGCGGTGCGTCAAGCGCGCCACCGCTCGATCTACACACTGGAAGCGCACCTCAACTACCTGCGCGAAATCAAGGAAGGCGCAGCGGTTCGGGTCGAGATGCGCGTGCTCGGGCACGATGCGAAGCGCCTACATCTGTACCTGGAGATGTTCAGCGGCACTCACGGCGAGCCTGTGGCCGCCGGCGAGCAGATGTTGCTGCACGTCGATACCCGTGGCCCGCGCGCCGCCGCGTTCGATCACGACGTGGCGACGCGCGTGCGCGAATTCGCCGACGCGCATGCCGCGCTGCCGCCCGCCAGATTCGCGGGACGCGTGATCGGCCTGCGCGCCGCAACGTAACCCGATCGGAGAAGACATGCTTGAACCGCAAATGGCCGCATTCATCGACAGGGCCACTGCAATCTATCCCGCGCATACCACCGCATTGACGCCGCCCGAGCAGCGCGCACTGTACGACCGTTACGCGGCGATGCTCACGCCGCCGCTGCCCGAAGGAATCACGGTACAGGACGCTGCGTTGCGCGCCAGTGCCGGTCATGAGATCGCGCTGCGGCGCTACCGGCACCGTGCAACCGCACGCCAAGGCCTGCGCGGCACCGTGCTGTACTTTCACGGCGGCGGCTTCGTACTCGGGTCGCTGAACAGTCATCAGATGGTCACTGCGCGCATTGCCGCGGACACCGGGCTCGACGTGATCGCGGTCGACTACCGTCTGGCGCCCGAACACCACGCGCCGGCCGCGCATGACGATTGCCTCGACGTGACGCGCGCCGCGTTGCACGGGCGCCTGCCTTTCGAACTGCACGACGGCGCCCCGCTGCAACTGGCCGGCGACAGCGCCGGCGGCACGCTCGCGGCCAGCGTCGCGATGCGGCTGCGCGACGAAGGCGAGCAACGCGTACGCGGACTGGCGCTCGTCTATCCGATGCTCGGCACGGAGCCGCAACCGCCCGCACGCGATACCGAAGCGCATGCGCCGATGCTCACGCTCGTCGACGTGCACACGTTCCGCGATCTCTACTGGGGCAAAGGCGAGTCGGCGTCCTACCCGTCATGGACCATCCCGCTCGACGCGGCGCGCTTCGACGGCTTGCCGCCCACGCTCGCAATCGGCGCCGAGCACGATCCGTTGAGAGACGATGCGCGCGTGTTCGTCGAGCGCATCAACGCAGCCGGTGGACAAGCGCAATGGCGCATCGGCACGGGGCTCGTGCATGGATGCTGGCGCGCGCTGGAGTCGAGTCCCGGCGTGCAGGCAATGCATCGGCAAGTGTGCGACTTTCTGTGCACGCAGGCATGCAGTTGATTGCGGGCTCGATTGCCGCGAACGAGCAAACGCATGATTGACGCGCTCGCGCAAGCCGCCGCCAGGCTTACGCACGGCAGGCAATATCTGCACGCGCACTAGCGCAGCGGATCAACCGCGCCGACATGAACGATGAACGCCGCTGAAACCGCGTACGCACAACCTCGACTGTCGGTCCGTTTCAGCGATTGCGCTCGTTGCGCCATTGCGAAAACGTCACGAGGTCGAAGCCCACCTCGTGCGGTTCGATAGGCGTCCAGCCATAGAACGCATCGTCCCAGCCGGGGATGCCGCGCGGCGTCAGCTTCCTGAACTCCATCCCGCCACGGTAGGCGAGGTCCGGCCAGAACAGCGGCATCGCCTCGCGCACCGCCAGTTGCCTCAACAGCTCCGCCGGGCCGCCCTCGTCGGCCACGATCTCGCCCTGCGAAATCCAGTCGTTCTCGGCCCACGCGACGAAGACGCTCGGCTTGCCGTCGCGGTCGACCATCAGAATCGCGTTCTGCTCCGGACGCCAGTAGTATTCGACGATGCCCTGGGCGGCCACGACCTCGTCGATCACCTTCCGGGTGCGCGGATCGCAGTAGGTCAAGCCGTTGTCGCCAAGCGCCAGCCAGCCCGACTCGGAACAGTGCCGGTTCTTGGCGTCATGCAGAAAATGGACCAGCCGGTTGGCCGAATCGGGTTCCGTCTTCCTCAGATACAGATCGACGATGCCGGCATTGAAGGCCTTGACCGCGACCGTCTCGTTCGCGACGCCGGTCAGCAGCACTTTCGCGCAGCGCAGGTCCGCGATCGACGCGAGGAATTCGACGCCGCTCATGCCCGGCATGTCGTAATCCACGACGACCGCGGCGACTTCCTGAAAGCGGGAAGGTCGCGCGACGACATCCCGCCCGGCCGACGTTTCGACGAACCGCTCGACGCCGGGCTCGCTCAGGCAGACCTCCGCCGGCGCAAACTCCAGCGAATTTTCGCGCGCATGCTGGCGGATGTAGGGGAGCGCAGTCTGCGGCCGCGTGAAGAACAGATTCGTCGCAGTGTCCGGGAAAAAGCGGCGCAGCGCGTCCAGGTAACTGTCGTTGTCGTCGACGAAAACAACCGAGGCCGGATAAAAAACAGGTGGTCGAATAAAGTTGTTCATGTTTTCACGTGGATCTTCACACCGCCGCTGTGGCACCAGCCAGCAGGCAAACCAGCGAAAGGCGCGGCCGCACAACGCGTCCTGGCGTGACAGCCCCCGGGCTTGCGGCATAGCAGATTTTCGCCATGTGCCGCATTGTCAGCGCGTTGTGATTGCCGTTTCCGGCCACTGCCCCTTCTTTGCGGGACAGGCCGCCGCGCCGCCTTGGTGACGTGTGCGCCGGCTGGCCGAACGCTGGATGCGCGCCGAAATCCCGCTGGAACGTATAGTACAGGTCTATACGTGTGAAGAGTGCAAAGTGGCGTCGCGTTGCAAGGACGGGCGCGAATGGGTGAGCGTCGATGGAATCGGGCGAAACTGCCAGGACCGCTCAGCGCACAGCGAAAAGGCCATCGGTGCGGCGGGGCGCGCCACCCGGCCCTTTCAAGGCGAATTCGGACATCAGCCATCGCTCGGGCACGACCGGAGCGTCTCGTCTGAGGGCAGTCGTATATCATCTATTCATTGCAGCATCGAACGTTGTGTTGATTAATATGACAAATACCGGCAAGGTATTGATCGTCGGCCTGCTCGTGGTTGATCTGGGTGTCGCCGGTTATTTACTTTTTCCTAAAGACGACCGGCCACCGGCCGCAACGGGCGCGGTGACCGGCAGCGCTGACGTCATGACGGCGGCAAAAGTCGATTTGCGTGCCGACGAGACGCACATGGTGGCCGGGACCGTGGATGCCGGCGCTCCGCCTGTCGGCGGTACCGAGCAGCTTGCGGCCGTGCCGCCGCCGCGGCCTGTGACGGTTGCGCCAGCCGCGCCGCCCGCACCGGTCGTGCAAACTGCGCCGCCCGCACCCAGTGCGCCACCCGCGCCGGCGGCCCCCGCTGCGCCAGCCGCGACCGTGACGGCCGGTGCAGGCCCGACAGACGCGCCTCGCGCGAAGCAGGCGGGAACGCCCCCCGCGAGCCGCACGGTCGTCTCCGGCAAGATCAAAGTCCAGCCGCAAACCGCTCAGGCGAAGTCCAAGCCGGTGCTGAAAACCGCGCAGACTCGCGCGCACAAGCGCGAGGAACCGCGCCGTAACGGCATCAATCCGCTATCGGCGGCGATGACCGCGCAACTCGTCAGGGAATCCGCCAGGCCCGATCCGTCGTTGCCGCTGCCGCCACTGACCCGCAGCGAACCGACCGGCCGCAAGCCGGATCCGGTCGGCTCGGCGATGACCGATCAGCTGGTCCGGGAGTCCTCGCGACTGAATTCCTCGCAATACGACAAGCACTAGACAGTGAGCCCAGTGCGCTGCATTCGCGCGACGGTTTTCGTCTCGCGAATGCGGTTCCTCGTTGCACCCGCGCTCTTCATGCGCGTTGATGCGGAGCAGTCACGGCCGCGACGCGACCTCATCCAGGTGGGCGAGCAAATCGGCTGGATCGTCGTAGACCCGCAAGGCGCCTGCCCGTTCGAGTTCCTCCGTACCGTACCCTCCCGACAGCAAACCGACACCGAGCGAACGGCAGCGCCGCGCGGCAAGCATGTCCCAGATGCTGTCACCGACCACCACCGTATGTTCGATCGCAACGCCCAGGCGCTGAGCGGCCGCCAGAAACAGGTCGGGGTCCGGCTTCGCGTATTTGACATCGTCGCGTGTGATCACGACCGCTTTCGCCGGGTCGACCCCAAGCGCCTCCAGATTGAGCGCGGCGGTTTCCATCCGGCCGCTGGTGGCCACCGCCCACGGCGTTGCGGCCTGCGTCAGTGCGTCGAGCAGTTCACGCGCGCCCGGCAGCGGACACACCTGCGCGCGCAAGCGCTGATACGCGGCCGCGTGGGCGTGACGCAGCCGCTCGCCGCGCTCGACGCTGATTTCGCCATGCGTCTCGCGCAGCAGCTGATTGGTGAACAGCCCGCCGCTCATGCCGATCTTGCGATGAATGCGCCACACGGACAGCGAAATGCCTTCGCTGTCCAGCGCTTCTTTCCACGCGAGAACATGCTGATACACGCTATCGACGAGTGTCCCATCGAGATCGAATAGAAACGATGTCTGGATTCGCATGATGAGCTCCGGTATTGACGGTTCCGCCAATATGCCATGCATCGGCGAACAAGCTTTCGACTGAACGTGCCAGTGTCAGCGTGCTTTGCCGCGCATGCCTTTACTGCCGGTCGCGGCGCGCGGCGTGTCTTTATTCGCGGGCGCGCCGCCGGGCATCTGTTCGAGCCACGATAAGGTGTCGACGTAAGACAGAAACTGCTTCAGATACTCCGGCGACAACTCGCGCATCAACGAAAGCGATCGGTGGACCAGGCTGCTGGAATTGAGTGGACCGGCATTGCCGGGCACCTGTGCGAGCGATTGGCGCAACTGGGTTTCGGTGCGGACTTTGGCCCAGACTTCCCTGAAGTACTCCAGCGCCGGTAGTTCGGGGTACGAAGCAGTGCGATCATGAACCGCTGGCGCATGGCGGGCGATGTGTTCGATCAGCCCGGCAAGCGTTTCGTGAACTGCACCATTGGAAGTCGAGGCGGACGCGGCAACGGCATCCGTTTGCGCCGTTGAGGCGTTGGCGCGTTCCAGATCGATCGCATAGGCATCGAGCAACGCCCGCAGTCTGGCGTCGAGGATACGTCGCGCCGCGCCGCTGTGGCCAGCCGCGCGCCGCTCCAGCGCCGCGATGAATTGAAAGCGCACCGGGTTCAGACGATCCGCACCGCGCTGGCGCCAGGCGTCGAGCGTGGCGCGCGCTTCGCTCCGCGCGCCGCGATCATCGCGATCGCCGTTGCCGTTGCCGTTGCCGTGGCTAAGCACCTGGCTTCACCGTGGCAGCCGACGGCCTGGGCACAGGCGCAATTTCCACGCGACGGTTTTTCGCCCGCCCCTGCTCATTGGCATTCGAGCCGACCGGCTGCCCGGAGCCGAACGCGGCGGCAAACACCGACGACGCCGGCACACCCGCGTCGACCAACGCACGCGTCACCGTCAACGCGCGCTGCGCGGACAGCTCCCAGTTGTCCGCGAAACGGCGATTGCCTTCGCGCAAGCGCTGGTCGTCGGTGAAGCCGCTCACCATCAGGATCTGCTCGCTGGCCTGCAAATAGGCAGCGAGCGGTCCGGCCAGGCTCTTCAGCAGATCGCGGCCTTGCGGCTGCAACTGATCGGAATTCAGCGCGAACAGCACGTTGCCGCTAATGCCGATGCGTCCGTTCACGAGCGTCACGCGCCCCGCGGCCAGCGGCCCGGCAAGCGCCTGCTCAAGCGTCTTGCGACGCTGCGTTTCCGCCTCGCGCTGCTTGACCTCCCGGTCGAGCTTGCTCGACAGTTCCAGTTGCACGCCGATGACGCCGACCAGAATCAGCACGAACGCGCCGAGCAGCACCGACATCAGATCGCCGAACACCGGCCAGATCGGCGCGAGCGGCTCGAGGCCGCCGTCGATTTCGTCGCTCATACGGCGTCGGCTCCGGCGCTCGCGCGCTGGCTTGCAAGCCGTTGCAGGTCTTCCAGAATCTGCTTCTGCGACAGCACGCTCAGGTCGACCACTTCACGCGCCTGCGCAACGTAGTAGGCGAGTTGTTCGTCGCTGCGCGCGAGCGACTTGTCGAGCGCGGTTTCGATACGCTGCAGATGCGCGACCAGCTTGTCGTTGGATTCGCCGAACGTCTGCACCGCCGCGCCGAAGGTTTCGCCCAGGCTCGCCACTTCGACGGCGCTGCCGGTCACCTGCGCGGCGACCGCGCCGAGCTTCGCGGTTTGCAGTTCCACATGATCGGTGAAGCGCGTGCCGACGCGCTCGAGCAGACCCGCCGACGTGGCGACCAGCGCGTCGACGGCCGTGCGCTGCTCGGTGGATGCGTGGTTGACCGCATCCAGCAGCGTCTGCAGTGTTTCGAGCAGACGGCTGCGTTCCTGCAGCATGGCGGTATCGCGGACCATGCTGTCGGAGAGTTTCTGGCGCAGTTCGGCAACGACTTCGGCCGCGGCCTTCGGTGCTTCGGATGCGGCCTGCACGAGCCGGCCGATTTCGCCGATCGTCTCGCTAGCATGCGCCTGGGTTTGGGCCGAGATAGCGTGTGCGGTTTGCGCGAGCGTCTCGCAGATTTCCTGCTGACGGCTAGCCGTTTGCGCACCCGCTTGCTGCCACTGTTCGCTCAGGTTGCGCGCCATCGAGCCGAGCGTCTCGGTCCACGCCGCGAGCCGCTGCTGGTCCTGCGCGAGCAGTTGCGCCTGCAGATCCGCCGCAGCCTTCGGCGCTTGCGCCGCGGCCTGCACGAGCCGGTCGATCTCTGCGATCGTCTCGCTCGCATGCGCACGCGTCTGCGCCGAGATATCGCGCGCGGTCTGCGCGAGGGTTTCGCAGATCTCCTGCTGACGGCTCACGGTGTGCGCGCCCGCCTGCTGCCATTGTTCGCTGAAAGTGCCTGCCATCGACCGCAGCGTTTCGGCCCAGACAGCCAGCCGCTGTTCGTCACGCGAGCCCAACTGCGTGTGCAAGTCCGCATGCGACTGACCGACGGTGCTCAACAGCGCCGCCGCATGCTGCTCGAAGGTTGCCGCGGCGGTCGCCAGAGCTTGCTGATTGTGCGCCGCCAGTTTTTCGCCGACGCTCTCCTGCCGCGACAACGCATCCTGCCACGCCTGGGACACGCTGCCCGCCGTCGTGTCCAGCCGTGTGGACATACCGTCCAGCAGTGCGGCCGAGCGTTGCTCGAAGGTCTCGGCCGCGCTCGCGAGCGCGCTGCGCAGCTGGCCAGCCAATGCATCGTTCGACCGGCGATGTCCGGCCAGCGCGTCGCTCCAGATGTCCGCGACGTTCGTGGCCGTCGCCGCGAAGCCCTTCGACAGCCCGTCCAGTTGCCGCTCCACCGCGTGCGACACCGTCTGCTGCAACGCGGCCGTTTCGCGCGCCAGACCGGCCAGCGTCGCTTGCATGACCGGCTGCAGTGCCGCGCCCGCGACGCGCGCACCTTCGGCGACGCTCTCCTTCAACGACCGTTCGACGGCGCCGGCAAGCCGCAGGTACGCGGCCTCGGTCTTGCGATGAAACGCCTCCTGGTTCGCGATCTGCCGCTCGCTCGATGCGGCGGCCTGTTGCTCGATGGCCGCCATCATCGTTTGCAGACGATCGACTAGCGTCGGCATGACTTCGGCCTGACGCTGCATGAGCCTGAAGCTTTGTTCGCGCTGATGACTCTGCGAGTACACGCGCAAGCTCGTCGCGATTTTCGCGTCGAGCATCTGCGCCGCTTCGAGCCGCTCGCGCCGATATAACGCGGACAGCAGCCCGAGCATCGCGGAAGTCGCCACCCCCGCGATCGAGGTGCCGAACGCAAAGCCCAGCCCCTTGACGGGCGCCGCGAGCGACGCGCGGATCGCTTGCAGGTCGGTGGCGCTTTCGAGCGCGATGCCGGTGCCGCGCAGCGTCGCCACCATGCCGAGCAGCGTGCCGAGCATGCCCAGCAGGACCAGCAAGCCGACCAGATACGGTGTCAGCGCGGGCCCAGGCAAGGCCACGCGCTCGCCCTCGACACGCAGCCGCGCCGCGTTGCGCAGGCTCGGATGCAAGGACTCGAGCCACGCGGCCAGACTCGGCGGCGGCCCGGACAGCGCCGCGACCGCACGCGTCAAGGTGGCGCTCGCCAGGCTGTAGCGGCGCAATTCGAGTGCGCCCGTCAGGTAGCACGCGACGATCAATAAGGTGACGGCCAGCGCAAGCAGGTTCGAACCGACATAGCTGGCGGCGATCCAGCACGCAGCGGCCAGACCTGCCAGAAATACGACGAGATCGATACGATATCTGGACATAGTGTCTCAGTTAGCGGGTGCGAAGGGCCACGAGCAACCCTTCGACCGGTTGAAAACGAACTTCCAGTTCGGCCAGCAAGACGCTTTGCATGTCCTTGCGGAATACGTCGAGCCATGCGCCGGGGGTGAGCGGCGCGACGTTGGCGGAGGCTTGCGGGGTCTGCGCTGCGGCGTCGCAGCCGGTGCGGTCGGCGGACTCGGCATTCCTGGCAGCGAGCGCTTGCTGCTCGGCCTCGCGCAACTTCTCGAAGTGCGGGGCCAGCATGCCGGGCACCCCGCCCAGCAGAGTGCGCTCGCGCTCGCCGAGCGCGCGCTCCATCACGGCGTCCAGCGCCGCGAGGCGGGCCAGCGCCGGCGTCTTCGCTGCAAGCATGCCGCGCAGCCGGCTGCGCAGCGTGGCGATGCTGGTTTCCATCGACTGCTGGATCGCCTGGTAGCGTTGACGGAACACCGCGTAATCGACCGGCGCCTCAGCGGTGCCTTGCATCGGCACGTGCGTCTGCTTGGGCTTCTGCATCGGCGCACGTCCATCGGAGCGCGCAGTGGCGAACACGCGGTCGCCGACTACAGCCTTCGTCAGCGAACTGCGCAGACGCACGCACTCGCCTTCTGCGGCGCTGCCGGCAACGCGCGCACCGCCGGCGACGGCGGGCGGACTGCCGTTAAGCGCCGACGACAACGCAATCGCGTCGGTCCAGCCGAGCCATTGACTCAGCCGGTCCGACAGCGATTGCCTGGATTCGGGAATTTCGACATCCGCCACACGCGCCAGTAAGCGAACGAGCGCCGGGCCGCTGAGCGTTGTTCGCTGGGGGACTTGCAACATACCACCGGAGACAAAAAGTCAGCAGTTTACACGCTGACGAGCCGGGTGCCGATGTCGACCGGTCCGCGAGTGGTCGGGAAGCGGGTTCGAAGGTAGCTGACGGGCGCTCGCACGGGTCTTGCGGCGGGTCCGGCCATGCGGGCTCGTGCGCGCTTGCAGTGCGTCCACCGTGCACCTTCTAAAGTCGTTGCCCGATCGTTGCTCCTGCCGCGGATGTCGCTCACGAAGCCAGTGGCTTCCCTGGCGGATCACGGTAAGATGAAACCCCGCTGCGCGACCGGCCGCCGACGGCGCGTCGACTGCCCGCCGCAAAAAGCAAGCCGACGCCCCCTGCGAAAACAAAAGGCCGTCACGCTAGCACGGCAAAGCGCACGTGAGTCGACGCGATCGCCGCGATCTTCGAACCCCCGACTTCAAGCGAGGCAAACAGGCAGCATGAAATTCGATACCGTCGTGCTCGGCGCGGGCATCGTGGGCGTGTGCGTCGCCGTCCATTTACAGAAACGCGGCCGCCGCGTTGCTTTGGTCGATCGCAAGCTGCCCGGCAACGAAACATCGTTCGGCAATGCCGGGTTGATTCAGCGCGAGGGCGTTTATCCGTATGCCTTTCCGCGCGATCTCGGCACCCTGCTGCGCTACGCGCGCAACCAGTCGCCGGACGTTCGCTACCATGCCGACGCGCTGCTCAAGACCGCGCCGTTTCTCTGGCAGTACTGGCGCAATTCCCACCCGAGAAGGCACGCCGAGATCGCGAAGTCTTACTCGACGCTGATCGAACATTGCGTGAGCGAACACCGCGCGCTCGCCGACGCTGCCGGCGCGAGCGCGTTATTGCGCCCGATCGGCTGGATCAAGGTGTTTCGCAGCGGCGCGGTACGAGACGCGGAAAACCGTCTCGCCGAACAATGGCATCGCGAGTACGGCGTCGCTTTCGAAACACTCGATGCGGCACGGCTGCAGCAGGTCGAGCCCGACCTCGACAAGCGCTTGCCAGGCGGCCTGCGCTACCCCGAATCCGACTCTGTAAGCGACCCTAACGCGCTGGTGACCGCCTACGCGAAGTATTTCGAAGCACTCGGCGGCCGGTTCTTTTTCGGCGACGCGGACACGCTTCGCGAAGGCTGGCAAGTCGATACGGACTCCGAAACGATCGAGGCCGAGTCGGCGGTGGTCGCGTTGGGGCCGTGGTCGGATCGCGTGAGTTCGCGGCTCGGCTATCGCGTGCCGTTCGCCGTCAAGCGCGGCTACCACATGCACTACGCGCCGCGACAGTCCGCGCGGCTGAATCATCCGGTGCTCGATGTCGAGAACGGCTATCTGCTTGCGCCGATGGCGCGAGGCATCCGCCTCACCACCGGCGCGGAAATCGCGCGGCGTGACGCCGCGAAAACGCCGACGCAACTCGAAGCGGTCGAGCCGATCGCGCGCACCCTGTTCCCGTTGGGCGAGCGCCTCGACCCCGAACCGTGGATGGGCGGTCGCCCCTGCACGCCGGACATGATGCCGGTCATCGGGTCCGGGAAAAAACATCGGGGATTGTGGTTCGCGTTCGGCCACGCGCATCACGGGCTCACGCTCGGGCCGGTGACGGGCCGACTGATCGCCGAGATGATGACCGGCGAGCCGACCCTCGTCGACCCGCAGCCGTTTCGGATAGAGCGGTTCCAAGGCGCTTAGAGGCTCTTGGCGGCGCGTGCGGGCCTCGTCGTTCACGCATCCATCGCAATCCGCTGCGACGCTGCGCCGGCGCCCAAGGCAACCGCTGCGAACGCCCATAAAAAACGCCGCGAAGCGATTGCTTCGCGGCGTTTTATCGGACACGCACCAGGATCAGGCCGTGACCGCCGTTCTGCGCGGCGACAGCGCCGACACAGCAAAACTGACGACGATATTGGCCACCAGCGCGATCAGGCCGATATACACCGGATACGACGTATCGCCGAAGTGCAGCGCATACACCGGCTTGAGCCCTTGCGAGATCGCGAGCCCGGAGCCGATCAGGATGCCCACCATCCACCCGAGGAACAGACCCGGCGTGTTCAGGCGCCGCGTGTACAGCGAGAACACGATAGCCGGGAAGATCTGCAGGATCCACACGCCGCCGAGCAATTGCAGGTCGATTGCATACTGCGTTGGCAGGAATACGATGAATAGCAGCGCGCCGAACTTCACGACGAGCGAAACGATCTTGGCGGTCGAAGCCTCGCCCGCCGGCGAGATATTCGGCGACACCAGCGGGCGCCACAGATTGCGCGTGAACAGATTCGCCGCGCCGATCGACATGATCGCGGCCGGCACCAGCGCGCTGATTGCAATCGCCGCAGCCGCGAAACCGACGAACCACGCCGGAAACAGCGTGCCGAACAGTGCCGGCACGACGTCGGAGGCCGACTTGACGTTCACGTCGGCGGCAATCGCCATATAACCCAGCAACGCGATCAGACCCAGCAGCAAGGTGTACGCCGGCAGGAACATCGCATTCTTGCGCACCGTCTTCGCCGACGCCGACGACAACACCGCCGTCATCGTGTGCGGGTACATGAACGCCGCCAGCGCCGAACCCAACGCGAGCGACGCGAACGCGGTGAACTGCGTCGGCTTCAGAATGATGCCGGTTGCGCCGCCCTTCGCCTTGAAGTGCGCATCGGCCATGTCGAATACGTGCGCGTAGCCGCCCAGCCTGGCCGGAATCAGCCACACCGCCGCGATCACCACGATGTAGATCATGATGTCCTTGACGAACGCGATCATCGCCGGCGCGCGCAGGCCGCTTGCATACGTGTAGAGCGCGAGAATCACGAAGGCGACGATCAACGGCATTTCGCCGCTCACGCCGAGTCCCTTGATCACCACCTGCATGCCCACCAGCTGCAGCGCGATATACGGCATGGTCGCGACGATGCCGGTCAGCGCGACCGCCCCCGGAAACCACTTGCCGCCGTACTCGCCCTGCACATAGTCGGCCGCCGTGATGTGGTTCTTCGCGTGCGCCACTTTCCACAACTTTGGCATCACCGCGAACACGAACGGATAAACGATGATCGTGTACGGCAACGCGAAAAAGCCATACGCGCCCACCGAATACACGAGCGCGGGCACCGCGATCACCGTGTACGCGGTATAGAAGTCGCCGCCCACGAGGAACCACGAAATGATCGTGCCGAACTGCCGGCCGCCCAGCCCCCACTCGTGCAGTTGCGTCAGGTCGCCGCGCTTCCAGCGCGCGGCGAAAAAGCCGATCACGGTAACGAGCACGAAGAACGCGATGAATACGGTCATCGCAACCGGGTTGACGGGATTCAGATCGTTCATTTGACACCTCGATACACGATGTAAATCAGCAGCGAGGTCAACGGCACCCACAGAAACTGATACCAGTAGAAGAACGGAAAGCCGAACAACGGCGGATGCGTGTCGTTATAGAACGGCAGCCACAACAGCGCGACATACGGAATCAGCAAAATGAGCCAGAGCCATGAGCGGCCCTCGGATGGGGAGGTCTCCACGAACATCTCCTAAGTCTATTATCGACACGCACGCCTCGCTCGTGGCCCAGCGTGCGGAAAACCGGTTAGCCGTTTTCAGGCAATCAACCGGATAGAGGCGTCTGCCGCCCGGTAAGAACATCGCGGCGGCCCTGCCATGCGGCGGCGCTTGCGGCAACGCGCAACGAGCCGCCGCGCGCGGTACGTTGCGGGGATGTAGTATTCGCCTTCGTGAGCGTCCTCACAAGCGCGCAACTACGTAAGCCGGCTACGTAATACCACGTAGCCGGTCGGCAGCTTTTCAACGATGAAACTCAAAGCCAAGATTGTCCTGCTGGCGATCGTGCCGTTTCTGGTGGCCATCGCCAGCATCGAAACCGGCGTGCGCCGGGAAGCCACGGCGCTCGCGCAAACGCAGCACGCGACTACCCAGGCTGCGTACATGGCGAGCAAGGAAATCGAGCTCAAGCATTACGTCGAGCTCGCCACCACGGCGATTGCACCGCTCTACGACGCGGCCGGCGACAACGCACGCGACGACGCGCTGTTGCGCATGCGCGCGCTCGATGTGTTGGAGAAGATGGATTTCGGCAAGGACGGCTACTTCTTCGTCTACGACATGCACGGCCGTTCGCTGATGCATCCGCGCGAGCCCGACCTCGTCGGCCGCGATCTGTGGTCGCTGCGCGACAGCCAGGGAGTGCCAACTATCCAGCGGTTGCTCGCCGCGGCCGCGCGCGGCGGCGGCTACGTGCGCTACGTGTGGCACCGTCCGTCGACCGGCAAAGTCGCATCGAAACTCGGCTACGTGGTGCCGCTCGAGCGCTGGGGCTGGATGATCGGCACCGGCATTTATCTCGACGATGTCGACACGACGCTCGCGCATATCGATGCGCGCGCGGCCGCCAACATCGATCGCACGATGAAATGGATCGACGCGATCGCGGTGGCCGGGCTCGCGGTGATCGCGCTGTGCGCACTGGTGCTCAACGTCACCGAGTACCGTAGCGCCGACGCGAAACTGAAGCGGCTCGCGCAGCAGGTGGTGCAGTCGCAGGAAAACGAACGCGCGCGCCTCTCACGTGAATTGCACGACGGCATCAGTCAGATGATGGTGTCCGTGAAGCTGCTGCTCGAGTCCGCGCTGGCGCGCTTCGAGCGCAGCGAGACGCGCGTGCCCGCCGCCGAAGCGGCGCTCGCCACCAGTCTCGTGCGGCTCGGCGACACGTTGCGCGAAGTGCGGCGCATATCTCACGCGCTGCGTCCGTCGATGCTCGACGATCTCGGCGTGGCCGCCGCGCTGGAACAACTGACGCGCGAACTCAGCGAGCAGTCCGGCATCGAGCTCGGCTTCACGCAAATCACGCACACGCATGCAGCGACGTTGCCCGATGCGGTCAACACCGTGCTCTTTCGTATCGCCCAGGAAGCGCTGACCAATATCGTGCGTCACGCGCAAGCGTCGAGCGCGGCACTGGCGCTGGAAATCTCGCACGATACGGTCACGCTGACGATCGCGGACGACGGCCGCGGTTTCGACGTGACGCACGCTTTCGTCGGCAGACGTTCGGGCGTGGGGCTGCGCAATATGCGCGAGCGGCTCGAAGCGCTCGGCGGCACGCTGTCGCTCGCTTCGCAAGCGGGCCATACTGTCGTCACCGCGCGCGTGCCGCTCCACACATCCGACGCGCCGTTCTCGCCCTTGCAGGACATATCGCCATGAACGATCCATCCGCCGCCATCGCGCGCCTGCTTCTCGTCGACGATCATCCGCTCGTACGCGACGGTTTGCGCGCGCGCCTCGAAGCCGTGCGCCACTTCGTCGTGGTCGGCGAAGCGGGCAATGCGCAGGAGGCGCTTGCGCTCGCCGCGGACGAGACGCCCCATCTGGTGCTGATGGACGTCGGCATGCGCGGCATGAACGGCATCGCGCTCGCCGGCCTGTTTCACGAACGCTTTCCCGCGATTCGCGTGCTGATGCTGTCCATGCACGACAACCTCGAATACGTGACCCAGGCGGTTCGCGCCGGCGCGAGCGGCTATGTGCTGAAGGACTCGCCCGCCACCGAAATCATTCAGGCGATCGGCGCAGTGCTCGACGGCAAAACGTTTTTCAGCGCCGGACTGGGCGCACGGCTGATTCAGGCGTCGGCGATGCAATCGCCGGTCGAACGTCTGACGCCGCGCGAGCGCGACATTCTCGATGCGTTGGCCGAAGGCTTGTCGAGCAAGCAGATCGCCCAACGCAACGATCTGTCCGTGCGCACGGTGGAGACGCATCGGTTGAATCTGAAGCGCAAGCTCGAGATCGAAGGGCAGGCGGAACTGATCAAATTCGCGGTGGAGAACCGGCGCGCCACGCGCTGAGGTGCTAAGCGCGTCGATGCGTCGAGTGGCGCGACACACGTTGGACCGCGCGCGATAATGAGCGCACGACAAAGAGTGTTCTTCGCGCCTCACCGCCCAGCACCGGAGCGCTCAAGGATGAATCGCCTGATCAAACCGCGGCTCGCCAGTCTGCTGATCGTCATCGGCGTCGCCCACGTTCATGCCGAACAGGCGCGCGTCAAACGCGGCCACGACCCGTTCTTTCAGATCTCCAATGCAATCGCCGCCTGCCCCACGCCGCTCGGTCCGCTGCAAACGCAGAAGGAATGGCTGGACGACAGTCACTACCGAATAGAACGCGGCAATAGCTGCTGGATCGAGGGCCGCTGCCGTTTGCCGAACGCCTATCTGTACGACGCCGAAATCGCCGAGGCCGTTGCGCGGCGTCTCGCCAGTGTGAACGTCGCCACGCACTGGCGCGAACAGTCGACCCTGTGGCTCACGCTGCAACGCCGCTTCATCTATGTCGAAGGCTGCGTGACGCCCGGCTTCGACAAGCACGCCTTCCTCGCCGAGTTGGCAAAAACGGCGGATGTCGAACGCGTGATCGACAATACGACGACCGATCCGCACGCCGCGCGACTGCCCTACAGGACACTTGCGGACCCGGACAAGCCGGTGCTCGACCCCGGCAACTAGCGCATGCGGCAAGCGGCGCAAACCGACACGCGGTGGCTCGACGACACCGCGCCATCAGGCCACGATCGAGCCGCGAAGCTCCCATCGATAGCCAGTTCGCGTTGATTGAACGATGCATCGCGGGTGCCCTGTCGCGGCGTCGGCTCGATGATCGGCCGATCACCCAGGAATTGCGCGGCTTCGCGCAGGCTTACCGACGCGCCAGAGCCATGCTTGCCCTTCCCTTGGACGCCGAAGCCAAGGGCGGCGCGCGTTCTACGCCTTGCGCTGTTCAAGCGTATCTGAGTGGCGCGATGTGCCAGTGAATCGGATTTGGCGCACTACGCCGTCGCTGTGTTTCATTCAAAGTTGCGTGTCCAGCATCCAGACGAACTTCTCGATCAGCTTCTCGGTGAGGGGACGATGCAGCCATGCTTCAAGCGTGACGCGCTGCGACTTCGCGATATCGTCCGCGAATGTGGCGGTCTGCTGCCTGGCGAAATCGCGGTCGTAAATGTTCAGATTCGCTTCGTCGTTCAGTTTGAATGAACGACTATCGAAATTGGTCGAGCCGACCGACACCAGATACTCGTCCACGATTAGCAATTTGCAATGAAACATGGTCGGCTGGTACTCGTACATTTCGACTCCGGCTTTGAGCAGGTCTTTCCAGCAGGCGCGCGACGCCTCGCGCACCGTATGCGTGTCGATGCGCTTGCCCGGCGTGATGATCCGCACCTTCACGCCGCGTTTTGCTGCTTCCACGATTGCGTTGATGGTCAGTTTGTCGGGCACGAAATACGCGCTCGCGAGATGTATGCTCCGCGTGGCCGCCGTAATCGCCATCAGGTACATCAACTGCATGTCGTCGCTGCCGCCCGACGGCGAACTGCTGAACATGTGTGCGAGACCGTTGCCTGCCGATTCGACGTGCGGAAAATAGTCAGGGCCGTGCAGTACGTTGCCGGTCGCCTTGACCCAATTGTCCATGAATACAGCTTGCATGTGACCGACCACCGGACCCGCTACACGAAAATGCGTATCGCGCCAGTGCTTCTCGTCCTGCGCGTGCCCGGTCCACTCCTGTGCGATGCCTACGCCGCCGGTAAAGCCGACACACCCGTCGATGATCAGCAGCTTGCGGTGCGTGCGATCGTTCATACGGCCCAGGCCAGTCCAATGGGGCTTGTGATACTGGATCACTTGCGCACCGGCTACGCGCAGCAACTCCAGATAGCGCTTGTCCATTTTGGAAGAGCCGACCCAGTCGAGCAGTACATGAACTGCGACGCCTTCACGCGCCTTATCGGCGAGCGCATGAGCGATCTGCTCGCCGATTTCGCCGGACCAGTAAATAAACGTTTCGAACGTGATGGTTTTGCGCGCTGCATGAATCCCGTCGAGCATCGACGGAAAAATGCCGTCGCCGTTGAGCAGCATTTCGAAACGATTGCCGGAGATGACCGGTGGTCCCAGTAGCAATCCCATTGAGCGCAGGAATTGCGGATCGTCGCTCGCATAGAGCCGCTCGATCTTGTGTTCGATCTTCTTCTCGCCGCTCGACAGATTCGCGATCACCAATATGATGACGAGCGTGACGAGCGCGGTGATGGGAATAGTCAGCATACGCGGTTTCCAGGCTAATCGGCCGGGCGCCGTCTACGCGTCCCTGAGTTTGACGGAGAGTGCCGGACCGGGTCCGGCTTTAACCACGACAGCGACAAGCATTGCGCATGCCTATTGCGCAACCCGCTTTGCAACCTCCGCTTTTATGACGTGTTGAAGCTTATCGGACCAGTGAGAACGCTTCCCGGCTGGCAATTTCACCCGCGCCATAGACGCCTACCACCGTATAGTCCGACGCCACACATTCGAACGTCGAATCCTGAAACGTAATCACGAAATGGCGCTGCGCCGGGCCTGCCGATCCGACCGCCGCGATTTCCGCGGCCAGCGACGAATTCTCGACTTCATGCGCCGAATAGCCGGACAAACCTTGGCGCGTTAGTGGATGAATGTCGAGATCGACGTCGCCCGGCGGACCCAGCCGATGAAACAGAGCGTCTGCAAACAGCACCGTGCAGAAGGGATCGTCGTCGGGATCGAACGGTCCGAACCGATCGAAGTCGGTCTCCGCAATCGGATAAGCGAGAATCACGCGCCGCTCGCTCGCGACAATGAAGGGTTCGGCGGCGTCGGCCGCCGGATGAGGAACCGAGTCCAGCAGGACGACCAGATCTTCCTGCCGGGGTGCTTCGATCGGGCCTGGCATCTATTTCATGGCTCCATGGCGCTCATGCGCTGGCTTCAACCTGGGCGGTTTGCGGCGCTGCCGCAGTGCTGGGCGCGGCAGTTTTCGCAGCAGCTTTGCGAGCCGGCGCTTTCCTGGCCGCTTTCGCTGCCGTCTTCTTTGCAGTGGTGTTTTTAGCGGCGGGCTTTACGGCGGTTTTGCCGGCGCCTTTCTTTGCCGCTACTTTCCTGGTCCCCGCCGCGGCCTTTTTCGCGGCAGCCTTTTTCGCCACGACTTTCTTTGCAGCGGCTTTCTTGCTCACTGCACCACTCGTTGCCGCCGACCTGGCTTTACCGGCTTTCGTGGCCGCTTTAGTAGCAACCTTTATTGCGCCTTTTGCGCCTTTTGTGCCTTTTGCGCTTTTTGCGCCTTTCTGCCCAACACTGCCCGGCGCGGCGGTTGCGCCGTCAATCAGGAATTTGCTGCGGTCTTTGACGGTTGCAAGCCATGCGGGCGCCGGACCCCGACCACTCCAGGTTGCGCCGGTTTTCGGATTGAGGTACTTGGGCGGCTGCGCGCCTTTCGGCTGACCCTTGGTGCGCTTTGCACCCGACACCGCGGCTTTTGCCTCGGACTGAGGTTCGCTTGCGCCTTCGATCAGGAATCGACTGCGGTCTTTGGCCCCGGCGATCCAGCCCGGTGCGCGGCCATGGCCCGTCCAGGTAGCGCCGGTTTTATGGTCACGGTATTTGGCCGCTTTGACCGTGCCCATGTTCTTCGACTTCTCATTTCCGGCATGACCGTTCAGCCCTCGCGCCGAACGCGTTGCTTTGGCGCTGCCCTCGATATCCTCAGTAGTCAGGCCGTGCTTGAGCATCAGGTCCCGAATCTCGTCGACGACGACTTTTGTTTGCCTGGCAATAAGCGCGTCGGCTTGCGCCTGAAGTTTTTTGAGCTTTGCCTGGATTTGCTCTAACGTTGGCATTTGATTCCTCCGTAGGTGGTAATCGTCGAACTATGCCATGAATGAAAGAAGAAAGGCAGATCAATGTGGCCTTTCGGACACCGAGCGGCCTAATAACGTCGCTTGCAGGTAACAAACTTTCAGGTTCACTACTCAATTGCCCAATCTTTGTTCGTTTTCTTTACCTTTCCTTCACACTCTTCTATTTGCCTTTGCAACTCCGCGAGTACCGCAGTTCACGTCGGCGTAAAAACAACGGCCTGGCGATCGGCTATGTACCGCACACTACGTACAAAGCGGTACTGTTGTCCGTCCGCTGTTATCCGGTTGAGCCCGAGGCGCGTCAACGCCAGCATCTCGTCCGCCTGGAATGCATCGATCACGCCGGAATCCGACATATCGTCCAGCGAACCCGACGGATCGCCGACATAAACGCTGCGCACCTGGACGCCGATCCGCATCAAAACCACGCTTTTCCCTTTGTCGAGCGCCAGTTCAAGATAGCCGGCGAGCGTGCGTAGCGACGCCGGCGTGCAAGTATGAGACTGATAGATCGCGGCATTCGATGGTGTCATTCGTGTTTCCCCGGGACCGGCATCAACGAAAAGGCGCTAGCTGTGCTTCTCAGCAATGGCCGTTTCTACTATAGGCAAGCATTCGAATATTCAAAGGACAGCAGTTCATTTTCATTCGAGCGGGAGCTTTCGAAGCGTCGAGTTCCGAGACGCCAGCCATCAGCCAGGCAGAACCCGTTTGTAAGCGACGAAAACGTAGGCGAGGACTGCCGTAACTGTGCGTTACGGATCTCGCAGCACTGTTTCACCTCTGTCCCCGCCGCGCTTCTACACTTAGGACCGTATTCAGCGGCACGCTGATTCACAGGGAATCAACCGGCGGCATCGCGCTTCGACGCGCAAGGGAGAACGAAGATGAACAGGAAGATCATTGGCGCGGCACTCGGTCTGGCGATTCTGGCGGCCTCTTGCGCCGCCTCGGCGCACGTCGATGTGGCCGTTGGGCCAGGCTTGCCGGTAGCGGTCGAGACAGCCCCGTCCGTCTATATCGGCCCTCCGGTAGCATACGAGCGAGCGCCGGTTGCTGTCGCCTACCGTGACGATGGAGGCTGGCGTGCGCGGGAATGGCGTGAGCGCCGCGAATGGCGGGAACATGAGTGGCGCCGGGAATCGTGGCGCGAACATGAATGGCGGGAACATAATCGCTGGGGTGGCTATTGAAAATAAATCCAATCGCTCCACCTTCGGGCATCTCAACCACACGGTACTTTCAGATGAAAGCTGGTTTTATTAAAGTTGCTCTCGCGGCAGTGGCACTCACTTGCGCGATGACCGGCACGGCGAACGCCGCGGGCTGCCTCAAGGGCGCGGTCGTGGGCGGCGTCGCGGGGCATTATGCCGGCCACCACGCGGTAGTCGGCGCCGTGGGCGGATGCATCGTGGGACGGCATGTGGCGAAGAAACACGCCCAGGAGGAGGCCGCGCAGCGTCAGCAGGCGAAGATGCAATAAGCCTGGCGGTCCCGCCGACTCCGGCGGGCCGCCGCTCAATTCTTGTGGCAACTTCAAGGAACTGTTTGCGGCGGCGCGCCTTTCATCGTCTTACATCCGTTCATTCGCGCGATCCGCGGTCCACAGGCACAACGTCTTTAGTTCAGGCGAATGTCGGGAGCAGTGCGCACTTCCGCTACCTTGAGCAGATCGAGAAAGTTTTCCGTGCCCTTGCCGGCGAAACCGATCGCGGCAACCCCCACTGCACTGTTTTCCCATTCATGACGGACACCGAACTGTCAGCGGCGATTTGCCGCCCCAAGAAAAAACCCCGCAGCGGTCAGCCGTGCGGGGTTCAATTCTCAGAACATGTCGAGCGTCATTGTTTGACGATATCGACCAGTTCCACTTCAAACGTCAAGTCGGTGTTCGGCGCAATCGGACCGACGCCACGGTCGCCATAAGCGGTTGCAGCCGGGCAGGTCAGTTTGGCCTTGCCGCCTACTTTCATCTTCTGAACGCCCTGAGTCCAGCACGGAATCACGCGATTGAGCGGGAAGGTCGCCGGACCGCCATGCTTTGCGGAACTGTCGAACTCAGTGCCGTTCGGCAGCGTGCCGCGATAGTTGACCTTCACGACATCGGTCGCTGTCGGTTGGGCGCCGCTGCCCTGCGTCAGATGTTCGACGATCACGCCGGACGGCAGTTTCTCGGTGACGGTCGCGGCGGCCATTGCCGTCGTGGAAAGAACAGCCGCGGCAATCAAAGCAACGATAGATTTCAAAGCAAGTCTCCAGTTGGGAAATCCGCGCCATTGTAGCGGATCGTCTATTGCGAACCGTCGGCTCGCGTGCCCTATATAACCGGCTACGAAGAAATGAAAGCTCTGCACCGGCGTTTCAATCGAGGCATTGAACCACACATCGCCCCACCGGCGGCGCCTCACTGCGCGCAGTGAAATCCGCGAGTACCGTTTCTCGCTCACGGATGTCAGCCAGTACGTCTGGATCGAGGAGCGCGGTGATCACCTCGTCGCGGTCGCGGGCCGCTTGCGCGATGACGTCGCCGTAGGGGTTCCAGATGGCACTCGCGCCGCAGGTGGCCCAGCCGCCCGTCATGCCGACATGATTGGACAGCAGTACGTACATCGTGTTGTCGAAAGCACGGGCGGGGAACCAGATGCGCGACTGGTGATAGCCGGTCTTTGCCCTGAAGAGCCCACTCGCCAGATACCCGTGCGCCCCATTGACCGCCGCAAGCCGTGCGTGCTCCGGGAAGCCCGAGTCGTAGCATACGCTGGGAGCAAGCCGCCATCCCTCGAGTTGCAGCAGCATGCAGCCTTGCGAGCCGGACTGATAGTTCCGCGACTCACTGCGGAACAGATACTGCTTGTGATAAGGCTCGAGCTGATCGCCGGACCGGCTGAAAATCAGCGACGAAATCTGCAGAGCACCTCGTTTGCCCGGACCCCGCGTCGCCGCGCCGACGATCACGGCGATCCCGCGCTCACGGCACTTCGCGCGAATCGGGTCGAGCCGCGCATCGTGCGCATCGAACGCGTACTTCGCGGGGTCGCCGGCAATCAGGTCCGGTTCATAACCGCTCAGGAATTTTTCGGGAAAAACCACCAGCTTCGCGCCGTGCCCGGCGGCGATATCGGTCAGTTCGACCGTTCTGGCGATGTTGGCCGCCACGTCGCCGCAGACCGCTTGTGCCTGTGCTGCCGCGATTCGCAACGAGGTCTGCGGCAGCGATGTCTGTAAAGGATTCAAATGCGAACTCCATAGTAGATGAGTCGTTGCAATGCACCCTGGGCGTTCAACGCAGCAATGCGGGGGAGCGCGGCCCCGCGCATTTAGTCATGGACTGTGCCCAAAGTCAGTGTGAACCTGCGCACGTGAACCACCGGCAGGGTATGCAGTCCACACAGAGATCTACGGCGAGCCGTTGAATTACAGATCGCTCCGACTCAAAAGAGTACTTTCGATGACCGAACCGGTTGATCCCGACGAGCCCGTCCTTCCCGGGCCCGCGGCCGTGCCTGCATCACGCCGCGCGCCCCGGCCGCGTCGAATTCCGCGCAGCCGCGAACAACAGGCACGGCTCGACGCGCAGGAGCCGGCTTTCGAGCCGATCGCCTTTTCGCTCGACGACGCCGCCGCGCGCCGCCCCTTCGCCGACAAACTCAACGAGTGGTTCCAGGCGCGCGGTTGGCAGCCGTTCGAATTTCAGCGTGAAGTGTGGTTGGAAATCGGCCGGGGGGCGAGCGGCTTGCTGCACGCGACCACTGGAGCCGGCAAGACATGGGCCGTGTGGTTCGGCGCGCTGGCCGCCTTTTCGTCTGACAGAGCGCCGGCGCGCAAGGGCTCCGCGCGCACGCAGCCCGAACCGCTTACCGTGCTGTGGATCACGCCGATGCGCGCGCTCGCCGCGGATACCGCCCGCGCGTTGCAGAGTTCGGCCGCCGAGCTTGCGGTGCCCTGGAGCGTCGGATTGCGCACCGGGGACACGTCATCCGCCGAACGCTCGGGGCAGAACCGGCGCATGCCGTCGGCGCTCGTGACGACACCCGAAAGCCTCACACTGATCCTCACGCGGCCCGACGCGCGCGATGTACTCGCACACGTGCGCCTCGTGATCGTCGACGAATGGCATGAGCTGCTCGGCAACAAGCGCGGCACGCAAACGCAACTCGCGCTCGCGCGTCTCGTTCATTGGCGGCCCGATGTGCAGGTGTGGGGCTTGTCGGCGACGCTGGGCAACCTGGCCTTTGCCGCCGACGTATTGCTCGCGTCCGTGCAGACGCCGTGCGTGAGCGTGCATGGCGCGCTGCCCAAAACGCTGATTGTCGATACGGTGATTCCCGAGACCATCGAGCGCTTTCCGTGGGGCGGTCATATGGGCATGCGCCAGGTCGGCGCGGTAGCCGACGCGATCGGCGACGCGCAAACGTCGCTCGTCTTCACCAACACCCGCTCGCAGTGCGAAGTGTGGTATCAGGCGCTGCTGGAAGCGCGGCCCGAATGGGCCGGACGAATCGCGCTGCATCACGGCTCGCTGGATCAGACAGTGCGCGAGTGGGTCGAACGTGGACTGAAGAACGGTTTGCTGAAAGTGGTGGTGTGCACGTCGAGCCTCGATCTCGGAGTCGACTTCCTGCCCGTCGACCGCGTGTTTCAGATCGGTTCGCCCAAGGGCGTCGCGCGTCTGATGCAACGCGCGGGACGCTCGGGGCATGCGCCGGGACGTCCGTCGCGCGTGACGATCGTGCCCACGCATGCGCTCGAACTGGTCGAAGCCGCCGCCGCACGCGAGGCCGTCGAACAACGTCGCATAGAAGGCCGCGAAACGCCGGACAAACCGTTCGATGTGCTGGTGCAGCATCTGGTCACCGTGGCGATCGGCGGCGGCTTCGATGCGCGTGATCTGTACAGTGAAATTCGCGGCACTTACGCGTACCGGCAACTGACGCAAGCGGAGTTCGATTGGGCGCTCGGCTTCGTCGAAGGCGGCGGCGCGGCGCTGCGCGCCTATCCCGACTATCACCGCGTAGTACGCGAAAGCGACGGACTGTACCGTGTGCCGCGCGAGGACCTGGTGCGCAGGCATCGCAACAACATCGGCACGATCGTCGCAAACGGCACGTTGAATGTCGCCTATCTGACGGGCGGACGAATCGGCGCAATCGAAGAGTCGTTCATTTCGCGGCTCAGACCCGGCGACGTCTTCACCTTCGGCGGGCGCGCGCTCGAATTGATCCGCGTGCAGGAGATGACCGCGTGGGTACGTCGCGCGAGTTCGTCGCGTGGAGCGATGCCGCAATGGGCGGGCAGTCGCATGCCGCTGTCGTCGGAACTCGCCGACGCGACCTTGGCGATGCTCGCACGCGCCGCCGCCGGCATCTACGACGAGCCGGAAATGCGCGCGGTACGGCCGTTGCTCGAATTGCAGCAGAAGTGGTCGGCTTTGCCCGAACCTGGTGTGCTGGTGGTCGAGTTGCTGAAGTCGCGCGAGGGACATCATTTCTTCTGCTATCCGTTTGCGGGTCGTACCGCGCACATCGGCCTCGGTGCATTGCTCGCATGGCGTGCCTCGCGCGAACGGCCCGGCACCTTTTCGATTTCCATGAACGACTATGGATTCGAACTGCTTTCTGCACAACCCTTCGATTGGGCCGCGCAATTGCAGGGCGGCGTGCTGTCACTCGACGAACTGGAGCATGACATTCTCGCGAGCCTCAACTCTTCGGAACTCTCGATGCGGCGTTTTCGCGAGATTGCGCGCGTGTCGGGACTCGTGTTCCAGGGACATCCCGGACAGCAAAAAAGCGCGCGGCAGTTGCAGGCGTCGAGCGGGCTCTTCTACGAAATCTTCCGCAATCACGATAGCGGCAATCTGCTGCTCAACCAGGCCGATGACGAAGTGCTGCTGCAGGAACTCGACGCGCAGCGCATTCGGATCGCGCTCGAACGCATGAACGCGAGCCGCGTGGTCGTGAGCCGGCCCAGCAAGCCGACGCCGTTTGCATTTCCGTTGATCGTCGGACGCTTGCGCGAGAAGGTGAGTACCGAGAAGCTCGCGGACCGCGTCGAGCGGATGCTTGCCGAACTCGAAAAGGCAGCGCGCAAATGAAGGCTGTTTCGTTGACCGTCGAGATCGCCGGCCATCCGCTTGTATTGTCGAACTTGCGCGCCTGTTTCGATCCGGTGCTGCGTTGCCTGTGCGTCGCCGATGCGCATTTCGGCAAGGATGCGGTGTTTCGCGCGCGCGGCGTCCCGGTGCCGGTCGGCTCGAGCGCCGACAATCTGATGCGCCTCGATATGCTGATCGCCGAATACGAGCCGGCGATGCTGGTCTTTCTCGGCGACCTGCTACACGCGCGCGAGTCGCATGCGACGCAGACGCTCGATGCGTTGCATGCATGGCGCGCCCGGCATGCGGGACTACGGGTCGTCTTGGTGGAAGGCAATCACGATCGGCATGCGGGTGTGCTGCCGCAGACGTTGTGTGTCGAGTATGTGCAGGAGCCTTGGGTTATTGGGCCGTGGGCGCTGTGTCATCATCCGCAACGGGTCGAGGATGCGTACGTGCTTGCGGGTCATCTGCATCCGGTTTATCGGCTCTCGACGCGCACGGATTCCGTGCGGGTGCCGTGTTTCCGCTTCGGTTTGGACTGTGGCGTGTTGCCGGCTTTTGGAAGCTTTACCGGGGGCGCGCGCGATGAAGGACGTGCGACTGGAGAGAAGGTGTTTCTGGTGGTACAGGAGCGGGTGATTGAGTTGGGTGCTGCGGTGAGGTGAGTGGACGGGGGCCGTCCACTCGTTACGCTTGGTCTGGCTTCGCCTGGTTTGCGACGGAGACCGGGGACTGCCGGCCTCCGCTTCTTCCTGCGGAAGGGCTGCTTTGGTTCAGTGGTTGCCACCGCCGTGACCACCGCCCTGGCCGCCGCCGTAACCCCCGCCATGACCCGATCCAAAGCCGCCGCCGAAGCCGCCGCCGTGGCCTGAGCCAAAGCCGCCACCGTGGCCGCCGTCGCCATGACCGCCGTCGCCATGGCCGCCTTCGCCGTGGCCGCTTGGGCCGTGGCCGCCGTCGCCGTGGCCGCCGTCTCCGTGGCCGCTCTGACCATGACCGCCGTCGCCGTGACCACCGTCACCGTGGCCGCCTTCGCCGCGACCGCCTTGACCATGACCGCCGTCGCCGTGACCGCCATCGCCATGGCCGCCGTCCCCGCGACCGCTTTGACCGTGACCGCCGTCGCCATGACCGCCTTCGCCGTGGCCGCTTTGACCATGACCGCCGTCGCCATGACCACCGTCGCCACGACCGCCTTCGCCGTGGCCGCTTTGACCATGACCGCCGTCGCCGTGACCGCCATCGCCATGGCCGCCTTCCCCGCGACCGCTTTGACCGTGACCGCCGTCGCCATGACCGCCTTCGCCGTGGCCGCTTTGACCATGACCGCCGTCGCCGTGACCGCCTTCGCCGTGGCCACTCTGACCATGACCGCCGTCGCCATGGCCGCCTTCCCCGCGACCACTTTGACCGTGACCGCCGTCGCCATGACCGCCTTCGCCGTGGCCGCTTTGACCATGACCGCCGTCGCCGTGACCACCATCGCCATGGGCGCCGTCGCCGTGACCGCCTTCGCCGTGGCCACCATCGCCATGGCCACCATCGCCCTGGCCGCCGTCGCCGTGACCGCCGTCTCCGCGACCGCCATCGCCGTGGCCGCTCTGACCGTGGCCGCTGTCGCCATGACCGCTGTCGCCGTGGCCACTGTCTCCACCACCATTCCCGTGGCCGCCATCACCTTTGCCACCGTGGCCGTGGCCACCATCACCATGATGACCACCATCGCCATGGCCACCGTCTCCATCACCACCATGGCCATGCCCATGACCGCCATCACCATGATGGCCACTGTCGCCATGGCCACCGTCTCCATCACCACCATGGCCATGCCCATGACCGCCGTCGCCATGATGACCACCGTCGCCATGCCCGTGCCCATGTCCATGTCCACCGTCGCCACCATCACCACCATCACCACCGCTGCCGCCGTCGCCTCCGGTCCCCGATCCACCATCACCTGAGCCGCCGTTGCCCGCACCACCATCACCAGAACCACCGCCAGAACCACTGCCGGAACCACCACCCGTGCCACCGCCCTTCCCGCCTGCATTGCCGCCACCGCTTCCGGTGCTGCCCGTTCCCAGTCCACCCGAGCCCGAGTTGCTCACACCGCCATTGTTGCCCGATCCCAACCCCGCCGAGGACGTGCCGGTTCCATTCCCACCTTGCGGCCCCGCACTCGCCGTCGTTCCCACATTCGCCGCAGCAATTGCCCCGCGGCCGCCGCCCGTGAACAGGGCATCGCTTTGCGGCCTGCAACCAGGGAAGCCGGACGCCGGACAGCCGCCCGACGATGTCTGCGCAAGCACCAGCGTCGAACCCGGCAACCGTGCATCGGATGGCGCCGGATTCGTTTGAGCGCCCGCCATCGCCGCGTACAGACCCACCGCGACGGCCAACACGGCCTTGCACGTTCCCAGCGCCCGCGCGTCCCCGCTTTGCTTTTTCATTTCACTCTCCTAACTATTCATATAAAGTGACCGGTCCGAACAACGAACGAATTTCTGTTCACCGTTAAAACGAAAAATTCAAAGCCCAGTCGACGCTGCGTCATGCGATGCAAAAGCGCATCGCAGATGGCTTCTCTCTCGCGCGCAATTCCGGTCCGATTTGGCGCTATTCGAAAGAATCAACTGGCTGCGCGCGAAGCTCTTCGTTAGAACGGCACAGCAAGGCCTGATGGACGTTGAAGTTATGCGCAGCGCCACGCGATGACCGTGCGTTAGCCCACGCAATGGGCTATTGCAAATCAATGCCAAGGGGTTCAGGTATCGCCGGTTGTCACGAAGCGCCGCTTGAAGAGCGCATCTAACGCCGGGAATTTCTATAGATATCTACGCACTCCGAACTATTTCGTTCCGATTTTCCGGTCACTTAATTGCAAAAACGAAAACCGACAACAAATCTTATGTGTCGGCGTGCGGAGCGGCCAAGGGTTAGCGTGTCGTTGAATTGATGCGTGCTGCGATGGAAAAGCGATCCACTGCGCACGTGTCTGTTTGATGGCACTCGCTCTCTGACGACAGTCGTGCGTTTGTGTGCGGAATAGCACTCAAAAACAGTCGCGGATACGTCATCACCCTGTTACTCGGAAAAAGACCGGTGAACGCAAAACGCGAATCAGGCGACAGCCGCACATCGCGGCTTGATCACCGAACGAACACCGATGCTTCCGTCCGAACAATCGATGTTGGTGGCGCAATCGCAATGGATGGGGTCCCGAGCAGTTGCACCCCGCATGCACCGGAAAGATCCGGCAGCATGGTCGCCGCACGCATCCATCCTCTTCAGCTACAAGCCCCGCCTGCTGCGGACCACCACGCCAACTCAGCCATTGCGACGGTCCGCTCATGAAGGGCGGAAGACCCCACGCATTGCACAGATACGCGGGGCTCGCGCCAAGTGTCGCCGCGCGACCATCAGCGCGGCGCACACCAACACTTGCTCGCGCAAAGTTTTACCAATGCGTTTCAATTATCCACGGCATCGGCACGCGTCGGCGCGGCCGGGGGGGGCCGTCGATGCTTGTCGCGCGAGCGCTCGCGCGCACACCGCCGCGAGCGCGGGTAAACCTGTGTTTGACTTGACGGGACGGCCCCGTTTACTGGACGCACACCAAGCTCTCAATACGCTTTCATTTTGCTTGGCTTTGCTGCATACACTTTCCCACGAGGTAAGCCATGGTCAACGTTTCCAGCAGTGCAATCGACGACTTGAGATCGACGATCCGGGGGCAGTTGCTGCGCCCCGGCGACGCCAGCTTTGATCAGGCGCGCAGCATCTGGAACGCGATGATCGATCGGCATCCGGCGATGATCCTGCGTTGCGCGGGCGCCGCCGACGTGCGCCGCGGCGTCGCGTTCGCGCGCGACAACGACCTGCCGCTGGCGATACGCGGCGGCGGTCACAACATAGGAGGCAGCGCGCTGTGCGATGACGGTGTCGTGCTCGATATGTCGTCGATGAAATCCGTGCGTATCGACCCGGTAGCGCAGCGGGCCTACGTCGAGCCCGGCGCGACGCTTCACGATTTCGATCACGAAGCGCAGGCCTTCGGGCTTGCTACGCCGCTCGGCATCAACTCGACCACGGGCGTCGCGGGCCTGACGCTCGGCGGCGGCTTCGGCTGGCTGAGCCGCAAGTACGGCATGACAGTCGACAACTTGCGGTCAGCGGACATCGTTACCGCCGACGGCGAGTTGCTGCACGTCAGCGCGGATTCGCACGAGGATCTGTTCTGGGCGATTCGCGGCGGCGGCGGCAATTTCGGCGTCGTCACGCTATTCGAATTCCAGCTGCATCCGGTCGGCCCGCTCGTCTACGGCGGCCTCGTCGTCCTGCCCATCGAACAGGCAAAGGACGCGCTGATGAAATACCGCGCCGCCGAAAGCCCTGATGAACTCAGCGTCTGGGCGGTTGCGCGGCTGGCGCCGCCCCTGCCGTTCCTGCCGCCCGACGTGCACGGTAAGCCGGTGCTCATCTTCGCGATGTGCTATAGCGGCCCGCTGGAAGACGGCCCGTCCGCGGTGCAACCGGTGCGCGGCTATGGCACGCCGCTCGGCGAACATCTCGGCCCGATGCCTTACGTGGCGTGGCAGCAGGCGTTCGATCCGCTGCTCGCGCCTGGCGCACGCAATTACTGGAAGTCGCACAACCTCGCCCATATCGAGGACGGCCTGATCGACGCGCTGCTTCAGGCGATCGGCGATCTTCCGTCGCCTCAGTGCGAGATTTTCTTCGGGAAGCTAGGCGCGCAAACGCAACGCGTCGCGGTCGCGGCCACGGCCTATCCGAGCCGCGACACGAAGTACGCGATGAACGTGCATGGCCGCTGGGACGATGCCGGCGACGACGAGCGCTGCATCGCATGGTCGCGCGCCTTCTTCGATGCCGCTGCGCCGTTCGCGCTCGGCAGCGTCTATGTGAACTTCATGACGCAGGAAGAAGGCGGCCGCGTCGCCGATGCATACGGGCCCAACTACGAACGGCTCGTCGCGGTAAAAAGCCGCTATGATCCGCACAATCTGTTTCGTTGCAATCAGAACATTCGTCCGGCCGCCTAGCTTGCCCTGGCTTGCGTGAGGTGGCTCACGTCAGTTCAACGGGGAATCGCGCGCCCGTATGCGCGATTCCCCGTCGCATTGCGCGAATTGCGCTGCCGCTGCGCAGGCGGCGCGTTCGGGCACGCTATCTGCTCAGTAGCAAACATTCCAATGCTGGCCGTGACGGCCCGCATGCGAACGCAAGCAGATAGAACGAGTCGAATCGATGCAGGTCCCGCCACCTCTATAAGTCAAAAGGAAAATCATCATGCGCAGACGACAGTTCATCCTCACCGGCAGCGCTGCTTTGGCCACTGCAGGCCTCGGCCTCGCCGGTTGCACGACGACTTCGCCGGCTTCCAGCGCCTCGCCCGCAGCCAACGCCGGCAAGCGCGAGACGATCAACGCAGGCGTCGACTCGACGCTCGCGCGCCTCTACGAAAACGTCAACGGCTCGCGCGAGCTGGTCGCGAAAGCGCGGGGCGTGCTCGTGTTTCCGTCCGTGATCTCGGCGGGCTTCTGGATCGGCGGGCAGTATGGCGAAGGGGCCTTGCGTGTGAACGGCCAGACGACCGGTTACTACAGTACGGTCGCGGGCTCGTTCGGTTTGCAGATCGGCGCGCAGTCCAAAGCTCTCATATTCCTGTTCATGACCCAGGAAGCACTGGACAAATTCCTGCACAGCCAGGGATGGGCGGCCGGCGCGGACGCGACCGTCGCCGTGCTGAAGGTCGGCGCGAACGGCGCAGTCGACACATCCACGGCAACGGGGCCTGTCGAAGCATTCGTGCTGACGAACGGCGGCCTGATGGCCGGCGTGTCGCTCGAAGGGACCAAAGTTTCGCGTCTGATCATCTGACAGTCATTCGAAATCGTCAGGATCACTGACGGTGTTTGCCGTCACGTCACATCGCGGCCGGGCAGCCCCAGCGTGCGTGACGGCATGCCCGCCTCCGTTGCGGCGCGCCAGCGACATCGACACGCTCGACGCTCGACGCACAACGCCCACGACGCGTGCTCCGCGCTATTCCAGCGGCAGCGTCAGCGCCGCGATTTCGCAACGCGGCCACTGCCGCAGCACGTCGGGTGCGAGCAGCAGCTTGGCCGCGCGCACGCCTGCGCCCATGACGATCTGCGGGCGCTCCAGCACCGCGGCATCGACGAGCACGCGCCAGTCGGCCGGCAAGCCGAATGCGGTGATCCCGCCGAATTCCATGCCACTGTGCTCGACCGCCTGCTCCCGCCTGGCGAACGAGAGCCGCTGCGCCCCTAGCGCGGCCTTCACCGCGCCGTTGATGTCGAGCCGTCGCGCGCCCAGCGAGACCAGCGCCGCGTAATGCTCGGCGCCCTCCTTCTTATAGCGGACCACGATGGTGTTCGCGCAGTCTTCGAGACCGAAGCCATAGCGCGCGCTGAATGCGGCGGTGTCGGACGCGTCGTCGGTGACGGTAAAAACCGTCACGCCCCGAGCCGGCAACTGCTCGACGACATGCGCAGGCAAGTACGCGCCCAATTGGTCCGGTGCAATGACTTCCAGCTGCTTGACGAGTTCATGCGAGTGCATAGTGAGCAAAGTTATCTGAGGATCCCCTGGCATTCTACCGGCACGCCTCGCCGCGCGTGGTCGACGGCGCGGCGGCGGCAAGGTCCGACGCCCGCTTGCCACGACCACGAACGTCGACCGCGTAAGCCCGGCGCTTCGCTTGTATAGTCACAGGCACAAGCTTTGCGGAACTCCCGGTGCGAACACTGCGTCAGGGCCAGTCAACGGCGCGTACGCGGCGTAGCGCACGCGAGTACTCCCTTGAGAAGCACGACCATGGACATCGACAGCCTTTCCGCGGACAACCTCCAGCATGCGGCCCGCAAGCAGGCCAACTGGGCAATCAGCGCTTTCAGGCAGTTCGCCGACGACCGCTGCGCCGCCATGGCCGCCAGCATCGCTTTTTATGCGGCGTTTTCGCTCGCGCCGACGCTCGTCATGGTGATCGCGGTGGCCGGCTGGTTTTTCGGCGCGGCCGCCGCGCGCGGCGAGTTGTACCACCACATCAACGGGCTGCTCGGCGACCAGGCCGCGGCGGGCGTGCAGACCATCGTCGAGAACGCGCATCACAACGGCAGTGCCGGCGGCATCGCGGCGATCATTTCGTTCTCGGCGTTGGCGATCGGCGCATCGGCCACGTTCTCGTCGCTCAATACCGCGCTCAACCAGGTGTGGCCCTACACGGGGCCGCACACGTCGAGCGTGATCGCGTTGGTGCGGGTGCGCCTCATTTCGTTCGGACTGGTGCTGGGCGTCGCCTTTCTGCTGATCGTCTCGCTCGTGCTCGATACGCTCATCACCTTTGTCGGCAACTGGCTGTGGGGCGACTCACCCTACGTGGTGATCGGCAACCTGCTGCAACTCGGGGTCGGCCTGGTGGTGCTGGCGTTCGCGTTTGCCGGGTTGCTCAAGTTCCTGCCAAACGCCAGGGTGCGCTGGCGCGATGCGCTGGTTGGCGGGATCGTGGCCGCCGTGCTGTTTTCCGCGGGCAAGAAACTCTTCGCACTTTATCTAGCGCGCGCGGGCATGGCGTCTTCGTTCGGCGCGGCGGGTTCGCTCGCGGTGCTGCTGATGTGGCTGTACTTCTCGGCTGCCGTGCTGCTGCTCGGCGCGGAATTCGCGGCGGCCCGCGCACGTGCCAGCGACCCGCGAGGCGGCGGTGGCCTCCAGAGCAACGGGCCGCCGGGCAGCCGCGCGAAGCTTGCGTCGGTGCTGGCGGCGTCGACTGTTCCGGGATACGCGCAAGCGCGTGCCGCCCACGGCACCCCCGGCACGCCCCGGCCCGACGCGCCTCGCGCGGCGGGCGTCTTGCCCCTGCAAGCCGACAGCCACGCTGGCGCACTCTCGAGCGCCATGAGCGTGGCGCGCGGCGTCGTGCACGCGGAAGCACAGGCCACGCGACTGGCGGCGCTCGCGTTAATCGAAACGGGCCGCAATGCCAGGCTGGCCGACCGCTACGTGAGGCGTAACCCGTGGACCTCGGTGATGCTGGCCGCGGTCGCCGGCCTGGCCGCTGCGGTTGCAATTCGCCGCAACAGCGAGGACTCCGGCCCCCATCGCTGACCGCTTCCCGAAGCTGCCGCGAAGCCGCACGCTGTTACCCCCGCGGGCGTCGTTACCGGCGGCAGTTGGTTGCACTCTCTGCCAGGACGGTCGCACCTCCATTGGTCACAACGCATCGCTTCTGTCCACTCGCACGTTGATCGCTCGTAAATGCGCATTGACGGATTTTAATGAAATGGCCAACAGCGTTAGACGACTTCATTACATAAAGCCTACAAATCAATGCGTAAGATGCGTTTAACACTCCTGTAACTGTCGACGAAACAACAATAATGCCTGGTCCATGAATGACTATTGCGCAAATCGCAACTATCCATAAGTGGCTTTAAATACAAGGCGTTGCGCGGATTGTCGGTTTTTAGAGACACTCTTTTTTTTCCTGTTCTTACCGGCGGACGCGGTGCGCTATTCTCCTTTGCGCAACAACGACTAATCATCTGCGTGGAGAAATGGATGAAACGTATCGCACTGTCTAGCCTCTCGCTGGCGCTTCTGGGTGCCACCGGCGTGGCACATGCTCAAAGCAGCGTCACCCTTTACGGTTTGCTGGACGAATCGGTCCAGTACGTCAACAACGCGACCCCCCGCGGCGGTAGCCTCGTGCAACTGTTCGGCGGCAACCTTCAAGGTAACCGTTTCGGCCTGAAGGGCACGGAAGACCTGGGCGGCGGGCTGAAGGCAATCTTCCAGTTGGAAAATGGCTTCGACATCAACAACGGCAAGCTTCAGCAAGGCGGTTCGCTGTTCGGCCGTCAAGCTTACGTCGGTTTGACGGGCGACGCATGGGGCACGTTCACGGCTGGTCGTCAATATGACCCGCTCGTCGACATGGTCCAGCCGCTGACGGGCGACAACTACTTCGGCAGCACGTTCGCAACGCCGGGTGACCTCGACAACAACGACAACAGCTTCCGCGTGACCAACGCGCTCAAGTACGTGTCGCCGGTCTGGTCGGGCTTCCAGGTCGAAGGCCTGTACGCACTGGGCGGCGTCGCGGGCGCGACGGGTTCGGGCCAGACGTGGGCGGGCGCGGCAACCTTCGCAACGGGTCCGTTCAGCGTCGCTGGTGGCTACTTGCACGCAAGCAACGCAGCTTCGGCGGCTACACGCGCGGCAGCAGGCGGCTGGGCCGGTACCGCAGCGCCTGGCGCTACGTTCGACTCCAATTTCCCGGCGAATGCAGGCATCAACTCCGCTTACGCTGCAGCCAAGTCGATCGGCATCGCTTCGGCAGCCGTCCAGTACGTGACGGGTCCTTTCACGGGCAGCCTGAGCTACAGCAACGCGCTGTACAAGCCGGATGCATCGTCGGGCTTCGGTTCGACGCAGAAGTTCAACATCGGCCGCGCTTACCTGGGCTACCAGGTCACGCCGGCAGCGCTGCTGGGCGTCGGCTACGCGTACACGCGCGGCACGGGCGACGCATCGGCGACGTACAACCAGGTGTCGCTGGGCGCGGACTACTCGCTGTCCAAGCGCACGGACTTCTACGCAGTCGGCGCATGGCAACATGCTAGCGGCGACCAGCGTATTCCGGGCGGCGGCCTCGCTTCCGCGACCGCTTCGATCGGTTCGTACGGCAACCAGTCGAGCACCAGCAACCAGGTCATGGTCAGCGTCGGTATCCGTCACAAGTTCTGATCGGGACTTGCTACGTAGCTGAGAGCGACGTAGTAAAAAGCCAGCCAAAGGCACTGCCGATGGCTGGCTTTTTTTCGTCCTGACTTTTTTGCCGCGTCGCGGGCGGGTTCAGTGGCGGCGGCAAAGGAAAAGCCCGCCGGCACGAATTCGCAAGCGGATTGGCCGGCCGTCCTCGTGTCGGATGACTGGGTCCTAGCGCCGCTGCACCTTCGCTTTGTCCGCCTGGGCCAGCGTCTGCGAGGGTTTTGCGTCGAGTTCATGCTCGATGCCGTCGGCGCCCACCGGCGCGCGATGCAGCACCAGGGCCCGCTCGCGCTGCAACGACGGGAGGTTGGACACGTCCTGCCAGTCGGGATCTGGAATTGCGCCGAACACCTGGCGCAACTGTTCGCCCCACGTGCTGTGGATCATGTCGAAGTACGCGTTGTCGTGGTCGATCGAGACGAAACGCGTCACCTGCAGCGAGTCTTTCTCATAGACCAGCAGATCGAGCGGCAAGCCCACCGACAAGTTGGAGCGCAAGGTCGAGTCCATGGAGATCAGCGCGCACTTGGCTGCTTCGTCGAGCGGCGTGGATGGCGTCAGCACGCGGTCGATGATCGGCTTGCCGTACTTCGCCTCGCCGATCTGGAAATACGGGTTTACCGCCGACGCTTCGATGAAATTGCCGGCCGCGTAGATCATGAACAGGCGCGGCCGATTCCCCGCAATCTGCCCGCCGAGAACGAAGCTGCAATTGAACTCGACGCCGAATTCCCGCAGCGCCGGCGCCTCTCGCTGATGCACGCATCGCACCGCGTGGCCGACCACGCGGGCGGCATCCGCCATCGTGGTGGCGCTCCAGAGGGTGGGCGACGCCGCGTCGGTCGGCTCGGACAACTCGTGCAGCACCGCTTGCGTGAGCGACAGATTACCGGCCGCCAGCAGCACGAGCATGCGCTCACCCGGCTGCTCGAACACCGACATCTTGCGCGCAGTGCTGATGTGATCGACGCCGGCATTGGTGCGCGTGTCCGAGAGGAACACGAGTCCGTCATCGACGGACATCGCGACGCAATATGTCATCTCTCGTTCCTTGACGTCCGGGGCCGTCTGGCCAGAATAAAATTTACCATTGAAAATCAACCGTCTATGTTTAATCACTGTACCACGGCGTCCTGCCGCATCACCTCGGCGAGAACGTGTTGCCGCGATACGCCCCATCCTTGCTGCCGGTCGCAGTAACCAGGAGATGGCTGCGGTCTATCGCACACTCGAATCGACGCTGACATCGTAGCTGCGCGCCGCGTTACGCTGCGGCGACAAGAGGCTGATGGGCGTGGTGCTCGACGCATTGCCCGCATGGCCGCAATGCTGCTGTCGGCCATAGCTCGTGCAATTGCCGTCGTTCAGAGGACTGCGTCGGTGAGGACGCTTCGGTCACTTTCCTGGCGTTCGCATACCGATGGCCGCGAATGTCATGTCTCGATGTTCGCCAATGCATGCTCGCGACCCATTGTGGAATCGACTCGAAAGAGCCAACTTGCTATGGCTGCCGCATAGTCGCTCCGATGACATGCAGTAACACGCTCAAGGTTACCGGTTTGCCCAGATGCGCATCGAACCCGGCACGCAACGCCCGCGCGGCATCCTGATCACGTCCGAACCCCGTCAACGCTATGGCAGGAACCTTGGCCATATTCGGCTGCTTGCGCAGTGCCTCGATCAGCTCGTACCCGCTCATGTCAGGCATGGCGATGTCCGACAGAATCAGATCGAATTGACGATCCTCGGTCAGAGCAAGTGCCTTTTGCGCACTGGACTCGACGGTGACCTGGGCGCCTTCGATTTGGAGCAGCGCGCCAAACGCCTCGAGGCCTTCGATCGAATCGTCGACCAGCAGGACTCTGAGCCCCTTGAGGATGCTGGCGTCGGCAACACCCTGCGACGTCGAGCGCATGGCAAAAGGAGAATGCTTGGGTAACCACAACCGGAAACACGCTCCCCGATCGATCCCGGCCGATTCCCCCTCGATCCTCCCGCCATGCATTTCAGCCAGTTGCTTCGTCAGCGACAGGCCAATCCCGAGTCCGCTGCTGTTTCGTTTGACGCTGCGCTCCGCCTGACTGAACATGTCGAAGACCTTGGGCAGGAACTCCGGCGCAATGCCCTTGCCCGAGTCTTTCACTTCAATACAGGCGAAGCGATTATCTTCGGATAGCGCAACCCTGACACTGCCCCCGGGCGGTGTGAACTTGACAGCGTTGCGAAGAAGATTCCACAGCATCTGTTCGACGCGCACGGAGTCAGCCTGAATGACAAGCGCAGTGTCGATCCCGGACGTACTCAAGGCGATGCCGTTCTTCTCCGCATCACTGGCGCAGGCTTCGGTTACAGAGCGAACGACGGCCGCCAGATCGACGTCGGCGAAGTTCAGGGCGAGCTTTCCAGTGCGCACCCGGGACAGATCGAGAAGATCGTCGATGATTTTTGCCTGACTGATCACTGAGCGCTGGATGGCCTGGGCCGCATTCTGCACGAGAGGAATATGCCGTGCATCGGGCGCACGGCTGAGCAGCTCGGCCTTGACGTGGATGAGGTTCAGCGGATTCTTGAGCTCCTGTGACAGTACGGCGAAGAACTCGTCCTTCTGGCGGTTGATGGATTCGGCCTGGGCACGCGTCGCTCGCTCCAGCTCGAGTTGCATCTGCTGTTGGCTCTCCACGCTCTTCCTGTCGGTCATGTCGCGGACGATCTTGGCCAATCCGCTGAAGCCTTCGCTGGTGATTGTGGTCATCACCCCGCTGCAGTAGATTCTTCTTCCATCCTTGCGCTGATGCCACCGTTCGTCTTCCGCCCGACCCGTCGCCTTTGCGGTCTCACGTTCCCGACGGGCGACATTTTGCGCGCGATCCTCCGGCGTGAAGATCAGATCGACGGGCTTGCCGAGTACTTCCTGTTCGTCATAACCGAACACACGCTGCGCGCCCCTGTTCCAGCTAACGATCCTGTCGTCCAGATCCTGGACGATGATCGCGTAGTCGTCGGTAGCGAGTGCAGCAAGCTTGAGCCGCTCCTCGCCCAAACGAACCTCCTGCTGCGCAAGGCGTCGCTCCGTGATGTCGATCAGCGTCAGCACCGCGCCGTCGATGCGGTCTTCGCCGGTGCGATAAGGCAGCAGCCGAACCAGATACCATTCACCGCTCGTCGTGCTGACTTCACGTTGCGTAATCTGCAGGCTTTGAAAAGTAGCGCTCGCATCGGCGGCCAGCTCCGGATAGACGAGGCGATGCGTCAGGTCGAACAACGAACGACCAACGTCCGTTTCGATCAGGTTGAACAATCCGACAGCGGGCGCCGTGAATCGCTTGATACGCATCTCGCTGTCGACAAAAATGGTGGCGATGCCCGTCGACGCAATGAGGTTTTGCAAATCGTCGTTGGCCTTCACCGTTTCTTCGACCTTGGCCTGAAGCGCGCTATTGACGGTGACGAGTTCCTCGTTGACCGACTGGAGCTCTTCCTTGCTCGTTTCGAGTTCCTCGGTCGCCGAGCGCATTTCTTCATTGATCGCCTGAAGTTCTTCGTTCGAAGCCTTCAGTTCCTCGTTCGATGCGTTGGATTGCTCAACGCTCAGTCGCAGCAGTTCCTTGGTGCGATGCAATTCGCCCTCGAGGTGCGTCACGACGGGATTGTGGTCCGCGCTGTCTTGCGCTGCTTCATCGGGCCGCGTCGTCTCCTCGACTTCATCGAAGAAAACCGTACAGAACACGGCCGAGTTCGTGGCGTCGTGGAACGGACGCACCGTCATGTTCACGTACGAATGCGTGGCGCCGCGCGAGAACCGCACCCGCTCGGCATCGACGCTCTTGCCGTTTTGCAGCGCCTGAAAGAGCGCGGTGCGTAATTCAAGACCCAGCTCAGGGGTGACGAGCGTGAGCAGATTGTGCGAAGGCTCGCCACCGACATGTCGCAGGAAGCGCCCGACGTCGTCGGACATGTGCAGGATCTCGGCGTTGTGGTCGACCAGCACGCTCGGCGGTGCATAGCGTTCGATCGCCTGCTGATGCAGGCTCGCAAAAGTGAGGCTTCCCGGATCGCGCATGGGTGCCGGTGCGAGCGGGCGCGGCGCGGCGGCCTGATTGCCCGTCACAGCCGGCGACGAGATCGACGGCACCTTCGTGGGCAGGATCCTCGCCCGAAAGATCCTGTTCTTCTTGTCGACCGTGCTGAAGAGATCTTCCGCGATGTCCGCCGACTCCGAACTGCCCAGAAACAGCAAGCCACCTGGCTGAAGCGCGAAATGGAACGTTTCCAGCACCTGACGCTGCACGCTCCGGTCGAGATAGATCAGCAGGTTGCGGCACGACACGAGATCGAGGTGCGAGAAAGGCGGATCGCACAGCAAGTTGTGAGGCGCGAACAGCACGGTTTCCCGCAGCGCCCTGTTGATCACGTATCGGCCTCGCTCCAGCGTAAAGAAACGCCGCAGGCGTGAAGGCGGAATATCGGTCAAAATCGACTCAGGGTAGCTGCCGGTGCGCGCGACTTCTATCGCCTGCTGGTCGAGGTCCGTGGCGAAGATCTGCAGCTTCGGTAACTCGGTGCCCTCGGCCGTGCGCTCGCTGAACAGCATGGCGAGAGAGTAGGCCTCTTCACCCGTGGAGCAGCCGGCGACCCATGCCCGAACAGAGTCGGAGTCCGCCTTGCTCGCGATGATGGCGGGCACCACTTCGCGCTCGACGGCCTCGAACGCCTCGCGGTCGCGAAAGAAGTTGGTCACCCCGATCAGCATGTCGCGAAGCAGCGCGCCGGTCTCGTCCATATGCGTTTCGACGAAGCGCTGATAGGCCGGCAGGTCTGGCAGGCCGTTCACCTGCAAACGGCGCTCGATCCGCCTCAATACCGTGGCCCGCTTGTAGTGCCGGAAGTCATGCCCGGTGCGCACGCGCAGCGCCTTCAGGATGCGTTGTAGCGCATGCTCTGCCGACACGGTTTCGTCTTCTGCGTCGTTCCCTGAGGTCCCGTTGGGCTTGGCGTCGGCGGACGGAACAGTTATCGCGCGAGCGTTCTTGCTCAACTCGATCAGCTTCTGCGGGATGTCGGCAACGGGCAGGACAATGTCGACCTGCCCGGTTGCCGTGGCGTTGGCCGGCATGTCGCCATACTCGGCATCCTCCGGCGATTGGGCCACGGTGATCCCGCCACGTTCCTTGATGCGGCCGATGCCCACCGCCCCGTCGCTGCCCGACCCCGACAGAATGACGCTGATCGCACGCTCGCCGTGTGCGTCGGCGAGGCTGCGAAAGAACAGGTCGATCGCGGCTGGCCTGCCGCGTCCCCGCTCGACCGGCGTCACGGACAGATAGCCGTCGGTCATCGACAGCGCGGTCGCCGGAGAAATAACATAAACGTGGTTTTTCTCAATCGGCGTAGCGCCGGTCACCTGCAACACCGGCATCTGGGTGACGCGCCGCAGGACGCTGTCGGCCTGGCTTTCGTGCGAAGGCGAAAGATGAAGCACGATTACGAACGCCATGCCCGGGTCCCGTGGCATGTGCTCGAAGAATCGGACCAAGGCTTGAACCCCGCCTGCCGATGCACCCATGCCGACGATCGGGAAGTCAAGCGCCGAGGCCCCGGGAAGCGCCCCAGTCCGGTCTTCTGCGGCGGGATCTCGTTTTTCCATCTTACGAAGACAACCAGGAGCAAATTTCCATCAGTTTAGTCTGATATGCGACGGGAAGGGTTCGGCGGGAGGTTTCTGGTGATTGCCGGACGCATGCTGCGGCCGGCGTTCACCGACCGTAGGCGTGGATGGAGCCGACGGGAACCCAGCGACCGTCGGTAACGGCGTGACCGTTTGTTTCGAAGCACCCGATCGATCGTCAGCGCCCCGCTGCTGCGCCGGCGCGGTATTCACGTATGTCTGCCGCCGCGCCAGCGTCACTTGCCCTTGGCAGTACGTTCCTGTCCGGGTGTGGCGTCAAAGACCTTCCGATAACACCGCCCCAGATGCGAGGCGCTGGCGAATCCGCACTGCATCGCAATGTCGAAGATGGAAGATGTCGATTCATGCAGGAGCTTTTGCGCCGCCTTGAGCCGCACGCCCAGATAGAACTGCGAGGGCCCCATGTCGAAGTGCTTGAGCCACATACGTTCGAACTGCCGAGGCGAAATGCCGACCAGCGACGCGAGCGTCTGCACGGGAACCGGGCGTTCTATGTTCTGCTCCATCAGCGTGATCGCATTGACGATGCGCCGGTCTTCGATGCCATAGCGCCACTGAATCGCCATCTTCTGGCTTTCCTGCGACGCACGAATGCGGGTATGCAGAAACTGGTCGGCGACATCCGCGGCAAGCCGATGGTTATGCGCGCGCGCGATCACGTCGAGCATCAGATCGATTGCGGCAGTGCCGCCGCCGCACGTCAGTCGGTCACCGTCGATGCAGTAGAGGTCGCGCGTGATCGCCAACGAGGGAAATTCGTCGGCGAGTGCTTTCAACGCTTCCCAATGAATGGTGCAGCGCCGCTTGTCGAGCAGCCCGGCGCGCGCCAGGATCATCGTGCCGAGGCTCACACCGCCGAGCGGTTTGCCTGTCGCGGCATAGCGTCGCAAAAACTCGAACACTCGCTCGTTGCGGTAGTTCTCGACGCCGATGCTCGCCACCACGAACAGTTGGTCGACAGCAATCGATGAAGTCATTGCCGATTCAGGCTGTAGCGAAAATCCGGAGCTGGACGACACCGGCTCGCCGTCCGCGCTGATCAGGTGCCAGCTATACAGCGGCTTGCCGCTCATCCGGTTGGCCGCGCGCAGCGGCTCGCTCGCGGAGCTGAGCGCCATCATCGAGAAGTTGGGTACCAGAAAAAAACCGATGCGTTGAGTGTCGGCCGGCCGCTCGTGGCTCGGATCCGCCGTCCTTTCCGTGGGCGCGGCGGCGGGTCCGCCCTCCTCCGCCACAGGCCGCTTCAAATGACTCGCCGCGGCCGCTTGCGGCCTCTCGTCGCTGATTTTCCTGCGCATGTCGATGCTGGATTGGCCAAGGTGGGGAAACTGTCGCATATTGCGCCTCGCCGGTCCATCGCCTCATGTATGCGCATCTGCCGACGAGGCCGGGATCAATCGCCCGTGTAGTTCGGCGCGCGCTTCTCGAAAGTCGCGGCGAGCGCCTCGCGATGATCCGCCGTGCGATGCGCGATGCCCTGGAAAGCGGCCGACAGTTCCAGCAGGCTCGGCAGGTCAGTCCGCTGTCCTTCGCGGATGAGGCGCTTGCTCATGCGCAGCACGTTGGGCGGATTGCTGGCGATTCGCGCGGCCAGTTCCTTTGCTGCGCACAGCAGCTCCGCGTCGGGCACGACCCGCGACACGAGGCCCCAGGCGAGCGCGCATTGAGCATCGATAGGCGTACCCGTAAAGATCATCTCCGCGGCGCGCGAGAGGCCGATCGCGCGTGGCAGCAACCACGCGCCGCCGTCGCCGGGAATAATGCCGATCTTTGCAAAGCTTTCCGCGAACAGCGCGCTCTCGGCTGCGATACGGATATCGCACATCAGCGCGAGATCGCAGCCCGCGCCGTGCGCCGGTCCGTTGACCGCGGCGATGCAAGGCACGTCCAGTTCATGAAACGCGCGTGGAATGCGCTGGATGCCACGCCGGTAGCTCTCGCGTATTTGCGCCGAGTTGCCGGCGAACGTGCCGAGCTCGTCGCGCATGTGTTTGATGTTGCCGCCCGAGGAGAAGGCGGGACCCGCGCCCGTCAGCACGATGGCGCGGACGTTCAGATCGGCTTGCGCGCGATCGAGGCTCGCCACGAGCGCATCCACCACTTCCATTTCGGTGAGTGCGTTGCGCGTTTCCGCGCGGTTCAGCGTGATCGTAGCGACGCCGCCATCCAGTTCGTAAAGTACCGGTTCGTTCATGATCAAGTTCCCGTTCGCAAAAGATTCTAAGCCACCGAAGCGGCCAGTTCACGCCGCAGCACCTTGCCGCTCGGGTTCAGCGGCAAACGGTCCACGAATAGCACTCTTTTGGGCCGCTTATACGGCGCGAGGTCGTCACTCGCCTTGCAGAACGCGATGATCGCGTCTTCCGTCAAATGGCTGTCGCTGCGCACCACGAAGGCCGTCACCGCCTGGCCCCACTTCGCGTCCGGCACGCCGATCACCGCGGCCTCCTGGACGCCCGGGCAGTGATACAGCACCTCTTCGACTTCGCGCGGATAGATGTTTTCGCCGCCCGAGACGATCATGTCGTCGGCCCGGCCGTGGAAGTGGAAATAGCCGCCCGCGTCGACGCTGAACAGATCGCCCGTATAAAGCCAGCCGTCGCGAAACTTCTTCGCCGTTTCGACGGGATTGTTCCAGTATGCGCGCGCCAGTTGCGGGCCGCGCACGATCAGTTGGCCCACTTCGCCGGGAGCGACGCCTTCGGTGGAAGGCACGGCGCGCTCCGTGTCGTTCGTCACGATCCGGCATGTGCTGATCAGCGTCGGCTTGCCGCAGGAGCCCAGGCGCGAGAGCGCATCGCGCGGGTGCAGCAGCAGCGTGAGGCTGGCTTCCGTCATGCCGTAGCCGTTGTACACGTTCGGACAGAACTCGTCGATCACCCGTTGCATCGCTGCGGCGGGAATGGCCGCGCCGCCCGTGGTAATCATCCGCAGGCTGCTGCGGTCGCTGCCGCTGAATGCGGGGTGAAACAGCATGTCCTGTATCTGCGTCGGCACGGCAAAGAGCGTCGTGACGCGATGTTGCCCGATGGCCGCAAGCGTGCGCTCTGGATCGTAACGCGGCAGCACGATGTTGGCTGCACCGACCATCAGGTGCGGCATGAAATACGCCTGCATGCCGCCAACGTGGTAAAGCGGCGCGATATGCAGCGCCGAATCATTGCTGGTCAGGCTGTACTCCATCACGCAGTTCGTGGCGATCGCCACGTCGTTGCCATGCGTGTGGATCGCGCCTTTCGGGCGCCCCGTCGTGCCCGACGTGTACACGAGCGCCGAGATGTCGTCGGGCGCAAGCGGAGGCAACGGCGCATCGCGATGGCGCGTGCTGTCGATCAGCGCGTCGAAATCGTGATGATGCGAAGGCGCATCGTGGCGATCGGGTTCGTCGTCGTGGCTGCCGTGCCCCGTGACACGCACATAGATGCGCAGATCGGGCAGAGCCTGTTCGATCTTCGCGACGACGGACTGCATCGAATCGTCGTAAATCAGCACGCGCGCGCCGGCATCGCGGATGACGAACGCGGCTTCGTTCGCGGACATCCGGTAGTTCATCGGGACGGCAATCGCGCCGAGCAGCTGGCAGGCAAGATAAGCGGTGGCCGTGGCGTCGGAGGTCTTTTGAAAAATGGCGATGCGGTCCGTTTGCCGCGCGCCCAGGTCGAACAGCGCCTGCGCGAGTCCGCGCACGCGCACGTCCCATTGCGCGTAGGTCAAGCGCGCGTCGCCGCAGACCAGCGCGAGGCGGTCGGGGTATTTCGCTACCGTATTTTCGAACAGCGAGGTAATGGTCAGCATGATGGAAATGGAATGCGCTCAGAGGTTGATCTTCAGATCGGGGAGATCGCGCGAAGCGATCAGGTATTTCGCCATTTCCGACGTTCCGCCGACAATCGTCAGCGCGCGCGCGTCGCGATAGAGCTGTTCGGCCCGGCCGTATTCCTTGGTGAGACCGTCGCCACCCAGTATCTGCACGGTTTCGTTGACACAGAAGTTCGCCGTCTCGGTGGCGACCAGCTTGGCCATTGCCGCTTCCTTCATCAGCGCCTTGCCGTCGGCGCCCGTGTCGTACATCTTCGTCGCGCGATAGGTGATGAGTTCGGCCGCGTCGATGCGCCAGCTCATCTGCGCGATCTTGTCCCAGATCAGTTGCTTGCAGCCGAGGAACTGCCCGAACGTCCTGCGGCTTTGCGCATGGGCACGCGCGATTTCGAACGCACTACGCGCGACGCCGAGGCCGGAGCCGCCCAGGATCGCGCGCTCGAAGTTGAACATGCCACGCATGATCGTAAAGCCCTCGCCCACCGTACCCAGCAGGTGATCGGCGCTGACCCGGCAATCGTCGAACTTCACTTCGCCGACGATGCAGCCGTGCCGGCCCATGAACGTATAGTTGCGCGGAAAGCTGATCCCGCGCGCGTCTTTGGGCACGGCCACGGCGGTGATGCCCGGCCTCTGCAACCCATCGCGCGGCGTGATGCCGTACGCGATATAGACGTCCGCGACCGACGCGTTCGAGATATAGCGCTTGAAGCCGTTGATGACCCATTCATCGGTGCGTGCGTCGTATTCGACGCGCGTTTGCATGTCGGCGGAATCGCTCCCCGTGCCGGGCTCGGTCACACAGATCGCGCCGATCGCGCGGCCATCCAGAATGGGTTCGAGATACACATCGCGCACTTGCCTCGTCGCGTGCCGGTGCAGCGGATAGGCACAACTCAAGGCCGTTGCGATGGTCGTTTCAAATGCATAGTTGATGGCGGACGCTTCTTCGGACAGTATCGTCGCGTGCGTGAGACCGGGCTTTGTCAGCGAGCCGCGATACAGGTCGGCGAACATCAGCCGCAAATAGCCCGCTTCACCGAGCGCTCGCACCACGCGTTTGACGGCGTCCCAGTCGCGGCGGTCTTCGATATCGGCGGCGCGCGGCGCGAGTTCGCGTTGCAGAAAAGCCCGCGCCTCGGCGCGGAACGCGCGGTCTTCGTCGGTCAGGAGGAAATCTTGCATGGCGGACGACGCATCAAGTGTTGACAGGTGAATGCGCTGCACGAATGCCGCGCGCGGCATAGACGCGTGCATCGCGCACGGTCGGCAGCAGGAAGCGCGCTTCGCGCAGCGCTGCATAGTCGAGTTCGCCGACCACCAGTTCTTCGTCGGTAGTCGAACCCGTCGCGACCGTATTGCCGAATGCATCGAGAATGCGCGAGCCACCCCAGAAACGCAGCATGCCTTCGGTGCCGACGCGATTCGCCATGACCACGGACACGCCGTAGGTCACTGCATAGAAGCGCAGGTTCAGTTCCCATGCGGACGGATTGTCGAAGCTGCCGCCCACCGCTTCGCGCGCCGAACTGATCGGGGCGGCCAGCAGCGTCACGCCGTCGCACATCAGGTCGTGCACGAGAGCCGGGTTCCACAGGTCGTTGCAGATCGGCGTGGCGACGCGCCAGTTTCGGCCGATTCCGAACGCGCCGAGATCCGCTCCCGGCGCGTAGTACAGGCCATCGCGCAGCTTGCCGTACGTCGCCAGTTGAATCTTGCGATGCACGTGCACGGTCCGCCCCCGCGTCACGGTTGCCTGGCTGTTGTAGAACTGGCCGCCGGGCGCTTCTTCGATGAAACCGAACGACGTATGAATGTCGACGCTCGCTTCTGCAAGCGCCGCAATGGCCGGATCATCGGCATACATTGCAAGCTGCGGCGCGTCCTTGCCCGCGCTATGGCCGCACAAGGACAATTCCGGAAACAGCAGCATGGCGACACCGCGCTGACGCGCTTCGTCGATCATGGCCAGGTGCTTCGCGAGATTGGTGTCGAGATCGCCGTATGAACTGTCGATCTGCGCGGCGGCGACTTTCAGCGCGGCGTCGCGCGGCGCGTTGAGGGAAGACGAAGGCATGTTCTGTTCTCTCAGGTAGGGGCGAATCTCGAGCGTTACAGCAGACCCGCCTGCTTCAGGAAGTCATGCGAGACTTCGCTGAACGATTTCTTTTGCACGTCGACGGATGCGTTCAAACGTGCCATGGTCGGCGCGTCGAGCTTTGCCGAAAGCGAGTTCAGGATCGGGCCGAGCTTCGGGTTCGCATCGAGCGTCGCCTTGCGGATGACGGGCGTCAGCGCATAGGAGGGAAAAAAGCCCTTGTCGTCCTTGAGAATGACGAAGTTGAATGCGGGCACGCGGCCATCGGTGGCGAAAACGAGCGCGATGTCGACCTGACGGTCCTTGAGCGCCTGGTACGTCAGACCCGAGTCCATCCGCTTGACTTCGTCCTGCGAAAATTCGAAGCCATAAAGCTTTTGCAGCGGACGCAGCCCGTCCGGGCGCGCATAAAACTCAGAATTCGACGCAAAGCTCAACGTCTTGCCGGACTTGATGGCCTTCGCAAGATCGCTCAGCGTCACGATGCCCAGTTTCTTCGCTTCGTCCTGATTCATTGCGAACGAATAGGTGTTATTCGCACGGGAAGGATCGAGCCATACCAACCCCTTTGCTGCATCGAGTTGCTTGACCTTCTTGTAAGTGTCTTCCGGCGACAGGCGGTCATCGATCTTGTTGTACGTGATGAGCGAGGTGCCCGTGTATTCCCAATACACGTCGACCTGTCCGTTCTCCTGCGCCGCTCGCAGCACTGCGCTGCCCAAGCCGTCCTTCTTCGTGACGGTGAAGCCCTTTGCCTGCAATAACTCGGTCGTCATTTCGGCGAGCAGTTGCTGTTCCGTAAAATTCTTGCCGCCGACCACGACATTGGCCGCCGCGCAACTGATGGCCCAGCAGGACGCAAAAGAAACAGCGACGAACGCGCAGGCCCGCTTGAAAAACGTAGTGTTCATGATGTCCTCGAAGAAACGCGTATGCGTGTGATTGAACTAGCGTTGGGGTGTGACGCCGCGCGACACCAGATGCGCCTGCATCTGGCCGACGAGCACGTCGGTGAGAACCGCGAGCACCGCGGTGGGAATCGCGCCCGCCAGCAGCATCGAAAAATCGTTCATATCGATGCCGGTAAAAATCAGTTCGCCAAGTCCGCCGCCGCCGACAAGGAACGCGAGCGGCGCCGTGCCGACGGTAATTGCGAGTGCGGTGCGAATGCCCGCGAAGATCACATAAAGCGCATTGGGCAATTCGACGCGCAATAAAACCTGCCTGGGTGTCATGCCCATGCCAGTGGCGGCTTCGATGAGCGCGCGCGGCACGGCGCGCAAGCCTTCCAGCGTGTTCAGCACGATCGGGAGCAAGGTCGCCACCCATAGCGCGAAGATTGACGGCCAGTGTCCTATGCCGAGCACGCTCATGGCGAGCGCGAGAAGTGCGAGTTTCGGCACGGCCTGACCCATGTTCAGGGTCTGCAAGACCGCGTGACCGACCCGCGCCTGTTTGACCGACTCACGGCTCAGATAGACGCCGAGCGGCACGGCGACGACAATTGCGAGCCCGCCTGCAATGGCGACCATCGTCATCTGCTGGATGGACTGGTAAATAATATCGCTGCGATATTGCGCAATCGATGCAAGCCAGTTGTCCGCGCGCGCCTGCATCGGCGCAATGCAGGCGAACCCGACAGCGCAGCGTGAAAGCAGTGTTCTCATGCGCACGTCTCCGGGGGCAGGCGCAGCATGTCGACGATATGCGCCTGATTCACGTAACCGACGAAACGGCCCTCGTCGTCGACGGTGGGCAACCAGGATTGCCCGAGCGCGAACATCGAGGAAATCACGCTGCGCAAATCGTCGTTATGACGCGCCACGCCTTGCACCGGTTTTGCATGCGCAGCCATGAGCGAGCCCTCGATCGCACCGAGCTCGGCAGCGCCGAGACAGCCTTGCGGCTTGCCGGCGGCATCGAGCAGAACGATCTGTTCGACGCCGTGCCGTTCGAGCAATGCCCGCGCACGGTCGCTGCTGTCGCCCACACGGGCGGCACACTCGCAGGCGGACAAAGCGTCCTTGGCCCGCACGAGGCGCAGCCGCTTCAAGGCGCGGTCCGCACCGACGAAGCCGGCAATGAACGGGCTCGCGGGTCTCGCGAGAATCGTGTCGGGCGTATCGAACTGTTCCAGCCTGCCGCCGCGAAAAATGGCAATGCGGTCGGCCATCTTCACGGCTTCGTCAATGTCGTGGCTCACGAACATGATCGTCTTTTTCACCTGCTGCTGGATGCGCAGAAACTCGTCCTGGATCAGCTCGCGGTTGATCGGATCGATTGCGCCGAACGGTTCGTCCATCAGCATGACGGGCGGGTCGGTCGCCAGTGCGCGGGCCACGCCGACTCGTTGCTGCTGGCCGCCGGAAAGGTCCTTTGGATAGCGGGACAAATAGATCGCCGGATCCAGCGCCACGATCTCCAGCAGTTCGGCCGCGCGGCGCCTAGCCTTCGCCTTGTCCCAGCCCAGCAGGCGCGGCACCACGCTGATGTTTTCCTCGACCGTCATGTTGGGAAAAAGCCCGATTTGCTGAATCACGTAGCCGATCTGGCGCCGCAATTCGACGACTTCGAATTCATCCGTATCACGGCCGTCAATGAAAATCTTGCCCGAGCTCGGCTGAATCAGACGGTTGATCATTTTCAGCGTGGTCGTTTTACCGCAGCCTGAGGGGCCGAGCAACACGCAGATTTCGCCCGCGCCGACTTCCATGTCGATGCCGTCGACCACCGGGGCGCTCGCGCCTTCGTAGCGCTTCGAGATGCTGGAGAGCTTGATCATGGTTATTGCGCGTGATGAGGAGATTTACGGAACGACGCCCACGCGCCGAGACGCAACGCAAGCCGGCCGGTACGCGACGGGCTGCGAAGGCCCTTGGGCGTCAGCAGACGTTGCACCCAGCCGAGGCCGAAATCGGCGGCGATGGCAAGAAGGCTCACGAGAATCGCGCCGGCAATCAGCTGACGCGGGTCAGATTGGGATATGCCGCGGCTGATCAGCTTGCCGAGCCCACCGGCGCCGATATAAGCGGCGATGGCGGCAATGCCGACATTGATCACCACGGCCATGCGGACCCCCGCCATGATGATGGGCAGCGCGATGGGAATCTCCACCTTCCACAAGCGTTGGCGCGTCGTCATGCCGATGCCGCGCGCGGCTTCGCGCAATGCAGGATCGATGTTCGTAATCGCCGTGTACGTATTGCGCACGATCGGCAGTTGCGAATAGAGAAAGAGCGCGATGACTGTCGGCAGAAAGCCGATACCCTGGCCGATCATCGACAGAATTGGAATCATCAGGCCGAATAGTGCGACGGACGGAATGGTCATCAGGATCGCCGCAAGGTACAACACGATTCTCGCGACGCGTGCATTGGCCGTGATCGCAATGCCGAGCGGCACGCCAGTGACGATAGCCAGGCCGACACCGACGCCGACGATCTCGATGTGATCGACGGTGAGCCTGATGATCGACGCCATGTTGTCGAGCATGAAAGCAAGGGTTTCCACGTTCTCTCCGTTTCGCGCTGCGTGTCGGTGTGCTTCGCCATGCGCAAAAGATATCCGGACAAAATTTGAAACCCTTCATCTGCTTTCGACGTCGTTTGTCACGAATGCGACATGTCGGTTTTCTGTCGGCCGGTTTCCCTTGCAGGCTGGGGATTTGACCAAGTGGCGATTAAGGGTAATCCCCGTCCTGGAAGCGACAGCTCGCAACTTTGCAGCGTTTCGGAGAATTGGAAAAAGGGGGCCTGACGAGGACCTGCCGTGCGACGAGTCGCGGCGCCCTTTCGCCTGGCCGCAGGCGCGGCTTGCGTTAGCCCGCTTGCTGACGCACAAGGCTGCGGATCGTCAGCGTGGCGAGCGTGCCTGTGACGAGCGCCGTGAACAGATAAAGACCGGCGGGGCCCGCCACTGCCATCGTCGCGGAGGCGAGCGTCGGGCCGGCGCTTGCGCCTACCGAAAAGATCAGCAGCAGGCCGGCGCTGACGGCGATGCGCTGGTCCGAAGGAATGCAGTCGTTGACGTACGACGTGACCACGCCGTACATGGAAAAGGCCACCGCCACGTAGAGATAGCCGAAGGCACGGATCAGCCCGTCATCGCGCAGCAGGAACAACAGCACGCTCAGGGACCCGGCGATGACAGCGAGACACAGCAACACCTTGCGCCGGTCGAACCGGTCGGCCAACCGCGCGACAGGCCATTGCGGCAAGAGCGCGGCAAGCAGCGCGAAGCCCATGAAGTGCGACACATCGGGCACCGGATAGCCGACGCGCCGCATGAACACCGGTTGCATCGTATAGAACGCGCTATTGAGCGCGCCTGCCGACAGACACGCGACCACGCCGAGCGGCGCCCAACGATAGATGGTCTGTAGCCCCGACAGGCCGCGCGCGAGACGCGAGCCGAACGCTGCGCTACACGCATCGGGCGCGCTGGCGGGCGCGGTGCCTGCGAGCGCGACGGGAATCAATGACGCCGTGAACAAAGCTGCGACTGCGCTAAAGAGCTCGAAGCCGCCCGGGTCCGCGAGCCCGATCAGGAACTGCCCGGTGCCGACGCCGAGATAATTGGTGATCAGGTAGGCCGAGAACACGCGGCCCCGTTGCGCGTTGCTCGCGACCTGATGCAGCCAGCTTTCGACCACAGTGAAGATGCCGACGAGACAAAAGCCCGTGACGAGGCGCAGTACGACCCACATCGCGGCCGCGCCCCAAACCGCGTAGCCGAGGGCGCAGCATGCCGAGGACGCGGCCAATGCGACGAACGCGCGGTGATGACCGACGCGCCCAATCAGCGCGCCGCCATACACGGCGCCAAGCAGGAAGCCGATGTAATACGCCGACTGCACGACACCCACTACAATCGCCGACGACTGCTGCTGAATCAGGCGCAGCGAGATGAGCGTGCCCAGCAGGCCGTTACCGGTGATGAGAATCGCGTAGCCCAGGAGCAGGACCGCGGTGGAGCGCAAGCTTCCGGCGGCCGGCGCAGGCTTCATAACGGAAGCAGCTGGCCCGACGCTGCCCGCCGGCACGCCCGTTTCGACCGCGGCGCTATGGGGAGCGGCACTTTGACCGCGATCGGCGAGCGGTAGCGCGTCCGTTAAAAAGGACGCGCCCGTTGGCCGGCAAACAGCCGGTTCCGGTGCCTGTTTCATTCGTGCTGAGTCTCGTTCGTCCTGCGCGGCACGGTTTACCGACGTTGGGGGCTTTCTACCTCCGAATGTAGCGGTCCGCCGCCTTGCCGGCATGTCGCCAATACGACGTCCGCTGGCAGAATAACGACATTCTGTTTGGATTGGCACCGGCACTGGCGCGGTTATCCGATGTGGGAGGATAACTTTTGCTGACGCCCGGTAGGCGTTGCAATGGAAGGTGCCTCAAAAGGCACGGTTCCTTTCAGCTGTGATGATGTCCCGGGTCGTTGCAAGCACATGCGTAGTGCGAGTCGTTCCACGCATTTCCCAGAATAATGCTGCAGAAGTTCATGCGACGAAAACTCGGGTCTTTCAGCGCAAGCACGTCGTCGTTGACTGTGCCAAACGTCGAATCGGGCCGGTGCTTCATTCCCTCATCGAACGCATTGATTATTTGCTCCTTGAAGTTCTCCCCGCGAGGGTGGGCAGCCACCACCAGCTTACGCTGTTCCTCCGTGAACTCGTCGTATGCCAGGCCGAGCACGTCCATTTCGACCCCCGCAGTAACGAGTTGTACCACGGGTTTCTTGAACGGCGGAATGCCCGGTGTAGTGTGCAGGGCGACAGCATCCCACACGAGATCGATGTCCCCTTCATGAATGCCGTGCTGCTGAAGGAAGCTGCGTGCCGCGTTCGCGCTATCCACTTCGAAACGATTCTGCGACGTGCGGAATTGCTCGGTAAGTCCCATATCATGGAACATCGCGCCGATGTACAGAAGCTCCGGGTCGTACTCCAACTGTTTGCGTTGCCCGGCGAGGGCACCGAACAGAAACACGCGGGTGGAGTGATGGAAAAGCAGGTCCGACTCTGTGTCGCGAACGAGTTCAGTGGCCGCACGTGCCATCGCGCTGTCGGGAATCTTGATTCCTGCGATCGTCGTCATTTTGGTTGCTCCAATAGGTGCTTCGTTGCGCCGTCCATCGTCCGGATGGCTGCGCAAGCAACGTTGAGAATTGAGCTTTTGCTTCTCGAAACATTCGGATTGCCAGTCGTCTCTTCTACCGTACTACCGACGCCTGTTGTGAATCGTCAAATCCCTCGAAGGGAAAGCCCGCACCCATAGTATTGGCTTGTCTCAAGTCGTTTTCAAACTGATCCGTACCTGCAACACGGCCAATAAAACAGCATTTCCTGCCAGAGTTTGACTCCGTGGACTTCCCTGCTACTGGTAGCGCACGCCGTGAGAACGGCGGCTTCGAGCTTGCGACAAGGAGGGCTCGCGAGAGGAACTGATTGACCGGTGTCTACCGTTGCTGCGAGAAGTCGGGGACATCGTGGCGGGAACCGAAGTTGAGCAATGGCTGAACCAAACGTATGGCCGCACTCCTCGCCTTCGTGGTTCCTGGGACGGTGTTGGCGTCAGACGGTCACGCCGAAGCACTGCGCGAGTCCCATTGGGCTACTGGACAATGAGCGGGGGCTCCCAAGACGGCCACGATCATGACCTATGCCGACCAGTGGCTCAAGCATTCGACAGCAAAGCGCGCCGGAAACAGAATCAAAGCTCAGCGATCTTCACGCACCTGCGTTGTTTCCTCACCCGTGTTCTCGCTCAGCGCATCGTCGACCGGTCGGATGCCGGACAACAGCGTACCGACAACGCAGTTGCGGCCCATCGCTTTGGCCGCGTATAACGCGGCGTCTGCTCTGCCCATCATGGTCGCCAACGCATCCCCTTCGTGATACTCATCGACGCCGGCGCTGAAGGTGTACGCGACTTCGCCGGATGGCGTAGTCAGACGCGATGCGGCGACACTGGCGCGAAGCTCGTCCATCAAACGAACGGTGTCGGCCTGCCCGCTGGACAGGAACAGCACAGCGAATTCCTCGCCGCCAAGGCGACCGAACAGATCTGCAGGTCCCTAAGCCGCTCGATATTGCCGAGGCGAAATGCGCAAGCGCCTGGTCGCCGCCCGCATGCCCGTGTACATCATTGATCGTCTTGAACTTGTCGAGGTCCAGAATTGCAATGGACAGCCGCAGCTCCGCATTCATGGCCTTATGCAACAAGGACTCTGCCTCGACAAGAAAAGCACGGCGCACTAGCGCACCGGTCAGTCCGTCGACGTTTGCGAGCCGCTCCATGCGCTCGGCCATCCGGTCGTGAGCAAGCATGACCACGCCAATCGAGAGACACGGCAGCGCCAATATGCCCAGACCGAGGAATGCGGTGTTCATCGGCGTCGCTTCAAAAAAGCCGGTCTGATGCTCCCACCCCACTACACAGGCGATAGCGCGCGATACGTGGACAGCTGAACCGCTTGGGTTTCCTGGACACATTGCAATGTTAGTGTCAGGCCTTTCATGAGCCTTCGGCCGTAGGCCGAAGGCTGTGCTGCCGGGCAAACTCGCCCGGCGTCAAGTCGTTGAGCGCCA
>NZ_JBFOAH010000012.1:0-207651 GCF_040812055.1 Paraburkholderia suaedae | reverse complement strand
AGACCTTTCTTTCATTACTGTGTGAGACTTGATACTTTTGCCTGCAGGCAGATTCCTCGGAACCCGCCCACCGCATCGCGCATCAAGCGCCCACACTTATCGGCTGTTAGTTTTTAAAGATCGGTCCGCTTCACGTGGCGCAGCGCCTGCTTCAACTACCCGGCACTGCGTTCCGTTCTGCGTCGCTGCATCTGCAGCAGAGAAGCGGAATTATGGAGAATTTCCGCTACGCCGTCAACAGGTTTTTTCACATTTCCTGACCTGCCCGACGCGCTGGAAGCCTTGCCACTGCTGGCTTTCCCGCCTCTTCATGCCCGGAGGTCCGGCGCACGAAAGAGCGAGATTCTAGCGAGCCCAAAGGCGACTGGCAAGCGCTATTTTGACGTGCTCGACTGCGCGCCGAGCGGGCACGATAACCACGACACGAACAATTGATTATTCCAATTCTGGCAAAAAGCTGAAACCCGTAGAAAAGCGGAAACATAGTTCACACAACCGCGTGTTTGCGCATCACCCGCTCCACCACACCCATAAAGTGATCCAGATCCGGTGTCGCACGATTCTGTTCTTTCGCGCGGTCGTCCCACTTACGTAGATTCAACGCATCTTCCGCATAGGGCTTGGCCAAAAACGCCTCGGCATCTTCGCTACTGAAGATGCCGCCCTGCAATTCCAGGCTCCTTACCGAATCCGCGGAAAGCTGTCGGAAATACTTGTCGTCGATTGCGCACAGGCAGCGTTTGGCGTCGACGTGCAATCGGATCGGCTCCAGCACCGCATGCGGCAACACCGGCCGCAAGAACGGTAGCGCGAAATACTGATGCAGATCGTCGATGCCCCGCTCGGTCGGCGTGTCGCCTTGCCGGTTCAACAGATGCCCAAGGTCGTGCAAAAATGCCGCTGCCACCAGCTCGTCGCCGACGCGCGCCTCCTGGGCCAGCGTACCGCTTTGCAAAGCATGTTCCAGTTGCGTCACCGGCTCTCCGCTATAGGCCAGATTGCCGTATTGCTCGAATAGCGCACGGATGTCGCTCACACTCAATGCCACTGCGCTACTCCCACGGTAATGAAAACGTCTTCAGATTAGTGAAGCTCTTCATCGCTTCCTGCACGCCTTCCTTATAGCCGAGCCCGGAGTCCTTGATGCCGCCAAACGGCGTTAGCTCGATCCGGTAGCCGGGCACTTCCCATACGTTGACCGTCCCCACGCGCAATTCGTTGATGAAGCGCGTGATCGCGTCCTGCCGGTTCGTACACACGCCCGACGACAACCCGAACGCCGTCCCATTGCTGATGCGAATGGCGTCGTCGAGCGTATCGAACGTGATGATCGGCGAGACCGGTCCGAAGGTTTCCTCGCGCACCAGCGTCATCGACGGATCAACGCCGTCCAGCACCGTCGGCGCGTACAGCGCGCCATTGCGCCGGTTGCCGATCCGCAGCCGCGCGCCACCCGCAATCGCTTCGTTGACGCGCGCCTCGAAAAGCTGCGCCGCGGCGACGTCGATCACCGTGCCCATCTGATTCGACGCATCGAATGGATCGCCGAATGACCAGGCCCGCGTTTTCTCCACGAGCAGTTCGGTGAAATCCGCCGCCACACGCTGTTGCACCAGAATTCGCTTGACCGCCGTGCAGCGCTGCCCTGAGTTCTTATAGGAGCCCTGCGCGGCCAGCGTCGCCGCACGTTCGAGATCCGCGTCATCGAGTACGATCAGCGGATCGTTGCCGCCGAGTTCCAGCACGACGCGCCGGTAAGCGGCCTTAGCGGCGATGTATTTGCCGATCGCCACACCCCCCGTAAACGTGACGAGTTCTGCCAGCGCATGCGTGATCAGCTCGTCGGCGATTTCACGCGGATCGCCGGTGAGCACCTGCAGCATGGGCGCGGGCAAGCCGGCTTCATAGAGCACATCGGCGAGATAAAGCGCGGACAACGGCACCTTCTCCGACGGCTTGAGCAGCACGCGATTGTTCGTCGCGATTGCCGGCGCAATCTTGTGCGCGACCTGGTTCATCGGGTGATTGAACGGCGTGATCGCGACGATCACACCCTCCAGCGGCTCGCGCTGCGAAAAGACGCGCCGCTTCTTGCCGTGCGGCGTCAGATCGCAGGAGAAGCTCTGCCCGTCGTCGCGCAACGCTTCGATCGACGCGAACTTCAACACATCCGCAACCCGACCAATCTCGTAGCGCGAGTCCTGCTTCGACAAGCCCGATTCGAGCGAGATCAGATCCGACGCCTCTTCGCTGCGCTCACGCAGCAGCGCGGCCGCGCGCTCCAGGATCTGCGAACGCTCGTAACGCGTGAACGTTGGCCGATACGCGGCCGCGTAGTCGAACGCGGCGCGCACGTCGTCGACGCTCGCGAGCGGAACTGTGCCGACACGCGTGCCGGTGTAGGGATCGAGTACGTCGAGGGTACGCGCGCGGGTCGCGCGTTTGCCTTCGAGCCGCAGCGCTTCGGCGCGGAAAGCCGGATGGTCACGCAGCGTGGTGTTCATGATGCGCACACGCGATTGAGCGCAAGATCGAAGATATCGAAGTTGCGCAGTCTATTGCCATTAGTGCCGTGAGTGCCGCCCAGCGAAGCCTCGACACGCCGGTTGAACAGCAGCGGTACTTCCTGCTCGGAAATACCGCCGTGGGAACGCAGCGGCACGGTCAACCCGGACAGATCATGCTCATCGCGACGCGTGCCCAAAACGACATGTTTCGTGCTGACTACGACGACATCGCCGACGCGGTCCTCCGGTAGCTCGAAGCGTTGGCACGCCGTGCGATTGTCGAGCACCACCTCGATGCCCGGCAGCCGGCCGATGCGCTCGATCGCCAGCGCGGCATCGACTCCGCGCGGCAGATAAACCGTCGCGAACGACCCGAGCGCGCCGTGATGCACCACGTACGGATCGGTGATCGGCAGGATAACGCGCGCGGTCTTCTCGCCAAGCCAGTCGTCCAGCATGTCCTGCAGGTAGATCACGTTCGGCTCGCCGGTGGCCGGATCGTGCTTGGCGTTCATCCCGTGGTCGGCAGTCAGGCCGATCACCCAGCCGAGCGCGTCGAGCTTCGCGAGATAGCGGTCCATCATCGCGTAGAACGCGTTCGCGCCTTCGGTGCCGGGCGCCCATTTGTGCTGGACGTAATCGGTGGTCGACAGATACATCAGGTCGAGCTTGCGCGTCTGCGCGAGCCGCACGCCGGCGGCGAACACGAATTCGGACAGCCCCGCGCTGTAGACATCGGGCAACGGCAAGCCGACCAACTGGAGCACGTCGTCGATACCGTTGTCCGCGATGGTCGCTTTGTCGGCTTTCTCCGCCGAGAAGCAGATCCCCTTCAGTTGCCAGCCGAGCAGGCTGCGCAGCTTGTCCTTCGCGGTGATCACGGCGACCGCGGCGCCTGCCTCGGCAGCGGCGGCGAGCAATGTGCCGGCGCGCAGATAGGCGGGATCGTTCATCATGACCGCGGCGCCCTCGCCGTGGTTCGCGTCCGGGTCCCAGAAGTAATTGCCGCAGATGCCGTGCACCGACGGCGGCACGCCGCACACGATGGACAGATTATTCGGATTGGTGAACGACGGGATCACGCAGTCGCCCTTGAAGGCCGAACCGCTTTCGAGCATCTTGCCGATGAACGGCGCGACGCCGGCCGCGACCGCCGCCTCGAGATAATCGAACTCGCAGCCGTCGACGCACACCACGACGGTAGGTTGCGAAGGGAGCCGGTAGCTGCGGCCGTTGACTTCGATCGTGCGCTCGCCTGAGTTTGCCATCGGTGCCTTCCATGCGTGCGTGGCACGCGTGCTGTCGTTAATTGAGTCTTCCGGTCGAGCGGTCGCAACAGCCAACGCTTGCGCTCAATCGCCCGAAACGGGCGCGGCCGGCGATCCGGACGGGCCGGCCTGCGGCCGCGCCGTCTCGCACGCCGCGCGCGCGCGCTGCAGGCCGCCGTTCACGTGCCCGCGTATCAGCGCCGCGGCATGCTCGGCGTCGCGCGATGCGAGCGCCGTCAGAATCGCGCGATGCTCGGCCAGCGAGCGCGCCATCGCATGGGCATGCACTCGCAGCGCGGCACGCCGGAACAGGCTCAACTCACTCACCAGCCGCCGATACGTTTCATAAAGCTTCCGGTTGCCCGAGGCCGCCACCAGCGCGTCGTGAAACGCCACGTTGGCTCGCGCGTAACCGTCGTGGTCCTGCGCATCGGCTGCGGCGCGCATCGCGTCGAGCCAGTCGCGCAACACCGCGAGCTTCGTTGCGTCGATGCTCGCCGCCAGCATCCGGCACGCCGCTTCTTCGAGCACCGCGCGCACCGCATAAATCTCGTCCGCCTCAGCCAGCGACACCGTCCGCACGAACACGCCCCGATTCTTCTCCGTACGCACGAGGCCGGCCTGCTCCAGCGCGCGAAACGCCTCGCGCACCGGCCCGCGCGACACACGCAGGCGCGCGGCCCAGTCGGCCTCGTTGAGCTTGTCGCCGGGCGCGAGCGCCCCTTCGACGATGTGCCGCTCGATCTGGTCGCGTACCAGCGTCGTCAGCGAATGCCTGCGCACGAGATCGATTGGATCGACAGAAGGAGCCAACATATATTCGGTCATTTTGGCATATTTTGCCACATTCACATGGGTTTGCACGACGACATTGCACCCCGACGCGCTGCGCAACGACGCGTCAGTCGAGCCGACGACGCGGGACGCGCGCGGCGATCACGAGCAGCGCGGCCAGCGAAACCAGCAACAGGATCAGCGACAACGCGGAGGCCGGCAGGTAATAGCCGCGCTCCACCTGCCCGACGACGACGATCGGCACCGTCGCGAAGCCCGGCGGATAGACGGTGAGCGTGGCGCCCAGTTCGCCCAGCGACAGCGCGAAGCCGAGCGCGAGACTCGCGCGGATCGCCGGCACCAGTTGGGGCAGCACCACGCGGCGCAACACCATCGACGGCGGCGCACCGAGGCTGGCCGCCGCGTCGCGCAAAACCGTCAGCTCGGGGCGCAACGCCGCGGCCGCGCACCGGTAGCAGAACGGCAGCACTAGTGCGAGCTGCACGAACACGACGATCGCCGCCGAGCTCGACAGATCCACCGGCCGCTTGTGATACGCGATCAGCACCGCGAGCCCCAGCACCACGCTCGGCACGCCGTTGGGCATCATCGCGATGGTGTCGACGAACGCGCCCAGGCCGCGCCGGTCGCGCCCTTCGAGCGCGAGCGCAAGCCACAGCCCGAGGATGGTGCCCAGCGCCGCGACCCCCATGCCGATTTCGAGACTGGTGGTCAGCGCATCGAAGTCGCTCGAACTGAGACGTTCGAACCAGCGCATGCTCAAACCGTCGGGGAGGATCGTGCCGGACCAGTGAGAGGCCACGCTCGACAACGCGACGACCAGCACCGGCACGACGAACAGCCAGAAGCACAGCAACCCGGCCAAGCCGAGAAACAGTCCCCCCAGCACACGCACCAGCAGACTCCGGCGCACCGGCCGCGCTTTCCTGGGCATGACCGGCAACACGGTCGGCTCGAGTTCAACGGCCATGGCCCGCTCCTTTCACCTTGCGACGGTTGACCTGGCGGTACAACGCGTACAGCGACAAAGACATCGCCAGCATCACGACCGCGCCGGCGGCGGCGGCCGGCAGATCGAGGTCGACGGTGGCGGAACTGTAGATCGCGACCGGCAGCGTAATGAGATGGGCGCTGCCGAGCACGAGCAGGATGCCGAACTCGTTGAGCGTCAGCAGGAAACACAGAATGGTGCCGGCCGCGATGCCCGGCCAGGCGAGCGGCAGGATCACCTTGAACGCCACCATCAGACCGCTCGCGCCGAGGCTGCGCGCGGCTTCGATCAGACGCCGGTCGAGCAGCGCGAAGGAGGCGAGCGTCGGACGCACGACGAATGGCGCGTAGAACACGACCTCTGCGAGAATCACGCCGCCGACGCCGAACAGAAAGTCGAGCGGCGGCGCCGGCAGGTTCAACAGTCGCTGCAGGCCGATGCTCACGGAGCCTTGAGAGCCGTACAGGAAGATCAGCGTGAACGCGACCAGAAACGAGGGGAACGCGACGAACAGCTCGAGAAAGCGCGTGATCAACCGCGCGCCGGGAAACGGCTTGAAGAACAGGATCGAGGCCAGCGCCACGCCGAGCAGCGATGCGAGGCCAGCGCTGGCGAACAGAATCCACAGCGTGGTGCCGATCACGCCGCGCGTCTCCGGATTGCCGAAGAAGGTCGAATACGCTTGCAGGCTCAGGCCGTGTGCGCCGGTCAGGCTCAGCATCACCAGACGCACGAGCGGGTAGATCACCAGCGGCCCGAGCACCACCACGGCGATAAAAAGCAGATGCCATTGCGCCGCGCGCGCGCGACGCTTCACCGCGGCGGTATGCGACGCGGCGCTGGCGCGGCGACGCGCATCGGCGCAGGCGTCGGCCGCGCTCAACGACGCCGGCGTATCAGGGCTGGATAAGGACGACATCGTCTGCCTCATAACGCAGGGACACGCGCGCGCCCTTCACCGGCGCCATGCCTTGGCCGCGCTGCAGGGTGACGAGCACCGGTTCGCCAGGCAGCGCGTCGAGCATGAGCTGCACCGACAGCACCGCGCCGTACCACTCGACCGACGTGATCACGCCATGCATCTGCCCCTCGCCGAGCGGCACGATGCACAGCGCCTCCGGACGCAAACAGGCGACCCGCTCGCGCTCGTTGTAGCGCACGTCGTCCATCGCGAACGCGACCTGCGGCGGCAACAGATTGGCCGCGCCCAGATAGCGCGCGACGAAGCTGTCGACCGGCGTGTCGTACAGCTGTTGCGGCGTGCCCAGTTGCGCGATGCGTCCGTCGCGCATCAGCAGCGTGCGGTCGGACAGCACCAGTGCGTCGTCCTGATCGTGCGTCACGCACAGGATCGTCAGATTCGGCAAACGCTCGTGCAGCGCCTTCAGCTCGGAACGCACCGACGCGCGCAGATTGGCATCGAGTGCGGACAGCGGTTCGTCGAGCAGCAATACGTCCGGCTCGATCACCAACGCGCGGGCGAGCGCCACCCGCTGCTGCATGCCGCCCGACAGTTGTGCCGGCATCACGTGGCCGGCGTCGCCCAGCTGCACCAGCTTCAGCACATCGGCGACACGTCGCGCGATGTCGCGCGCCGGCGTGCGGCGCGCGCGTAAACCGAACGCGACGTTCTCGAACACCGACAGATGCGGAAACAGCGCATAGCTCTGAAACAGCAGACCGAGATTGCGCCTGTGCGGCGGCACGTGCGTGAGATCGTGGCCGGCCACGCTCAGGGTGCCGGCGAGACCATCGGCCTCGATGAACCCGGCGATGAAGCGCAGCAGGGTCGTCTTGCCACAACCGCTGCGGCCAAGCACGGTAAGCAACTCGCCGCGCTGGATGGTCAGCGACAGATCGTCGAGCACCGTGCGCGTGCCGAAGCGCACCGTCAGATGGTCGATCTGCACGCCGCCCGGCGCGTTCGAACGCGCGGCATCGAGCGCGTCCGGTGGGGCGTCGAGCGCGTCGGGGGGAGCAAGACTGGCCATATTCACCGGATGGTCCTCCAACAGGATTGATGCTGACCGGCGCCGGTCCATTCCGCAAGGCGCCGCCCGACTCCGTTACGTCGATTTCACCGCGAGCGGCGCTCTACTTCGGTTTGACCACTTCGATCTGCTTGCCCGAGGAGCCGATCACCTCGCTCTTCCAGCGTGCGGTCCACTCGGCCTTCTTCGCCATGACGTGGTTCCAGTCCACCGGAATCAGCTTCACGCCGGCGATGGCCTGCTTGACCGTCTCGCCGTTCTTGCCGGCGAGCGGCACGTCGGTGCGGCCCGGAATGCCGAAGATGTCCGGCACCTTGGCCTGCACTTGCGTCGACATCAGGTAATCGATCAGCTTCTTGCCTTCAGCCTGATTCGGCCCGTTCTTGATCAGACCGATCGCGTACGGCAACTGGAACGTGCTCGGCTGGCCGCCGGGCTCGGCCGCGAGGAACACCGGCTTGAGCGACAGGCCGCCGTTGGCGGCGTCGTCGAGATCCATTTGCAGGTCGCCGTTGGCGACGGCGATTTCGTTGCGCGAGAGCAGCACGTCCAGGTAGCCCGTGCCCTTGGTGTGGAACTTCGCGCTTTGTTCGAGCTTCTTCAGATAGTCGAACGCCTTGTCCTCGCCCATCAGCGACGAGGTCAGAATGATCACCGCCATGCCGTCACCCGCCGTAGCCGGGTTCGAATACGCGACCTTGCCGCTGTAGTCCGGGTGCAGCAGGTCCGCGAAGGTCTTCGGCGGAGTTTTGGTGACGTCCGGGTTGATCGCGAAGGAGAAATAATTGTTCACGAAGGTCGCCCACGCACCGTTGGGCGCCTTCGCGATCGCCGGTACGTTCTTGTAATTGGCGCTCTCGTACGCCTGCAGCAGGCCCGCCTGGTCCGCTTGCTGGATGAACGGCGGCAGCGTGACGATCACATCGGCCTTCGGCTGATCCTTTTCGATGGTTGCGCGGTTCACCACCTCACCGCTGCCCGCCGTGACGATATTGACCTTCACGCCTTCCTTCTTTTCGAAGGCCGGCAACACGTCCTTGTAGAGATTTTCGAGGCCGTCCGCCGTATACAGAACGACGGCGTCGGCCGCGTGGGCCTGGATCGCCGCGCCGCCGAATGCCGCCGAGGCGACGAGCGCCGGCAGCAGTTTGCGAACGAGAGCGGCGGTAGCGTGTAGGGAATGCGTCGTTGTCATGTCGTTTTCTCCGAAAGGCAAAAACCAGACGGTCGGGATAACCCGAGACCTGTTGTGATTGAACGGCGTTAGCGCCGTGCCGCTTGCGTGTTGCCCGCAGCCAGCGGTCATGGCATTGCACGCGCACAGTTGCGCGCCGATTGCCGACCAGTGGCCCGATTGCAGATTGCCGACAACCTAGCTGCTTATTCTCCAGCCAAAATTCCAGCCCCTCTACGACGCTCGCGCTGCCTGCCATGCGTGAACGGGCATGGCAAGGATCACAGGTTCGCGTGACAACGCCATGACGATTGTGGCGAGTTCCACAAAACTACACAATTCGCCAATAACAGCCAAAATGTATTTGTTTGCCAACCTGCCTACGGCGGCATATGCGCCGGATAGCCGCAGTCGCGGGCCCGTGGAAATGGTGCGATCCTGCGCGCAGGATCGCGGTCCACTCACGGGTGCTTCACTTCTTTTCTCGCCGACGCGCGCTGAGCGATGCGGCTACCAACGCGGCGAACCGATCCCCCGGCTGACCAGCGCACGCACGACCGCTTGCGCGCCGCGCTCGGTGGAAATCGTACATGGCGAAAATGTCTATGTGTGCATCCCGGTTCATGTGCAGCGGGAGTTGAGCCGTCGAAACGGCTTCTCGCACGCAACTGCTCGACTATCGCTGTGCCCCTGAGCTCAAAGCGGCGCGCATCAGTTCGCCCGATTGAGGTCTGCAGTGAGCAAAGGTGTGCGCGTTTGGACGCGACGACGCGAGAAGACGATGCGGCCTGCGGCAGCTAGCGGTGCATCCACCGCGATGCTGGATGCCGTTTCGGGACCCGTCGCGGCAGCGTGCCTTGAGTGCATGGGCTTGTGCGGGGTCCGCAACGCAATCGCATCATGCGTTGCCCGCGCTCGAACGCATGCTCGCACGAGTCGGCATCGCGAGACGGGGCGTGCAGCCCCGCAGCAAGTCCGCAGTCACGCGATCAGAATTTCCGGCCCATGGGCGGTAATCGCCTTGCCGAGCGCTCGCTCGGGCGCCAGTTCGGTCACCAGGTAGCGCGCCGCCTCGATCCCGTTGATCCGCACCGGCGTGACGCGTCCGAATTTCGAATGATCGGCGACGATCACCACGGTGTCGGCGGCGGCGATCATGCGACCGCGTACTTCGGCCGCCATGCGGCTGTAGTCGGTCAGATAGCCGTCCGGCGAGATCCCGCCGGCGCCGATGAACGCGAAGTCCGCGTGATACTGCGTGAGTTGCTGGACCGTGTCGAGCCCGAATGTGGCGTCTTCGATGTCCGACAGCTCGCCGCCCAGCAGCGTCACGCGGTTGTCGTTGCGTCTGCCGAGCAGCAGCGCGATGCGCCAGTCGTTCGTGTAGACCACCAGACGATGCCGGTCGAGCAGCGCCCGCGCCACGGCCTGCGTGGTGCTGCCCGAATCGATGATGAGCGACGCGCCGTCCGGCACGAACTCGGCTGCGCGCTCGCCGATCGCACGCTTCGCGCCGGCGTTGGCCGCTTCGCGCGTATCGAGGTCCGGCTCGCGACGGTCGCTCGACAGCGCGCCGCCGTGCGTCGTGACGAGTAGTCCGCGCACGGCGAGCGCGTTCAGGTCGCGACGGATGGTCTCCCGCGACACCTTCAGTTCGCGCACCAGTTCGGCGACCGAAAGCGCGCCGGTCTTCGCGACTTGCGCCAGGATGTATTGGTGACGTTGTTCTGCGAGCATTGACGGCTTTTCCTTCATCATCCGGCGAGACGCTTGTCACGCGAGACGTTTCTTGATTCAACGCCCTTTAGTTTAGATAAGGGCTTTTTGCATCCGCGATTTCCGCAGGGAGAGGCATCTGCGGGCATCTGCAAATCACTCAACTTTAGACGTTGGCGCAGCTTTTTCACTCATTCGCTGAAAACCTCGCCGGTCGTGCAATTGGGTGCAAGCCGCGAAACAGCTGAAGCTCGATACCCACATGGTTCGGGGCATCCCCGTGCCTTCGTCTCGAAGCGACCACATCGCGGCGCAGTTGAACCTACCGATGCGAGCCGGCCGTCGACGGCCCGATGCGTGAGCAGAAGCGTGAAGAGTGGCAAAGCATCCGGGCGCGCCGCGAAGCTGGCGACGACCTCGTTCTCACGCGCATCGAACCGCCTGTAGCGGCGTTGACGCCGGAATCATACACGGTGCGAAAACTGTGTGAGGATTTCGTCACGGACCACATTGAACGGCACCGCGATGCTCTATGCGCCTCGCACTTCCGGTCTGCGCATCATGACAAGGATCGCCGCGATTGCACACTTGCCAGCCGCGTCGATTACGCGAAAACGGGTGCTCGAGTTGCCAGATAGGAGCGTCAGACATCACGCAAGCGCAGAGTGGCGGGCTTGTGCCGGTGGTTCGCCGGTCGCGTTGCCATGCGCGAGTCTGCATTGCAGGAATTACAGGTTGGCGGTGTAGTCACTACAGTGCGAGCGGATCTCGTCGACGTCATACGTTTAGAAGGTTCGTCGCCGCGATCGTCTCGATCGTCCTTGCCGGACGTCGAAAAACGGGCGGGAGTCGACAGCGATCACCGACGCCGGCGATGCTTTCGGCAAGCGCGGCGTGAGGCGCCTGCGCTTGACGATGCATCCTCGCTCGATCTGAACGAGCACGCCATAACAATGCGTCCACGAATACCGCGACACTGTCGGGAATCCATCGGCCCTTTTCCATAGTATTTCCCTTTTACCCCAACGACTCCGCCGTCGATACCTCACTGCATGCGTCAGTGGCCGCTGGACCGAGACCCCACGCCGACGCTCTATCGGTTTCGCCAATGCTCAACGTAGCGGAGCAGAGCACTGTCCAGTGTGGGCAGAATCGCTCCGCGGTGACTCCTCAGTACGCTGTAGGCCGGCCTCGCAGCGCCATGATTCATATCTTTCACCGGGCGCGCTTGCACGAGCGCCGCGTTCATGTGCGCAATGGCCGCGGCCTGCAGTGCCACGCTCGCCCGTGTGACGGCCCCGAGGTTGCTGAGATGGAGAATTCCGGTTTCCGCGTCGATAAGAAAATCCAGACAGGCATGTACCAGATCCGGCACATACGTCAGCGATACGGTCACATCCGCCTCGGCGATAAACGGCAAATCGCGAGACAACGCATCAAGCGCCCGGAACAGCAGGTTGTCGTTGTCCCACGGCCCGAACAAAGCGCCCGTGCGAACCACGAGCGCCTGCGGACACACACAGAGCACTCGCCGCTCGGTTTCAGCCATGCTGCTGCCGTAGCGGTTAAGCGGAGCCGCGCCGTCGGTCTCGCAATACGGTTGCGCGCGTAGACCGTCGAAGACGAAGTGGGACGAGAACGTTAGATACTGGGCTTGTCGCGCGGCACAGGCTCGCGCAAGTCTCGTCGTTCCGATCATGGTGCCCCAGAGATGGTGTTCGGCGCAGCGCTCGGCTTCGTCGACGTCGATGGCGTCGGTTGCATTCACAACGGCCCAGGCGGATTCCCGTCGAATCAGTTGCTGAACAGCTTCGCCGTCCGTCAGGGCGATGTCGTCGAGCCGCACTGCCCTGTGCTTCAGATCGCGCTGCTCGCAGATTTGCGCGAAGGCACGGCTGAGTGCGCCGTTGCCAATGATGACGATGGGCGCGGCTGCACGGGTCGCAATCTGCACCGGGCGAGGTCGCGAAGCGGTGCCGTGTGCATCGTGCTGCACCGGCTCGCAGAAAAAGCGCCCCGGCCGACGCCACCAACCCGTGCCATGCAGCGCCGGATGCATCGCGGGACGGCCGGCGGCGAGATCGCGCATCAGACGACCGATTGCCGTCTCTCGCGGCTCGGCAGCACGAACGTCGAACGCGCCCACCTCGTAGTACCCGCGCTCGTCCGTGACGAGGCAATTCCAGTCGTACGATCCGAGCAATGCCCAGACCGTCACGGCGCGCACGTCCACGCCTTGCTCGCGTGCATCGTTGGCGTCCGTCCATATCTCATGGAGCCAACGCATCTGATCCTGGCGTGTCGAGTCCGTGTGAGCCTCAGTGACCGCAATGGTACGGTGATAGCGCTGCCATGCTTCGTCGATGAGTGTCTTGATGCCAGACGGCGGAACCGCTAGCGCACGCGCTGCTTCTATATCAGCCAGACGATAACCGTGCCACTCGCAATGATAGGCGCACGGATACTTGTCCAGCCGATCGTCCAGCCACCGCGCGCTCGTGATGTAGTAATTAAGTCCGATGATGTCGGGAGGACAGGGATTGTCGGCAAACCATAGAACTTCATCGGATGGAATGCCTGCGTCGATGAAGTACTTCCACAAAGAGTGGCCCGGCACGACTGTTCCGCAGAGCAGGTCCCATGTAAGCCAGCGCCGTTCATTGTAGAACTCGACCAGCTTGCGCATCGCAGGGCTGCCTTCTGTCTTACCCAGGTCGTCAGTCTGGACGAGTTTTGCCTCCGGATTGACTTTCCGCACTTCACGCATTGCGTACACGGTGGCCTTGCACTGGTTGATCAGTACCTGCAGATAAGTGCGGTCGTCTCTTCCATGCGGGTGCCAAACGCCGTAGAGCCCGCTAAAACGCGCCGTCGTGTTCGGCTCGTTCACCGGCGTGTAGTACTCGAGCCAGGGGTAGCGTTGCGCGAGCACGCCGGCGTATCGGGCGAGACCTCTGGCGAAATCGGCGTCGAGGAGCCCGCCCGGCAAGGGCCCACTGCCGTGATGAAGCAACCCGGCAATAGGCTGCACGCCAAGATCGCGCAATTCGGGCAGGCGCGCGTCAAGCCACCACCATTGGGCATGTTCGATACCGGCCGGCGCCGTTCTCTCCCACAGTGCCGGATAACGTAAAGCCCGTATGCCCAGGGAGGCGAAACGCTTCAGATCGGTTGCGCGTGTTGCATGTCCATTACGCTCCAGCTGACTAAAAACTTGGTCGCCAACGCGATTGAGCGTGCATTCCACCCCACCCCACAATGCCAACCGCTCTTCCATGGGCCTATACCTTTTTGCTGCCGGCGCTCGTTGCGCCGAATGCGCGACCTGCTCGCGTCCGAGCACTATTCGTGCCCCAACCAGGTGCTGGCTTTTTGGGAGTCCTCAACGGAACTCGGGAATGGTGATTGCGCAGGCAAGCGCAACGAGCCCAGATTTCGAATGATGGTGAAGCACAGCAGCACGGTCGACACCGGTGGTATCTCGCATGGCTATATGCGAACCAGTGCAAGAGCATCGCTGAGAAAGCCGCTATTGCTCCGACTACGAGTACTTGTGTAGTGCGTCCAGTCGGCTCGGATCGGAGTGCGACTCGCGTGGCAAGCCGCGAGCAGTTCATTACGGAGGCTATCCCTTGTCTTATCTGGAAGCTCAACAAATGGGGCGAGTCGCCAGTGCGAGCGCCCCCGCCACCGTCGTTCGTGAACGTCTGTACCCGAACAGGGCGACAGCACCATCCGGTTTGCCGCGGACCGTTCTGTGTCTTTCGCACTTGCGCTGGGACTTCGTGTATCAGCGGCCGCAGCACTTGCTCTCGCGCATCGCGAAACATACTGAAGTGCTTTTTTTCGAGGAGCCAGGACGCAGCGAGCGGCCCGAGGCATGGCTCGAGGTGCGAACTACCGAGGAAGGCATTCGCGTCCTGACGCCTTGCCTTCCCGCTGGCCGCACCGCGGAACAGGACGAAGCGGCGCAGCGTGTACTACTCGACCAATACCTTGCCAGCGCCGACGTGCGAGATCTTGGACTGTGGTACTACTCGCCGATGGCGCTTGCCTTCACCGGTCACCTGCACGCGCGACTGGTCGTGTATGACTGCATGGACGAGTTGTCGGCGTTCAAGATGGCCCCGCCGCAGATCGCGCAACGAGAAGCCGCGCTGATGCGCAAAGCGAACGTCATATTCACCGGCGGTCGAAGCCTGTATGAAGCCAAGCGCGGGCTTCATCCTAACGTCCATGCGTTTCCCAGCAGTGTCGACATCGGTCACTTTGCAGGCGCTCTTAAAGCGTCGCCCGAACCGTCCGACCAGGCCGGCATAGCGCGACCTCGCCTCGGGTTCTACGGCGTGCTCGACGAACGCTTCGATGCACCGTTGATCGGCGGGCTGGCCGCAGCCAGACCCGACTGGCAATTCATCATGCTCGGACCCGTCGTCAAGATCGAGCTGACTGACCTGCCTCGAGCCGACAACATTCATTACCTGGGTCAGAAAGCGTATGCGGACCTGCCGCGCTACCTGGCAAGTTGGGACGTCGCACTCATGCCGTTCGCCCTAAATGAGGCAACCCGCTATATCAGCCCGACCAAGACCCCGGAGTATCTTGCCGCCGGCCGTCCGGTCGTATCGACGCCGATCACCGATGTCGTGTCGCGCTATGGCGACAGCGGCGTTGTGCGTATCGCTCGTAACGCGGCCGAATTCGAGCGCAGTATTGAAGCTGCGTTGGTCGACGCGGCAGACCGGGCCGCCTTTCTCGCCCGCGTCGAAACAGTGCTCGCGGGAATGTCGTGGGACAACACTTGCGCGGCAATGCTGGCCGAGGTGGAGAAATGCGCGTTCTCCACAATTTAGGACAACGATCAGACCGTAGCCAGGACGGAAACGCAACCGCGCCGGAGCCTGCAAGGTTCAAGTCGAAGGGCTTCGATTATTTGATAGTAGGGGCGGGCTTCTCCGGTAGCGTCATGGCCGAAAGGCTCGCGCGGCAATACGGTCGACGTGTACTGATCGTCGACCGGCGTTCCCATATAGGCGGCAATGCCTACGACGAGTACAACCGCGACGGCCTTCTCGTACACCGCTATGGCCCACACATTTTCCATACTAACGCGCAACGGGTCGTCGATTACCTGTCGCGCTTCACCCAGTGGCGCCCCTATAGCCACCGGGTACTCGCGTCCGTCGATGGGATGCTGTTGCCGGTGCCCATCAACCTGACGACGCTCAACCGCCTGTATTCGCTCGCGCTCTCGCCGCAGCAGGCAGAGGCGTTCCTGACCGAGCGCGCTGAACCCGTCACGGAGATCCGTACGTCCGAGGACGTCGTTGTCAGCAAGGTTGGCCGGGAACTGTATGAAAAGTTCTTTCGGGGCTATACGCGCAAACAGTGGGGCCTGGATCCGTCGGAGCTCGATCGCTGCGTCACGTCGAGAGTACCGATACGCACCACCACGGACGACCGGTATTTCACCGACACGTTCCAATGTATGCCGCTGGAAGGCTATACGCGTATGTTCGAAAAGATGCTCGCGCATCCGAACATCAAGATCATGCTGAACACCGAGTACAAGGAAATCCGCGATGAGGTCCGCTATTCCAACCTCATCTACACGGGCCCCATAGACGAGTACTTCGAGCATTGCCTCGGTAAGCTTCCGTACCGCTCACTGATATTCGAGCATGCAACGCTCGAGCAGGAGCGCTTCCAGTCAGCCGCCGTCGTCAACTATCCGTCTGCGGACGTGTGCCATACGCGCATTACGGAATACAAGTACCTGACCGGGCAGCAGCATGCCCTCACAAGTATTACTCGCGAGTATCCGAGCGAGCACGGCGATCCGTATTATCCGATTCCGCAGCCGGCCAACGCTGAACTGTTCAAGCGTTATCAGGCGCTGGCCGACGCTCGTCCGGAGGTGACGTTTGCGGGAAGGCTAGGAACTTACCGTTACTACAACATGGACCAGGTGGTCGCGCAGGCGCTGACTATCGTGGAGCGGATCGCCGAACGGGAGGCATTGAAGGCGACGGCCTAGACGCTATCCGTGACGATCGCGTGGCTGTACCGTGCGACGCGCTGGCGGGCTTGTACGCTTCCTTGCTGCGGCTAGGCGCGCATTTCCCGGGTGCAGCAGTGCTTCATGACGAGAGCGGAGATGGAACGCTGCTATCAGGAGACGTGCTTCAGGTGACGCCCGAGCGCTCGCACGTATCGTTAATGTATAGTTATCCGAATTATTTTACAGTGTCGGCCGCTTGCGTCAAGGCGATCGGCATGGCGCTGGAGAACTTGCGCTACGACAGCGTGTATGGCAGCTTCGAGCACGCGGAGCTCCGCGGCGACGCCACGCAAGCTGTCAGAACATCAGTTGAACGTTATCTTGCGCTGCTCGATGGCCGTTTTCCGGAAACGCATTGCGTACGGCTTTATTCCGGATGGCGTGACGCGTCGATCGCGCCACAGATGTTCACGACGATTCCAGCAAACTATCGCATCCACCGGTTGAATTCGCCGGCCCGACCCGCCGGCCGCTCATCGGCGGTGGACCGGCAGCTAACAGCGGGCGGATCACAATGTTCACTTCCGGAAAGATGCCGCAGACCGGCTGTTGGCTTCGCTTGACGTAGGCTTTACAACGGAAGGCCGTCAGCCAAGGCGCCTACGTTATTCTGCGAGCATCCTGTAAATGGCCGGAAACCGGCACGCTGGGATTTCGCCACGATTTGAGAGGGCCGCTGTATCGTATTAGGCCCGACATCGCAACGCTACTGCGGCGCGCCCGTCTGCTCGTTACCTGCTAACCTGAGCCCTGGCCGCGCGCCGATATCCGGTCGATGCGCGTCGATGCCCGTCGATCTCTGTCGATCCTGCTGCTCCGTCAACCGAACATCCAATGCCGCCACTGCTTCGCCGTCTACTGCTGCTGTTGCACGCGCTGCGCTACGGCGCGCGCCTGATCTGGCTGGCCGCGCCGCCCGGGCGCAAACTCCACTGGATGGTCGAACTGCTCGGCCGTATGCATGCATCGGGGCGCAGCGTCGACAACCTGCACGGTCTGCTGCCGACGCTCGGACCGCTCGCAACCCGCTTCGCGCAGACGCTCGCGCAACGCCCTGAACTCGCGAGCGCGACCTTGCACGACGCAATCGACGCGGTCGATCACATGGAGGCGCCGCTGCCGCCGCGCGAATCCGCGGCGGCGCTGGCGCGCGCGTTCGGCATTCCGCTCGACACGCTGTTCAGCGCAGTCGACCTGGTGCCGGTGCGCAGCGGCTTTGCCGAACAGACGCATTTCGCACGGCTGCTGACGCCCATCAAAGGGCATCGCGAAGTGGCGATCAAACTGGTGCGCGCGGAGCAGCTTCGGCAGATCGGCGACGAACTGGCGCTTTTGCGCTGGGTCGCACGCTGGTTGGAAAAGCTATCGGGCACGGCGCGTCGCCTGCAACTGCGCGCGCTCGCGCAGACCTTCACCGACGACATTCTGCGCCGCTTCGACCTGCGCGCGGAAGCGGCCAACCTGAGCCAGACCGGCCATCATTTCGACGGCGACGCGCGCCTCGTCGTGCCGGACGTGATATGGGAGCTGTGCACTCATTACACGCTGACGATGCAGCGCATCAACACCTTGCCGGCGACCGACCTGGCCGGCCTCCACGGGCATCATGTGAAGCTCGCGCCGCTCGCCGCGCATATCGTCGAAGTCGTTTCCGAGCAGGCGTTCGAGCATGGCTTCTTCCACGCCACGCTGGACGCGCGCCGCGTGCGCGTGAGCATCGAGCGGGACACGCTCGGGCGCCTCGTGCTCGCGGAATTTTCGGTCATGTCGACACTGTCCACTGCCGAGCGCGAGTTCTTCGTGCACGGCGCGAGCGCGCTGTTCGAGCAGGACTACGGGCGCCTTGCCGAGATGCATCGCGATGCGGGGCACGTGTCGGCCGACACTCGCGCCGAAATGCTCGAAGCGGAGTTGCGCACGCGCGCCGAAGCCCATTTCGCGGCCGTGCCGGCGGATCGCTCCGCGGGCTCGCTGTTTCATCATCTGCTGCACGCCGTGCATCCGTTCGACGGCGCGGTGCCCGCCGGCCTCGCCACCGCGCAGCGCTCGTTCCAACAGGCCGAGACGCTTGCGCGTGTGCTGCATCCGGGCGTCGACACATGGAACATTGCGCGTCGCGTGATCGCGGACATTGCGCAACGCGACATCGACCATCGCGGCTGGATCAAGCGCATCTCGCGCGAGTTGCCGCATCTCGCGCATATGCTGCCGCGCGTACCGCAACTGGCGGTTCGCTATTTGCAAGCCGAACACGAGCGCGCGCGTACGCCGCAACAAAACGCGCAGTTGATCGCGGAGATCGGGCGCGAGTACCGCCGCACGCGGATGTTGCTGTGGGCCTGTGCGGTATGCGGCGGGCTGCTAGGCGCGGGGACGATGCTGCTGATCCGGTGATGAGTGAGCGCTACCGGTAGAACCACCTGCCGCACGGCCGTTCGCTGCCGCGCGATATATTGCAGCTTCGAACAAGACAGGCCACGCGCGTCCGGCCAGGATGGCGGCTTTCCACGCCATCCTTTTTTCGATGCTCGCTTCGCTCATTGCCGCTGTGTTCGTCGTGCTGTGGTCGACCGGTTTCGTGGTTGCCCGCGCGATCACTCCCTACGCCGATCCCAACCTCTTCCTGCTAGCGCGGTTTGGCGGCACCGCGTTGGTTTTCGCGCTCGCCGCGATAGTCGCACGCTCGGCTTGGCCCACAGGCCGCAGCCTGGGCAAGCACCTGGCGGCGGGCGCGCTCCTGCAAGGCATCTATCTGGGCGCCGGCTACTGGGCCGTCGCGCAAGGCATGAGCGCGGGCGTGATGGCCTTGCTCGGCGCGCTGCAGCCGCTCGCCACAGCCGCCGCCGCAGCGCCGCTGTTCGGCGAGCGCCTGTCGCGACGCGGCTGGACCGGCATGGCGCTAGGCCTCGCAGGCGTGGTGCTGGTGCTCGAGCCGAAGCTCGCGGCGGCCGCGCCGCCGACGGCGCATGGCAATGCGCCCGGGTGGCTGGTCGTGGTCATCTCGGTCGCCGCGGTCGCGTCGATCACGGCGGGCACGCTGTTTCAGAAGACCTCGCTCGCGAAGGCCGATATCCGCAGCGCGAGCGCTGTGCAAAATGTCGGCGCAGCGCTCGTCGCGGCGGTGCTTGCTCTGGCGCTCGGCGAGCATCGCTGGATCGGGTCGGCCACCTTGTGGGCCTCGCTCGCGTGGGGCATCGCGATGCTTTCGGGCATCAGCGTCACGTTGCTGGTGTGGATGGTCAGGCGCGGCGATGCGGCGCGCGCCACCGCGCTGATGTTCCTCGCGCCGCCACTCGCAGCGCTCGAAGGCTATGCCGGCTTCGGCGAAACGCTGCTGCCGGTGCAGATCGCGGGGTTCGCCGTCGCGCTGACGGGCGTGCTGCTCGCGCGCTCATGAAGTTGCCAGCGAGGACGCTCGCCAACGCTCATGCCCGCATCCGTCAAGCGTCTCGCCGAACGCGGACTCAATCGGCGGTGTCCGCGGCCTCCGGCACTTTCGCGCGCGCCTTGCTGCCGGGTACCGGCGCCCATGCGGGCCGGCCTTTGCGCTGCGAGTCCACCACAACGATGTAACGCCCCGCCCAAGGCATGATCTGCCGGTCACTTTTCAACACCCAGAGCGATTTTCCCGAGTCGATCAGCGCCGAGTATTCGGCATCGAGAATGCCGTAGTGGTCGAGAAAGGTATTGAGCGACGCGGGTATCCGCACGCAGCCTTTCGAGTGGCGGATGCCCAGGAGCGGTTCGAGCCGGTCGGGGTCGGTCGCATGCATCTGCAAGCGCATCTGCGACATGCCGCCTTTGCCCCACCCGCGTTCGCCCTGCGCCCAGCCGAGGTCGAAGATCCGCATATCGCGCTTGCCGTAGCCACGAATGTGGTTCTCGTTCTGCGTGCCCTCGGAACGGAAATCCATGTTGCTGGGCGTATGTTCGAAGACGCCGAGCGGCGTGATGAAATGGTCGTATTCCCCAGGCCGGCCGGTCGACACCGGCGATGCGCCAATCATCTGCCAGTTGTCGGCCGGCGCGGCGCGGAAGAAAAGAAACAGCGCCTGCACGTTCGCGCTGCGATCGACCAGCGCGACGTACTCGCCCGACAGATTGCCAAGCGTGTCGGCAGTGAGCGCCGTTTCCAGACGATTGGCATAAGCTCGCTGTTCGCCTGCCGGCACTTTCAACCGCCGCGTGACGGTTTGCGCGAACACCTCGCTCAGGATAAACGCACGGCGCGGATCGACGACGCCCGCCGCGTCGGGCGCGGCGACCGCCGACGCGTTGACCGTAGCTGCGGGCCCGTCCGCCCCGCCCTGCCCGCCTGCCGGCGCCGCGGGCCCGTTACCTGGCGCTGCCACGGCGCAGGCGCACGAAATCGCACAGACACTTGTGGCAACAGCGCGCGCAGCAAAACGAAATACAGCCACGGCGTGTGCGCCCCCCCTGCGGGTGGCACGGGCAACGCAAGCAGTGCGCGCGAACCGCGGCTCGCAGAACTCGCAGCGAAGTTGCCACAAGCCCGCTTTGTCGCACCGATGAGCTACCGGAGTGGAAGTCAGGCGGTCCGATACAAGCTGGCCAAGCCGATCTGGGTAGTTCATGCGTATTAGAGCAAACTTGATTTTTTATTGACTGCTCGCCCGGTTATGCGGCGCTCGGAACGAGAATGTTACTAAGCAGTTCACTTCCTGTCGATCTAGTTCGCGATGATTCATACGTCGCGTCATAAACTTCGGGCTTATTGGATAAGCCGCACGGGAGTTTTAAAGAACGTATATAAGTGTTAAAGCGCATCCGGGCGATAAATCGCCGATGCTGAATCAGCTTGCGTTGCTGGTTAAACTGCGTCGCCTGCCCGCGCTCGCGACATCGTTGATCATCCTATCGGCGCACGAGCGTTGATCGGTGAGAATGCGCAAGCAGAGCAATCAAATCATCACACAACACGACGCCATCGCGTTCAGGAGCGCATCGCAATGAACGCAGGTCACCGCCGCGCTTTATGCCGAATGAGAGCAGCTCGCCGCCGAAAAAAGACGCTTCGATAGTTACAACGCATATTTCGTCGCAATACGGTTGCCTTACGAAAACCAGAAAGACGCAGCCTGTACGTAGCAGGCGTTCAGCTTTTTTGCGCGGACAATAATCGCGCGCTCGACATGAAACCGCACGCCTATGCGATGCTCGCCACCCCGGATAACAGCGACGTGTTATTCAGGGACTAACGGACACAGGATTTCATGCTCGTCAATATCGAGACGCAGCCGATGATTGCGCAGTATGCGGTGGCTGGCGGGGGGGCAAGCCTGATGACCCGCAGCAAGCATGCGGCGGAGTGGCTCTATCATGGCGATGCGCAGCGGCGTAGTGCCGAGCGCCGACCTAAAGAGGAAGAAGCGCCGGCTGCGCACGTTCGCGAACGCACTTGCCGCATTCGAGACGCTGGCGCACAAGGCGCCGACCGCCGGCCACGAAATGCCGGCTCGGCCGCGCGCCGGTGAACACATGAACCGCATCCGCTGCGACGTGACCGGTGACTTCCTTCGCAAGCTTGCCACCAACGCCGAGCGCGGGAACGTTATGCACGACATGACGCGTCGCAAGCGGACGTGGTCGTACTGCCCGGTGCGGGCGAGCACGAGCATAAACAGAACGCCACGCAACCAACGCCGAGGCAAGCCCGACAAGCCTGCGGGGCGTCCACTCGCTAGTCGAAACGCATCCCCGCCACAGGCGCTTCGGCGGGATGGCCCGAGGCCGGCTACTGTGCAGGCGGTTCGTCGGTGAACAGATCGGCGCTCGCTTCGAGCGCCTGACCGCCGAGGTGCTTGCCATGAATCTGCCGCGCGATTACCTCGCCGACATACGGGACGTCGGCGTCCAGTTCGGCTATCGCGTACGCGCCCGGCTTGCCGGCGTCGATCACCTCGACGTTTTTCGCGTAGTGCCCGAGCTCATGCTTGAGGAAGTCCAACACTTGCTGCTCGCTGCACGACTGCGAAATGTTGCGCACGATGAGGTTCATACGGCCTACCCTCGACGCGCGTCGTGGCTCATGCGTCGATCCCCGGTCTCAATGCGCGCCGGGCGCAGCGCCGCACGTTGTTTCGCCTGCGTTGCGGCGAGTTCGCGGAGCACTGCAACACCGCCTGCGCCTAAAGCAATCAATGACAGGTAGAAGGCAATCATCTGAAACTCCTCTGCGAATCCATGCATGTTCAGATACTCAGGAATAACCGCATTCGGTAATAGCGCCGCCCCAACGGTAGGGTAACAGCCGGCTGAAAAACCGCCGTCAATGCACTGTACCTGAATACCCGCTAGTGCCCACAGCAAATCGTCAGTTCATTTCAAGACGGCGCATCGCGCGCCTCGGCGATCCTGCACGACCGCGCGAGCAAGACGGCTACGAGGGCGACAGCGAGCGTCCGACAGAGCGGCGCAGGCGAAGCGCCGGCTCACGCGCCGCCGCATCGCTTCGTAGCACAGGTTAGAGACGCGGGAAATTCCGAACTGCCGCCGCTACCCGCATGGTCCCTCGGCAAATGCGCCGCTAGTTCGCCGCTCGCGCCTGCAAGGCGCGAATCCGGCCAAGCGCCTGCGTATTCGACACGGTCGCATCGTACATTTGCGCGAGGTCCGCCTTCAGTGCGGTGCGTGACCCGCCGTCGAGATAAACCATGTGCCCCGATGGATAAAAGCGCGCCGACAGGTTCTGCCGGACCTGCTGACTGAGCAGCGGCATCTGCTGTAGGTCGAGCACGGTCTGATAGAACGGCGTCACGTAGTCGAAGAAGCCGTTCGCCGACAGCACCTTCAGATCGGGATTGAGCGCCATCACCGCGGCAAGATCGCCGGCGGTGTAGAGAATGATGTTGCCTTTGGAGTCGAGCCCTTTCTGTGCGCCGGTGGGATCGATGTGACCGAAGTCCCAGTACTTGAACGCCTGATCGTTCAGGTCCGTGAACGACGAAGTCGACGTGTATTTCAACTGCTCGTTCAGATACACGTTCCACATCGTCGTGTACACACCGGTCACCGCCGTCATGGTCGGATCGTTGCCGCCGGAGTTCGGGTCGATCTTGCCGGCAATGCCGGTGTCGATCGCCGTCACGCGACCGTCGTACTCACCGAGCGCGAGGCCTTGCGACTTCAGCAGCGTGGTCAGGAACAGCGAATTGCCCCGGCTGTCGTAGGCCGCGATGTCCAGGCTCCACGCAAGCAGGCTGGTTTTGTCGATGCCGGTGTACTCGCTCAGCTTTTCGACGGTCGCCGAATCGGTGGTGGGAAACTTGCGCAGCGCCGCCAGATAATCGGTGCGCGCGAACTGCGCGACTTCCTCGGCGAACGCGCCCAGATCGGCCGGCCGCGGCGCGATGCCGAGTTTCTTGTGATACCACGCGTCCGCGGCTGCGGTGGGCAGCGTGCCGACCGGGTTGCCGGATTGCGTGTAATCGAGAATCGACGATTGCAGCGTGATGCCGTTCAGATCGACGCCATCTTCGTGCAAGCGATACGCCAGCACGCAACTGCGCGCCGTCCCATACGATTCGCCGAACAGATACTTTGGCGAATTCCAGCGATTGTTTTTGGTCAGGAAACGCTTGATGAACTGCTTGATGGAGTCGGCGTCCTGGTCGACGCCCCAGAAGTCGCGATTCTTCTTCGGCGCGATGGCTGCCGAGTAGCCGGTGCCGACGGGATTGATGAACACCAGGTCGCTGCGGTCCAGCAGGCTGTCCGGGTTGTCTTCTATCGAATATGGCGCGGGCGGCGTGAAGCCCGGCATCGACGTCTTGATGCGGCGCGGCGCGAACGAGCCCAACAGCACGAAGACGGCCGACGATCCCGGGCCGCCGTTATAGAAGAACGTCAGCGGGCGGGTTTCCTCCTTCTGGTTGTCCTGCGTGAACGCGACGTAGAACATCCGCGCTGCCGGCTGCGAACTGCTCGGGTCGACGATGACCAGGTGACCGGCCGTCGCCGTGTAGTTGATCTTGTGGCCGCCGATGGTGACCGAATGATGCGTGAGCGCGGCGGTCTCGTCGACTGCGGTGACGGAATCGTCCGGCCCGTTGCCATAGGCGACTGGATCGAAGAACGGTTGATCGCCGGCTTGATGCGCGGCGCCGGAAGCGGCCGGAGCAGCCCGGGTGGCCGAAGCATGAGAATTGTGCGGCGACTGCGGACTAACGGAAGCTGACTCGGTGTTCGTCATGATCGCTCCATGGGTTCGTTCACGTCTTGTGGGCCGCCCTCAAAGGGACTTCCTTCTGGCGTCCCTACGATACACGTTGCAGGGCGCCGCCAATGAGACTTCCTTCGGCATCGCACAGCGACAACTGCAGGGCCTGAGTTCCAGACCTGACCTGCAGACTATAGTGCCGCCGCCACTTTCTGACCATTGGGACTGCCGAGCCCCGTGCAGGCATCCCAGCCCGCGGCCGCCGCGAAACTGCCGTTGTTGCCCTGTGTGATGTCGTTGCACGCGGCCGGCGTCTTGTACAGCTTCGGGTTGATGAAGCCGGCGGGCTGCCCCTTCGCCGCGTTGATGCGCGCGATGAGTGCCGCCCACAGCGGCGCGACCGCGCTGGTGCCGCCCACCACCGTCTGCGTGCCGTCGATCAGCACACTGTAGCCAGTGACAGGCGACGCGTCGCCCGCCACGTCCGGCACGCCGCGCCCGCCCAGCGGCTTCCTGCCGCCGCCCAGCGCGGTGGCCGACAAGCCGTTCTGCCACGTCGGCACCGGAAACGCCCGGCTCACGCCGCCGCCGCTGGCGCCACCCTGTGCGCCGTCGTTCCACACCACCTCATGCTCGATCGACGTGCCCGACGCGGCCAGGCTCGTGCCGCCGCACGCCAGCACATACGGGCTCGAGGCGGGAAAGTCGACCTGATCGCCACCGACCGCGCCATCGCTGGAACCGCTGTCCCCCGATGCCGCGCAGACCGTCACGCCCAGCGCCGCCGCGCTCTGCAACACACTGTTGAACGCCTTCAGCGACTGACTGGTCCAGCTCGATTCCGGCGCGCCCCAGCTGATCGAAATCACCGACGGCTTGTTGACTGTGTCGTGCACCGCCCGGCTCACGGCGTCGATGAAACCGGCGTCGCTGTTCTGCGTGAAATACACCGCGATGGTCGAGGCAGGCGCAATCGCGCCGACGATCTCGATGTCGAGCGTCACCTCGCCGTCCGGCCCGTTCGGGTCTCCGCTCGGGTGATTGCCGCCTTGGTCGACGCCGACCGACTTCACCGTGGGCGAAGCTACGCCGAGGCTCGCGAAATAGGACTTGAGATCGGCGGCGTTGTAGCCGCCGCCGAGTTCGATGATGCCGACGCATTGCCCGCCGCCGTCGCCTTGCGGAAACTGGTAAAGGGCCGCGAGCTGCGGCGGCGTGAACGACGCCTGCTGCCCGCGAGACGGCACGAACGGCGGCCGGATGCGAAAGTGCGGCCGCGCCTGGGGCCGGTTGTCGAGTCCGAGCACCGCTTCCACCACGCCGTGCAGGTCGTCCGGCACGCTGATCGTGCCGGTGCGCCCCCGAAACTGCCCGGCCGAGTGGTGCTGGAACTGCTCGAGCTTGACCTCGAACGCACTCTGAAATTGCCCGATGGTGCCGCTTAGCAAAACCGAGCGCGCCGCGAGGTCCTCGTGGACCACCGTCAGTCCATGCGCGGCGGCGAAAGCCTTCACCCTGGCGACGTCGTCCGGTGAGGCGCCGTACTCTTTGGCGAGCGCCTCTCGCGACAGCGGCTTGACGTTCGGGTCGCCGGCTTCGATCCGGCTAATCAGCGCATCGAACTGCGCCTGCTGCTGGCGGCGCAGCATCACAAACACTTCGATGCGCTGCGCCGGGTCGCACTGTCCAACCACCTTTGAACCTTGTTCGACGGTTCGCTCGCTTCCCGGCAACGGGTGCTTGTTGACCATGGTTTCGACTCTCCTGTTAACGTGACCGCGCGGGCCGCAACTTGCAGCCGGAGCACGTCACGGACCTGCACGAGCGCCGCAGAGCAACACCTGGCCCCCTACGGCGGCAGCGCGCTGTTCAAGAAACGCGTCAAGCGTCCGACCCAAGCATTCGACCACAGTTCCGGGACACGTGGCAGTTATCCGAATGGCTAACGCTGCCGCGCCTCGATGCCGACGCGCGTCGCTCGCGCTATGATGCTGCAGCGGCAATCCAGCCGTTACATCGCCTCGCGCGCCCGGCGCGCACGATTCAGAAGCAGAGGAACCCATGTCAATTTCGATGTATCAAGCATCCGTGCCCGTGCTGATTCGCGGACTCACGAACCTGCAAGCCATCCTGGGCAAGGCCGAAGCGCATGCCGCCGCAAAGCAGATCGATCCCTCGGTGTTCACCAGCGCCCGGCTCGCGCCGGACATGCTGCCGCTGGTGCGCCAGGTCTATATCGCGAGCGACACCGCGAAGGGTTGCGCCGCGCGTCTGGCCGGGGTCGAAGCGCCCGCATACGAAGATGTCGAACAGACTTTCGAAGAACTGCAGGCCCGCCTTCAAAAGACGATTGATTACCTGAAGGAATTCAATGCGACGCAGATCGACGGCTCGGAAGAGCGCACGATCACGCTGAAATTGCGCAGCGGCCCGGTCGAGTTCACGGGTCTGTCCTATCTGCTCGGTTTCGTGCTGCCGAATTTTTATTTTCATGTGACGACGGCCTACGACATTCTGCGTCACAACGGCGTCGAGATCGGCAAACTCGACTACCTGGGCGGCATCAAGTAAAGACCTGCGTGCGGGGCGGCAGGCGCGGGCGCAACCGCATTGACCGCCACGCCGGCCAGTGTCGGCGCCACTCGGCGCCGCCGGCAATGGCGTGGGCCGCGTCTCCTGGACGGCCTGCGGCAAGACGATCGCGACCGCCTCGTACGCCCCGCTGCAAAATTATCGAGGAGCCTACGCGCCGCGCGCAGAAGCCAACCAGGTGAACGGCATGCCAGAGCCGCGCCGCATCGAAACGGCGCGTGCCTGCGGCCAGGCTTCAGTCCAGCGAGAGCCGCAGCGCGAAGCCGATCAGCGCGGCCGAGAACGTCCAACGCTGCAACGTCTGCGCAAGAGGATGGGCGCGCATCCAGGCGGCAATCCGCGCGGCGCCGATCGCATACATCACGTCGAAGCACGCGCCGATAGCAAGCAGCACCAGGCCGAGTTCGACCATCTGCAACGCAACCGGCCCCGCCTCGGTCCGCACGAATTGCGGCAACAGCACCGAGCAGAACAGCAGCGCTTTCGGGTTGAGCAAATTCGTCAGCAAGCCTTTGACGAAGGCCGTCCGTAGCGGATGCCGGCCGTCATTCGCAGCGAGCGCCGCGGCGCCGCTCTCGGGCAGCGCGAACACCGGCGAGCGGAAAATCTGAATGCCGATCCACGCCAGATACACCGCGCCGCCATAGCGTACGACGTCGTAGAGCCAGGGTGCATTGCGCAACAGCGCCGCCACGCCGCAGGCGGAGAGCGTCACATGCGTCGCGCGCGCCAAGCCCAGGCCCCCGGCGGCCGCGAAGCCATTGCGCATGCCGCGTCCGATACTCGTTTGCAGCACCAGCGCCATATCCGGGCCGGGCACCGCATAAACTACCAGCAACGCAGCGACATACACGGCGAGCAGGTGCGCGGAAATCATCGAAGTCTCCTGTTTTGAAGGCTCTATCTTGCCCTCAGAGACGGAGAGTTTTCTGGCGAATATCAGTTCGTCAAGCCTCTTGCGTGGAGGAATACGCTAAGATCTAGCATTATCACGATGGCTTCCGCCAAACAGCGGCAGCCGCCCAAAGCCATGACGTCCGACCTCGACAGAACCGACCGCGCAATCCTCGCCGCGCTGCAAAACGACGGCCGCATGTCGAATGCCCGGCTGGCCGAAACGGTCGGCCTCAGCGAGACTCCTTGCGCGCGCCGCCTCAAGCGCCTGGAAAACGAAGGCTACATCGATCAATACCGGGCAGTGCTGTCGCGCTCCGCCCTCGGCTTTGGCGTAGTCGCGTTCGTCTATGTGCGCTTTGCCGTGCACGACCGCACGGTGGCCACGCGCTTCGAGCGCGAAGTGCAGGCGATCCCGCGCATTCTCGCGTGCCACAACGTGTCGGGCAGTGCCGATTACATCCTGCAGGTGGTGGCCCGCGACCTCGACGACTACGGCACGTTCATGCGCGATGAAATGCGCGGTCTGCCGGGCGTGACATCGGTGGAGTCGGCCTTGTCGCTGCATGAGGTGAAGGCCAACGGCGGCTTGCCGCTGTCCTGAGCGCGAACATGGCATAGTCCACTCTTTGCCACGGCGCGAGCCGACCCGAAGAACACGGAGTTTTCATGGACGACGAAAAGGCGCGAGCCGAAGAAACCGCCGCGATGGAGCGGGTATTGACCGCGACGCAACGTGTGCAGTCGGCGTTTGCGTCGCTGCAATCGCAATTCCCGCCCGCCGGCAGCGGCAAGCCTTCCCAGTTCGCGTTGCAGACGTTCGATGCGGCGTTGCAGGAACTGGAAGACGCGCAGGCGGCGTTCGACGAATTGCTCGGCGATCTACTCGACGGCAATCGTTGAGGCGCAGCCGGGCGATGGTCGCGTCACCGTCTGTTGCATCGCCGCTTATGCGTCACGGCCCGTTGCATCCGAAGGGCGTTCGGCAAAGCGTGGCCAGCGCAGTTCGCGCTTTTTTCCGCAACGGCGGCGCGGGTCATCGCAGGCAAGAATGCTTCGTTCAATGAACCCGCTGGCTCGTGACCGCAGCCGCGCGGTACCGTTTTAGTTTGCCGGCACACTGCAGCAAGCCGCGTGCGCTCATTAACACGCTTGCGTTTCGATCACCGGTTCACAGTGGATCGGAAAATTGACCGAGTTCGCGATATAGCATTTCTCGTGCGCCACATGATGCAGTTGCGCAGCCCGTTCCGCATCGCCCCCGGCCCGAATGACGACGTGCGGGCGAAGCACGATCTGTGAAAAACGGCCTTGCTGCCGCGTGTCGAGCATGGTGCCTTCGGCATTGTCGCGATAGTCGAGCACCACGATGCCGGCGTCCGCACAAAGATGGAGATACCAGAGCTTGTGGCACGCGCAAGCGGAAGCGACCAGCAGGTCTTCCGGATTCCATCGATTCGCGTCGCCGAGAAACGCCGCATCCGACGAGCCGGCAATGGCGGGCTTGCCCCCGGCCGTGATCGTATGATCCCGGCTGTAGTCGCGGTATCCCGAGGTGCCGGTGCCAAGGTTGCCCGTCCACTGCACCGATACCTGGTATGTGTGCTCGCCGTATGCCATGCCCCTCTCCATGTTGTCGAACCAGGCCCGGACCCGATTGCCGGGACATGCATTCTATACTCGGCGATGCGCAAGCTGCATGCGAGCGTGGCCAATCTCCTAGCGAGGCGGCGCGGCCCTGCCGGTCACGTTCGGTGCGCGCGGATCGGGGTTCATATAGAGGGCCGTGCCGTTCGCCCGCATCGTGTTGAGCGCCGGGCCCGAGCCGATGCTGCCCGTCGCGCCTGCCGAGGTTCCGGTACCGGGCATTGGCGCGGGACTCACATGCAAACCCGTTCCCGGGGAAGCGCCCGAATTGTTTGAACTGCCCGGCTGCGCGCCGGGCAACCCGCCGCCCGCGTTGTTGGGCTGCTGCGCATCAGCCGCCCCCGCCGCGCCAAGCATCAGCGCCGCCACGAGCGCCGACATCGTCATTGCGATACTGCCGGTTACGATTTTCATCATGCACTCACCACATCGTTGAACTGCGTTGCGCGCGACGCCCGCAATGCGGACCGCTCAAACATATGACGTCGCGTTGGGTGCTTCGTTCAAGTGCGACGGGGTGCGCGGAGCGGACGGCACATCGCATTGACGCCCGCAGCAAGCCGAGCCGCAGGGCGGCGCGAGAATCCCGCAGCAAGGCCGACGCGCGCCGCTCTCGCGCGGCCGTGCGCTCGCGGCGCCGCCCACACAGCCGCACAACATCGCGGTCACCCAATCCTTGCGGACGAACGACGGACCGCAACGCTCTCAACCCCACGGCCACGAAGCGACTCATCGAGCAGACAGTTCCACGACGCCCGCCACATTTCGCCGCCCGCGACCTTTCAAAAGGGAATAACACCACTGCCTCGCGCGTTATGATCGGCTGTCATGCCAGAGCGGCCGAGCGCGCACGATGGAGCATGCCTACATCCACCTTCTGCATCAGCTAGCCGGCCATTCGGCGTGGATGCTTGCGGTCGTCTTCCTCGCGGCTTTCCTCGAGGCGATCGCCGTGATCGGCACCTTCATTCCCGGCAGCACCGCGATGTTCCTCGCCGGCACGCTGACGGGCACCGGTTCGCTGAGCCTGGGCTGGGTCTTCGTGTGGGCGATCGTCGGCGCGATCGCCGGCGACGGCATGAGCTTCTGGATCGGCAGCCGCTACAAGGAACGCATCATCCAGCTATGGCCGTTTAGCAGACACCCGGAACTGCTCGACGCGGGCAACCGTTTTTTTCACAAGCATGGCGCGAAGAGCGTCGTGCTGGCGCGCTTCATCGGTCCGCTGCGGGCCATCGTGCCGGTCGTCGCGGGCATGCTCGACATGTCGCCGCTGCGCTTCTACGCGATGAACCTGCTGTCCGCGCTGCTGTGGGCGCCCGCTCATATCCTGCCGGGCGTCGTGTTCGGTGCGTCGGTGCTGCTCGCGGGCGCGGTGTCGTTCCGGCTGGTCGTGATTCTCGCGCTGCTGGTGTGCATCGTCTGGCTGAGCTTTCGCGGCGCCCGGTTCGTGCTCGCGCACGCCAATGCGTGGTCCAGTGCCGCGGGCCGCCATCTCGGCGACTGGGCGTGCCGGCACCCCGGTCCGCTCGGCCGGACCGCGCGCAAGATGCTCGACCCCGAGTTGCCGGACGCGACCAGCCTGCTCGTGACATCGCTGATCGTGCTCGCGTGCGGCGCGCTTTTTTTCGGCGTGCTCGCGGACGTGGTCAGCGGCGATCCGCTGACGATCGTCGATCTGTCCGTCTATCACTTCCTGCAATCGGTGCGCACGCCGTGGGGCGACACGGTGCTGGCGGCGCTCGCGACGCTCGGCAGCAGCATCACGCTGGCGATGCTATTGGTCGCAGTCACGCTATGGATGCTGTGGGAGCGGCGCTGGCGCACCATCGGCTACTGGCTCGCCGCGGCAGCGTTTTCCCAATTGCTGATCTTCGGGCTGCAATTCGCGATGCACCGCTCGCCGCCCAATGAACTGATGACCGGCCACTATGTGTTTCCGAGCAATCACGTGGCTGCGGTGGTCATCGTGTACGGCTTCCTCGCGTTCCTGCTCGCGCGCCGGGTCGGCATGGTGCAAGCCGTGCTGGTGGCGGCGGCGAGCATGATCGTGGTGATCGTCGTGGCGCTCGCGGGCGTGTACTTCGGGCGCTACTGGCTGTCCGACGCGATCGGCGGTGCGGCGCTCGCGTATGCGTGGGTGGGATTCGTCGCGCTGACGGCGATCTGGCGGCATCCGCAAGCGCCGCCGCAACGTCCGTTGATGCCCGCGGTGATGCTGGTGGTCGTTCTGCTCGGCGCGGGCGCACAGCTCGCCATCAATCTCCCGGCGCCGCCCGGCAGCCTGCCCAACCCGCCGCCCATCCGCGTCACGCAATCGGAATGGACCCGCTCAGTGTGGAAACGGCTGCCGTGCTATCGCTCGGATATCGGCGGCGACCGCAAGGAGCCGCTCACGCTGCAGTGGGCGTCCAGCCTCGATTCGATCCGCGCACAACTGCGTGCGCAGGGATGGATCGAGGGCGCCGACGTGTCCGCGCACAGCCTGCTCTCGCTTGCATCGCCCGACGTCGCGGCGGTGTCGCTGCCGGTGCTGCCGAAGCTGGACAACGGCGTGCCTTCGTCGCTCGTCCTGATGCGTGCCGGCGACACGCGCGCCCAACGCGACGTGCTGCGTTTCTGGCCGAGCGGTTACGCGGTGGAAAACGGCAGCTCCGCCACGCCGCTATGGCTCGGCGCCTTCGCCCACGAACGGCTGTTCCGGCCGTCGTGGCCGCTCAACATCCTGCGAGTCGACAGAGACCCCGGTTCGTTCGACACCCACGCCAAAGCAGTAGCGGGATCCGGCGCACGCATTCTGGCCCAGGTCGATTGTCATGGGGTGCCGGTGTCGCTGCTGACATCCGCGGCGAACTGAGCGGCGGGATCAGGCTTTTTTGGCGCTGGCCGTTGCCGCCGCCGCGCACTATGCCGGTTCGTTGCACCTGCAAACGATTTGCCGTCGGCTCAGACAGTTGGCACGGTTGCCAAGGATTTCGACACAACGTCGCAATCGGTTTGCGCGGACAAGCGTCAGCAAGCGACTGCTTTGAGTCCGGCTGCAGGTCATAACGTGATCTGCACCGCGCCATAAACCAGGCAGGCTTATGTACTTGTCGACGCGAATGTGAAATCCGCTAGAAGCGCTTTTACAATTCGCAGGCCGCATGCAGACGCAGATTGTGGCTGAATATATTCAACGAGCAAGTGTCAGTTAATGCGTTGCGCCAATGCAACGTCGATTGACCCAATACGGCTTCTTTGCTGCACGCTTGACGAATTGGTTTCGCAGAACTTATCAAGTCCCAAGGCCGATGCATAGGCGTGGCGATATCGGTCGAGGACGACGGCCGCCTAAGACCGTGAGGACTGCCGCATAAAACCTGTCGTAGACACCCGATCACGCTCGCATCATCAGCCGCGCAAACCAGAACTTTTTTGCCAAAATGTCCCGCTTTGACGTTATCGTCTCACTGCGACGTGAATTCGTAGATCAATAGGAGTCCCTGTGAAGAGTCGATTGATGTTTCGAGTCAAGAAAAACCGCGTGTCCGGCATTCGCGGCAGGGAGTCACACTTTGGCGGGTTATCTCTGCGAGTAAGCGTACTGATGCTATGCGCGAGCTATCCGGCTTATAGTTTCGCTGGCGTCGCCGTGCTGCGTCCGCCGCGCGAGGCGCTTTCCACTGCGCCGCTCGACGTGATAGTCGTCTATTCGGGCGATCGACCCGGCGGCACCGAGACAGACGTTCCCGCGCAGTTGAGCATCTCGATCAGCAACCCGGATGTCATTCCGAGCCCACTCAAACTCACGCGCGAGAGCGGCGCGCCGGACCACCTGAAGCTGGCGCCAGGCGATCTCAAAGCGGTCCGCTACAGCGGCACGTGGCCCAAGTGGGCGCGCGGCGCGATGAAGATCGACGTGCCCGAACTCGATGTCTCGCCTTCTTTTGTGCTGCTTACGCGACCGCCGGAATCCGGCAAGTCAAGCGCGCTGGCCTCCGTTGAAGGCGCTCGTGGCGAATCCGCCGGCATCGCCCAACAGCCCGCGAGCACGTTCCCCGTTTCGCCAACGCCGGCTCGCGCAAATGCGCCGATACCGGAACTGAACAGCTTCCTGAGCCGCTTCTCCGCCTATGAACCCATGTACTTCGCCGATGGCTCCAACGGAGAAAACCTCGCGAAATTCCAGTTGAGCTTCAAATTCCGCCTGGTCGTGCCGGACGATCCGCGCTCGCGCGGCTTCGTCGACAACCTGTACTTCGGCTATACGCAAACCTCGTTGTGGGATCTCGGCGAGTACTCCGCACCGTTCCGCGATACGAGCTACATGCCTCAAATGTTCTATTCGATCGACGACACCGGCTGGAAAAGCTCGTGGTTCACCAAGATGGGCATAGCGGCTGGCTACAGTCACGAATCGAATGGCCGCGACGGTCCGGAATCGCGCGGCATCGACATTTTATTTGTGCGCCCGAAATGGGAATTCGGCGACCTGAGTGCCAATCACCTGACCGTCGAGCCGAAGATCTATTACTACGCCCACATTGCGGGCGAGAACTCGGATATCGCGGACTATCGAGGCTACGTCGATCTGCTGCTCAAATACGGCAGTACCGACGGCTGGCAACTGGCCGCGACGTTGAGAAAGGGCATGAAATCCACCTATGGCAGTATCGACACGCAGTTCACCTATCCGTTGGCGAAGCTGATCAACAGTTCGTGGGGCGGCTACCTCTGGGTCGGCTTCTTCACCGGTTATGGCGAAGATATTCTCGACTACAACAAGCATCGGTGGATTGCGCGGATCGGGTACGCCGTTACGCGGTAGCCCGGGCCGCACAATGTGACGTTTCCGTCCGCATCCGCTTAGCGCGGTCGCGCGCCGTCTGATAACGGACGGACCGATAACGCCTCACGGCCCAAGCGACGGCGGCGCACGGCGGCCGCCATCAACGCTCCGCCCGACGCGGCGCGCTCGGCTCTGCAATGCCGATTGCATCACTTTAAATCGTGCCGACGGGTTTACGTCAATAGGGAATCACTGGAGTGTTAGTGATCAGACGGGCACATCGCAGCGGTTTTCTCTAGAGTTGCAGGGTTGTCTGTCGCTTTGACGGCCACACGCTAACTTTCCAGCGTAATTTCAACCCACGGGAAATCCAATGAAAACTTCTCTTCGCAAAGAAGTGTTGACCCACTCCGGCGAGCCAAATGGACTCCATTCGCAATCAAACCGCGCACCCCTCACGCTCAAACACACCATTCACCCTGAGCAGATCCGCGATAACCTGCCCACGAGTCATGGCGGCGTCGGTTTTCTATTTCACGCGACAGACTGGGACACCCTTTCATTTTCTTTTCATAACGTCAAGCACAGAAACGCCGCGTTCGAAGAGGAGTTGTGGAACACCAAGCCTTTTATTGCGTCGCCAATCTACTCGGGCTCTCAGGTCATCGGTGCGAATATCGCCTGCCCGGTGCCGCTCGAGATGTGGCTCGGCAGCGCGCGTGGCATCAAGCGGTTCAGGGAAACCCAATTTTTCCCGGCTCTCGAACTGGCGCGGCAAGCGGGCCTGAACATGGTGGCGATGGGTGCATCCACGCCATACGCGTGCAATTACGGCGCGCTGCCGCGGCCTACGAAGCCGCCTCACATCACCACCGGCCATGCGGCCACCGCGGCGATGCTGCAAGACTGGGCGGTCCATTGCTGCAATGAGCTCGACCTCGAATTCGGCAACACGAGGCTCGCGCTATTCGGCGCGGCCGGGCGCCTGGGCACGACGGTCGCCAAGTATCTGCTCTACAAGGACGTGCCGAAAGAGCTGATTCTGATCGACCTGCCCGACAAATTGAATCTGCTCACCGAACAGGCGAAAGAACTGCTGGCGTCCGACCTGCTCGGCAAGTCGCGCGTGTCGGTGCATACGTTCAGCCCGGACACGCCGCTGCCGCAATTCGACGGCGCGATCCTCGCTAGCAGTACCAGCGTGCCCTACCTGAGCGCCGCCGATCTGAAGAGGGCACAGTTCTGGATCGACGACTCCCACCCGCGCGCGGCGAGCGTAGAAGCCGAACTCGCTTCGCGCGACCATACGCTATATATTGAGTGCTTCGCCCGTGGCCCAGCCGGACTCGACACCGCATTCCCGTTCCGGCTGCCGTCCACGCGCGATTGCTACACCTGTTTCGCGGAGGGCTACTCGGCCTGGCAGGAAGGCATTGCTTCGGACTTCATCATCGGCAGCCCTCCTGTATGGTCGGTCTCTTATACTCACAGTCTATTGAAGAAGTACGGTTTCTCGGTCGGGCCTTTCCACGGAAAAAACGGCTTGCCGATCAGCCTCGAAGCGCAGCAACGCAGCAAACACGAGTTGATAGGATCGTAACGACGATGGAGGCCTGATGGCGATATCGCGCGAAAGCATGCGGGATATGCTGGAACGAAGCAGGTTCGCAATTCGATGGGGCGGCGCGCTTGGCCTCCTGTGCCACCCCATCTATTTCGTCGTGTGGACGTATGTCCTGCCGCAGCCATACGACAATCTTTGGCTGCGCCTGAGTGCCGCGCTCGTCTGTATTCCATTGGTTTTTCAGGCGCATTGGCCCAAGCGCTTCAACCATCTTCTGCTGATTTACTGGCATTGCTGCCTGATCTACGTATTGCCGTTCGTCTGCACGTTTCTGACGGTCAGAAATGCATTCTCCACCATGTGGATGATGACCGAGGTCATGATGATTTTCATCATGGCGCTGTGTATCGACAATCCGCTGTTGCTGCTCACCTGTATCGGCATTGGCGTGTCTTCCGGCGCGGCCGCGGCGGTGATCTCAGCGCCGGCGCCCATCGTCCTCGCCGCGGCCGACAAGTCCAATCTCGCATTGCTGCCGGTCGTCGTATTGTGCAGCATGGCGTTCAGCCACGCGATCAGCAAGGGACGCATCTTCGTGGAAAAGAACCGCGCGCTGCAGGCGCTCGCGGGCTCGATCGCGCACGAAATGCGCAACCCCCTCAGTCAGTTGAGGCATGTGCTCGAGCGCGTCGAAGAAGCCTTGCCTGCGACGACGGAACCAGACCGCGCGCCCCTGCTGTCCTCAGCCCGTGCGGCGTCGCTGTATGAACATCTTGCCCAGGGACAGCTATCGATCGAGCGCGGCCTGCGCATCATCGCGATGACGCTCGACGAAGTCAGCGCCAAATCGGTCCGCTCGGATCACCTGACGTATCTGCATGCGGGGGCGACCACGCGCAAAGCGCTGGAAGAATACGGCTTCGACAATGACAAGGAGCGCGCCAAGGTGAGCCTCGTGGTGCGGGAAGATTTCGTTTTCAAAGTGGACGAGACCGTCTTTCTGTTCACGCTGTTCAATCTGATCAAGAACGCGCTGTATCACATTGCGACCCATCCCGCGGCGACGCTGACGCTTACGGTCGACAGGCAGTCGGTGATCGTTCGCGACACCGGCAGCGGCATCGCGCCCGAGATCCTGCCGCATCTGTTCGAGCCGTTTCGCACGGCGGGCAATTCGGCCGGCACGGGCCTCGGGCTCGCGTATTGCCAGCGCGCGATGCGCGCGCTCGGCGCAAGCATCAGTTGCCAGTCGGAAGTCGGCCAGTTCACGGAATTCACGCTGCGGTTTCCCGTCGTTTCCAAAGAGGAAGTCGCGCAACACGAGCAGCGGATCTTCGAGCGTGCCGCGCCGGTTTTCAAAGGCAAGCGAATCCTGATCGCCGACGACGACGCGGGTCAACGCGCGCGGACTGCTCGCGTACTGACGCAGGCGGGCGCTCATGTGAGCGAAGCGGAAAACGGCGCGCTCGCGTTGACCATGCTGCGGCAGTCGTCGCCGTACGACCTCGTGCTGATGGACATCAGGATGCCGGTTCTGGATGGCTATGCCGCGACCGAAAAGATTCGCGCCGACCCCCAATGTCCGAACCGCAGCGTGCTGATCGCCGCCTATACGGCGGAGCCCTGCAACGCGGCGCGCGTGCACGCCCGCCGGGCCGGGATGGACGAAATCATTAGCAAGTCGGCGAGCGTGCAGGAACTGATCAGCGCCTTGCAAACGCTCCTCGAAAACGGCAGCCGGCATCTTGCGAGCCAGCGTTCGGACGGCTTCGCCGGCAAATCGATCCTGCTGGCCGACGACGACACCTACAGCCGACTGGTTGCCAAAACCTATCTGGAGCGCTGCAGCGCGAACGTGATCGAGGCCGAGCATGGGCAGGCCGTGCTGGCGCGCTTGCAGGAAGACGGCGCGATCGACGCGGTCCTGATGGATATGAACATGCCGGGCCTGAGCGGCGTGCAGGCCACCATGCAGATTCGCGCCCGCACCGACCGGCACGCGCGCGTGCCGATCATCGCATTGACGAGCCAGTCGGATATCGAATCCGTGCACGCGTGCCTCGCCGCCGGCATGAACGAGGTGATGATCAAACCGGTCCAGGCGGGCTCGCTGTATGCGTGTCTTGCCCGACAATTTGCACCGCGGCCCGCCTTGAACGCGGCGCCGCAAACCGATCGGTCCTCCCTGCCGGTTGCGTCGACTGGCAAACCGCAGGCCATCGCGCAAGACGATCTGCTCGATGAAGACCACCTCGAAGAACTGGTCGCGCTCGATCTGCTCGACGACTCGTTCGTCAACGGTATCGAACAGATTCGCGCGCTGGTCGAGCGGCTCGCGGCCAGCACGGTGGCGCTCGACATCGAGTCGGCGCACGGCGCGTTGCACGCTTTGCTCGGCGTCAGCGGCAATATTGGCGCAAGGGCGCTGCACCAATTCGCGCGGCAAATCTATCCGCGTGTGATCGACGGCGAATGGCCCGCCGAACCGGACTGGCTCGCACGAATCTGCACGTTGGGCGAACGTTCTGCCCACGCGTTGCAGACTTATTACGCGTCGACCAAAGCGCGGCGCGCTCATCGCGATGCGGTGAACGAATAGCGGCCCCGCTCGCGGAGTCACGATGACAGGTGCGCGCGATGCGCTCGAACCACGGTTGCACGCGCGGGTTCACTGCCCCGCGGCCGGCATCCGCCCTTTGGCGCCCGGAAAGCCCATCGTGACCGTGGTCCCTGCGCCCAACTCGGACTCGATCCGCAGGCACCCGCCGAACGATTGCATGATGCGGTTGCAAAAGATCATCCCCATGCCGTGACCGCCCGCGCCGGCGTAAGTGGTCACCGGGTCCAGCAGCAGGCGCGCCTTGACCTCGGGTGCGATGCCGGGACCGTTGTCGCGCATGCGGATCTCGGGTTCGGGGCTGTCCGCTATTTCGAGGCACAGCGCAGGCGCGGCTGTGCCGTCGAGCGCGCGCAGTGCATTGGACAACAGCGACGAAAGGACGAGCGCCACGCAATTGGGCATCGCGCGCACGACGAAGTCGCCCTGAACGTCGACCCGTACCCAGTCGCGTTGCGAGCCGACGAACGGATAGGTGTCGAGCAGCGTCGCGATCAAACGCGTCGCCTTGACTTCGCGGCTGCCCGCCTCCGACGCCGACTGCTGGCCGCCGCTTTTGTGCACCGTCTCCCAGAACGACGAGATCAGCGTCAAACAATACTGCGCATTGTTCAGCATCGATCGCGCCGCGTGGCCGATCTCCTTCTGGCGCGCCGGATCGTATTGCTCGACTACGTCGTTCTCGACGGAGCGCGCAAAGAGCGAGATGGTCGCCAACGGCGTATTCAGTTCGTGAGCGAGGAAACCGAGCGTCTCGTCCATCGCCAATAGTCGTTGTTGACGCGTTTCCCGCTCCGAGTAGCGCGCGATTGCCGATTGCAGAACCTCGCGGACCTTTTCCGTGCGCAGCGGCTTTTCGAGGATACGGAACACGTCGCCGGTATTGACGGTCTGCAACAGCATGCTCTTGTCCGCATAGGCGGTTACGAGTATGCGCACGATCTGCGGATACTCGTGCGCAACCTGGCGCAGCAGATCGTCGCCGTCGCGCCCCGGCATCCGGTAGTCCGTCACCAGCACGGCGATCTGTGCGCCGTGCTCGCGCAGTACGGCAATCGCCTCGTCCGCGCTCTGCGCCACATGCACGCAATAGTCCGCACGGATCGCGCGTGCGAAGTGGTTGCGCGACATCTCCTCGTCATCGACGAAAAGAACGGAAAACGGCGGCTGTGTGATGTCACTCATGGTCGCTCATGGTCACTCATGGGTCGCTCGTTGCATTCGCAACGATCGCGGCAAATCGGAACTGAACCGCAACAACATCGCGGTGGAAAAGCAGCGGTCTGCCGCGATCATAACCAAAGCGCGACGCGATGGGGGCTCGAGTCGATCATTCGCAGGGTTCGGCGGGCAGTGTGCGTCTTTGGAGCGCTTCTCGTGGAAACGCCGAGACGTTGCACGATTTGCCCGCGGGTCCGCAGCCGAGCCAACGGCAACTGACCGAAAAGCAATTGCCCCCATTGCCTGCAGTGCTTTCATCCATATCGTACAATTCCGATACATGATTCGTCCTGTAGCGATGCAGATGCGTCGACGCCGGCCGGCGTCGCGTCTGCCCGTTGCCGAACACCTAGAAGCCAACGCAATGAAGCCCGATATCGACGCGATTCACAAAGCGCTTGCCAACCCGGTCCGCCGGGAGATTCTCGGCTGGCTGCGGGAACCGCACGCGCATTTTGCCGATCAGGAGTTTCCGCTCGAGCACGGCGTGTGTGCGGGCAAGATCGACACACGCTGCGGACTGTCGCAGTCCACCGTGTCGGCGCACCTCGCGGCCTTGCAGCGCGCGGGGCTCGTCACGTCGAAGCGGGTCGGCCAATGGGTGTTCTTCAAACGCAACGAGCCCGTCATTCAGGCGTTCCTCGAACACATGAACGCCAGGCTCTGAATGCATCGTTCGCATCGCCGCGCTTCTTTCATCACGTAATTTTGTCAGGCTCGGGCCGCGCCCGCCGCCAAAGGTGAACACTTATGCCGACTCTTTTCGATCCGTTGCAAATTGGCGACCTCACGCTGTCGAACCGCATCATCATGGCGCCGCTGACGCGTCAGCGCGCCGAAGAAATCCGCGTGCCGAACGCGCTGATGGCGCGCTATTACGCCGAGCGCGCAACGGCGGGGCTGATCATCAGCGAAGCGACTTCGGTCACGCCGCAAGGCGTCGGTTATGCGGAAACGCCGGGCATCTGGTCGCAGGAACAGGTCGAAGGCTGGAAGCTGGTCACGAATGCGGTGCACGCGGCCGGCGGCAAGATTTTCCTGCAACTGTGGCACGTGGGCCGCATTTCGGACCCGCTGTTTCTCAACGGCGAATTGCCGGTCGCGCCGAGCGCAATCGCGGCCAAGGGTCATGTGAGCCTGGTGCGTCCCGAACGGCCTTACGTGACGCCACGCGCGCTGGACCTCGAAGAGATCGCCGGCGTGGTCGAAGCGTTCCGCAAAGGCGCCGAAAACGCCAAGGCCGCTGGTTTCGACGGTGTCGAAGTGCACGGTGCGAACGGCTATCTGCTCGACCAGTTCCTGCAGGACAGCACCAACAAGCGCACCGATGCGTACGGCGGCCCGATTGAAAACCGCGCGCGTCTGCTGCTCGAAATCACCGACGCCTGTATCGATGTGTGGGGCGCAAACCGTGTCGGCGTGCATCTTGCACCGCGCCGCGATTCGCACGCCATGGGCGATTCGGACCCGGCCGGCACGTTCGGCTATGTCGCCCGCGAACTCGGCAAACGCAAGATCGCGTTCATCGCCGCGCGGGAATCGCTCGGCGAGGACCGACTCGGCCCGCAACTGAAGAAAGCATTCGGCGGCCCGTACATCGCAAACGAAAAGTTCACCCGGGAAACCGCGCAACAGGTGCTCGATGCGGGGGAAGCGGACGCCGTGGCATGGGGTCAGCTGTTCATCGCGAATCCGGACCTGGTGCGCCGCTTCGCGACGAATGCGCCGTTGAACAAGCCGAATCCGTCGACCTACTATGCGCGCGGCGAAACCGGCTACATCGACTATCCGGCGCTGGAAGCGGTGGAATAAACGGGCACGCGGCACCTCGATGCGTCGATGCGCCGACGTATCGAGGCGCGGCATGAACAGCGCTCGCCAGTGGTGAATACGCTGTAAGAGACGCGGCGGGTGTGACTGAACGACATGTCAGTCACGCCCGCCGCGTTTTTGTTGCACGTCGAAAAGCCTGCCCGTCATCCAACGTCGCGCCGCATGAACACGCGCTTCGATTCATCGAGTCCTCGCTCGATATGCGCGTCGCGCCGTGCAATCAGCGCCGCGTCCAGTTGCGCTGGCGCGATATCGCGAAAGCCAAGCCGCCGGTAGTACGGCGCATTCCACGGCACATCGCGAAACGTCGACAGCACGAGCTGCGGTAGCCGCCGCGCGCGCGCCAGTTGCGCGACCTGCTCGATCAGCGCCGCACCGATGCGCCGTCCCGCATGCGAAGTGAGCACGTCGAGTTCCTGAACATAGATGCGCTCGGGTTGCGGCTCGAACATCACGAAGCCGGCGCAGGTTGCGTCGGCGTCCAGCGCGACGATGATCTCGCCCGCCGCGATCTTTCGCTCGACGACGTGTCGCGCCATCGGCGGCGCATCGGCAATGCCGGCCATGCCCACGCCGATGAAACGCTGGCCTGCCTCGAATTCGATCGCACGAATCGCCTCGGCGTCGTGCGGCAACGCAAAACGGAAGATAACGGGGACTGAATGTGGCATGGGGTTCCTCGGTGCGCGTTCGCGGGCTGGCGTCCGTGCGCCAGCCTCCATCGCCGGAGATATTCCCTGATATTGGCATCGCGGCTGACCAATGCACAAGCAAGACCAGCCAGACACCTGTGAAACCGGCATAAAACCACTGCGCACGCCGTCACAGGACTACACTCCACACATCGGATCGCCTTCGGCACAACATGGACCTCCTGAATCTGTTCCAGATCGCCCTGCACCTCGATCAGCACCTGACCACGGTGATCGAGCAGTTCGGCACCGCAGTTTACGCGCTGCTGTTTGTCGTCGTGTTCGTCGAATACGGTTTCCTGCCGCTGTTCTTCCTGCCGGGCGATCCGCTGATCTTCATTTGCGGCGCGCTCGCGGCCACCGGCGCGCTCAATGCGTGGATCGTGGTGCCCGTGCTGTTCGTCGCGACGGTGGCCGGCAGCATCGTCGGGTATGGGCTCGGCCGCGCGGTCGGGGAAAAAGTTTATACCGCCGACTATCGCTGGCTGAACAAGCATGCGCTGCGCAAAGCGCACGCGTTCAGCGAAGCGCGTGGCGGCCTGACGTTCCTGCTGTCGCCCTACATCGCCGTGCTGCGCACCTTCGCGCCGTTCGTGGCGGGCGTCTCGCGCATGACGTTCTCGCGTTATGTGTGGCTCGTCAGCGCCGGCGCGGCGCTCTGGGTCGTCTCGCTGATGGCCGCCGGCTTCCTGTTCGGCAACGTGCCGGTCGTGCGCGAACACATGAGCTCGCTCGTGCTGCTAGGCATCCTGCTGGGCGGCGCAATGCTGCTGTGCGGCGCGCTGTGGCGCCTGTACCAGCGGCGTCTGCGCGCGGACTGACCGCAGCAGCATCCGCCACACGCGTTGCGGGGCGCGATGACGATAGCGGCGGCGACTTGACGCTCGCGTCATAGGAAGGTAACCTTTTCAGGTAGCCTTCCTATATCGGTCATCGCATGAGCAGGAACGACACCCCGGCCACAGCCGACACGCTGCATGCATTGGCCGAAGATCTGCGTGTGGTGGCCGCCGGGCTGCGCCGCCGTCTGCGCGAAGAGTCCAATGTCGGCGACTTCACGCCTTCCCAAATGCAGGTTCTCGCCCGGCTGGAGCGCGAAGGTCCGGCCACGGTCACCTCGCTCGCCCGCGCCCACGGCATGCGTCCCCAGTCCATGGGCGAAACCCTTGCGGCTTTGAAAGCTGCCGGCTTCGTCAGCGGTGCACCCGACCCGAACGACGGCCGGCAAACCGTGCTTTCCATCACCCCGGCGTTACGCCGGAAGGTCAAGGCAACCCGTGCCGCGCGCGAGGACTGGCTATTGCGCACCATTCAGAGCCGCTTTTCGGCGGCCGAGCAGAAACAGCTCGCCATCGGCGTCGACTTGCTCAAACGCCTGATCGACTCTTAACGCGCAGGAGCACACCATGGCACTCACCACCCTCGACACAAAGACGGCGCTAATCGTCATCGATTTGCAGCGCGGCATCGTTGCGCTGCCCACGGTTCACCCGTCGAGCGACATCGTCGAACGTTCGGCCGCGCTGCTCGACGCATTCCGCCGTCATGGGTTACCCGTCGTGCTGGTCAACGTGGCCGGGACCGCCCCGGGCCGCACGGACCAGGGCAGCCACACCGGCGACTTCCCCGCCGGCTTCGCGGACCTCGTGCCTGAACTGAAGCAGCAGCCCTCGGACCATGTGGTCACCAAGCGCACCTGGGGCGCGTTCACGAACACGGATCTCGCAGCGTATCTGCGCGAGCAGCGCGTCACGCAGGTAGTGCTGACGGGCATTGCGACAAGTATCGGCGTCGAATCCACCGCGCGTTGCGCAAGCGAACTTGGACTGAACGTCACGCTCGTTGTCGACGCCATGACCGACCGGAATGCGGACGCGCACACCAATAGCATCACGCGCATCTTCCCGCGTCTGGGTGAAACCGGCACGACGCAGCAAGTGCTCGATCTGCTGGAACGCATGCGCAGCTCACATGCCCAACCAGACATGCGTACCTGAGCCTGCCCCAAGCGGGCGGTTGCGCCCACACGCCGCTCGCCTGCTTAGAAAGGAATCCTTCGGTGACCGCCACCTTCCGTTCACTGCGCAACTTCAACTACCGGGTCTGGGCGAGCGGCGCGATCGTCTCCAACGTCGGTACATGGATGCAGCGCACGGCGCAAGACTGGCTGGTACTGACGGAACTGACGCACCACAATGCGACCGCCGTCGGTATCGTGATGTCGCTACAGTTCGGGCCGCAAATGGTGTTGTTGCCGCTCACCGGCTATGCGGCCGATCACTGCGACCGCCGCAAGCTGCTGTTCGCCACGCAGGCCGCGATGGGCTCGCTGGCGCTGGCCTTGGGTCTACTCACCGTCGCGGGACTCGTGCGGCTCTGGCAGGTCTACCTGTTCGCGGGACTGCTCGGCTGTGTCACCGCATTCGATTCCCCCGCGCGCCAAACCTTCGTGTCGGACCTGGTCGGCGAACGCGATCTGGCAAACGCGGTCGCGCTGAATTCCACGTCGTTCAACGCGGCTCGCATGATCGGGCCCGCGGTGGCGGGGCTGCTGATCGCATCGGTCGGCACCGGCTGGGTGTTTCTGGTCAACGCGATCTCTTTTCTCGCCGTGCTCGGCTCCCTGCGCATGCTTCGGGTCGGCGAATTGCATCACAAGCCCCGCCCGATACGCTCACCCGGCAGCTTCGTGGAAGGCTTCAAGTATGTGTGGACGCGCCCCGATCTGAAAGCGGCACTGCTGATGCTGTTCCTGATCGGCACGTTCGGACTGAACTTCCCGATTTTCATCTCGACCATGTCCGTCACCGCGTTTCATGCGGGTGCGAGCCAATACGGCGTGTTGAGTTCGACCATGGCAATCGGCTCGGTGACGGGCGCGTTGCTCGCCGCGCGCCGCGCGCGTCCCCGCGTGGCGCTCCTGCTCGGCGCGGCGGCGATCTTCGGGGTGGGCTGCGCGCTGGCGGCGCTGATGCCCAACTACGTGCTGTTCGGCACGATGCTCGCGGTGATCGGCGTATGTACGCAAACCTTCACCACGTCCACCAATAGCCTCGTGCAACTGTCGACAGAACCGGCAATGCGCGGCCGCGTGCTCGCCATCCTGCTGGCCATCGCGCTGGGCGGCACGCCGCTCGGCGCGCCCGTCGTCGGCTGGGTGGCGGACCGGTTCGGCCCGCGCTGGGCGCTCGGGGTGGGCGCCGCATCGGGCTTCGCCGCGGCGCTGGTTGGCCTGCTGTATCTGGTCAAATACCGCCAGTTGCGCGTGTATGCGCAGGGTCGACGGCTGCGCTACAGCATCGACGATCCACCGCCGGCTAGCGTTGCGTGGTCTGCGGCTTCGTCGTCCGTCGGCCCGGTTGGCGTGGTCCGCAACGCCGTGTTGGACGAAGCTGAAGAGAACGCTTCGTCGGGCGTATGAACGTCCGACGAGATTTACCGCATCGACAAAAAAGGCACCCCGGACATTCCGGCGTGCCTTTTCATTGGCAACAGCGACAGCCACCTCAACAGCGTCGGCACTGCTGCGGGGCCGACTTACTTCGCGACCGGCATCGTGAACTCGGCGCCCTTTGCGATGCTGTCCGGCCAGCGCTGCATGATGCTCTTGTAGCGCGTATAGAAGCGCACGCCCTCTTCGCCGTACGCATGGTGATCGCCGCATAGGGAACGCTTCCAGCCGCCGAACGAGTGCCATGCCATCGGCACCGGAATCGGCACGTTGATGCCGACCATGCCCACCTGAATCTGCCGCCCGAACGCACGCGCGACACCGCCATCGGACGTGAACAGCGACACGCCGTTGCCGAACTCGTGCGCGTTGATCAGTTCGACGGCGCTCGCGAAGTCGGGCACGCGCACTACCGCCAGCACCGGGCCGAAGATCTCTTCTTGTAGATCTTCATCTGGGTGCCGACATGATCGAACAGCGTACCGCCGATGAAAAAGCCCGCTTCACCCGACACCGGATGCGCGCGGCCGTCGACAATGAGCCTTGCGCCTTGCGCCTCGCCCGACGCAATATAGTCCGCCACCTTGGCCTTATGTTCGGCGGTGACCAACGGTCCCATCTCGGCGTCCCGATGTTCGCCGTTCTTGATGACGAGCGCCTTGACGCGCGGCACGAGTCTGTCGATCAGCTGATCGGCGACATTGCCGACCGCCACTGCCACCGAGATCGCCATGCACCGCTCGCCCGCGGAGCCGTAGGCGGCTTACGTAGGCGCCGCGCCACCGTCACCGCCATTGCTCGGTCAGTTCGTTGGCCAGCATCATCTTCTCGCGGACCACCTCGACCAGACCCACGTCGACACCGCTTTGCGCCTTCAGGAACTTCAGCGCGGCGGAATGCACCGTGCGCATCGCGCGTCCATCGATCCCGGTCATGCGAGCCGCGCTGCGCCGCGTTTCTTCGACCAGGTCGCGTGCGCTGGCAAAGTCGGGCGACAAGCCGGTGTACGTCTCGAACCCAGCGCGTAAGCCGACCGCGTAGTCGCGCGACTGCCCGAGCCTGTCGATGTCGACCAGCAGATCGACGCCTTGCGCCATCCGCAGCGCGCACAGAATCCACAACGCGATGAACGCCCGATACGCGTTATTGCCTTCGGCGGTGCGCGCAAATTGCTCGCACGCCATCGCATAGGCGTCGTCCGACATCGACGCCACCGGCGGCAAGCTCGCGCCACACGCGTCGAGCGCCTGCCGGACCAACGCTTCCGACTGATTCAGTCCGAGTACGCGAAACGGCGCGGCGACGAAAAACGGATTGCTCCATTGCTGACTGAGCAGCCATCCCGACGCGAATTGCGACGCGGGATTGCGCAGCACGCCGACATGCAGCGCGTCCGGAAACGCGGCTTTCAACCACGCCAAGCGTCCCGACGAGCGACAGAACTTGAACACCGGCACGCGGCGCTGTTCGACCGTCCGCTCACACAGATTACGCAAATAAGCCTGCAGAGCGGGGAATTGCGCATCCGGCTCGCTTGCGAAGCGATCGATGCCGAAGGGTTTGCGATATCCAGCAACTCCGCGCGTGCTTGCCTGAAGAAACGGCCGGTACTCGTCGAAGTACGGTGCGGCGAGTGGCGGGTGCCCGGAGGTCAACGTGGGACGCGATGCGTCGACGTCGGCAAGGCTCAGTTCGGCAAGCACGTTGCTGAGCGGTTCATAAAAACCGGTAGCCGTGTCGAGTTCGCGCAGCCGCGACCAGACCCAGGTCCCTGCGCTGCGCCAGCCGGTGTGCAGAAACACCGCCTGTTTCAGGACACTCTTGCGTGCAGTCTCGTTCGGGGCGGCGGGCGAGTCGCCGGGGGCTGCTGACGGATCACTCATGGGTTCATGTGACAACGGCATGGGACTTCTCTTCAAGGTAAACGGTAGCGATATAACGGAAATCGGTACAGGCCGGGCCACGCGAATCGCAGCGGATACTTTAGCGGTTCAGGTTCGCTGGCGCATTGCGACGTGCATTCAATTTCGCTGAATCGAGGCGCTAATGAGGCTAAACGACCGAGCGCTTACCGAATTCTATAGTCGGCTCATCTTCCCCAGCCGGTGAGTCCATGACTGCTCCATCCGCGTTCCCGCAAGCGGTCCTCTTCGACCTGCTCACCGCCCTCCTCGATTCCTGGAGTTCGTGACGCTTTCACGGTAGGCCGGTAAGTGCGGCTGCCGAGCCTTTCAGAGTCCAGGTCACTCGTCTTCTTCTGCTAGCCCGGCCAGCAGATCGTCGACCGCGCGATACACGCGCTCGACGATCTCCGGCCCCACCTTGCGCTCCAGTTCCCGGTAGTGCGCTTCCAGATCCTTCGAAATCACGCGCACCAGTTCCGCGCTCGTGTCCGTCAGCGATACCCGCACGCGACGCTGGTCTTCGGCGAAACGCTCCTTGATCACCAGGTCCATGCTCTCCATCCGCGCGAGCACGCCGGCCATGCTCGGGCTAGAAATGGTGCAGATATCGGAGATGTGGCGCGGCTCCATCGGGCCATGTTCGTCGAGCGCGCGAATCACTCGCCATTGCTGCTCGGTCAGTCCATGAGCGGTGATCAATGGCCGGAAACGCTCCATCATTTTTTCTCGGGCACGCAACAACAGCATGGGCAGGTTGCGGTGCAAAACTCGGGTGGCAGCGGACATATAGGTAAAGAACGAAAACAGCCGCCGTTGCTTAAGGGAAAACCCGCGATCAACCGGCAGCCTATTGACCGTGAATGATATCAAGCGCAATACTACTAACATGTTAGTGTTTTCGTCGAGTTTTTTCCAAGAGATCGATCCGTTATGTTCGCCGTTGCTGATCACCTGCTGCATCCCGAAAGCGACGCGTTGCCTCGCGACGTCGACGCACGCACCGCAGCCGCGCTGCTCGCACGAGGCACCGTGTGCCGTGCGCCGGTCAGTGGCGCGGTGTACGGGACGCTGCTTAACGACCGTGCAGCGCTCGATGCGTTAGGTGACACCATGCACGCCGCGCCGTACAAGGCGCCGCCCAAAGCGCCCATTCTCTATCTGAAGCCGCGCAACACGCTTGCCGGGCATCGCGTGCGGGTTGTCGTGCCGGACGACGCTGCGGGCGTTGAGGTCGGCGCTTCGCTGGGCATCGTCATAGGCCGCACTGCAACGCGCATTAGCGTCGATCGCGCGGCGGACTACATCGCCGGCTACACGCCGGTCGCGGATCTCAGCGTGCCTCATAGCAACGTCTATCGGCCTTCGGTTCGCCTGCGCGCACGCGACGGCTTCTGCGTGGTCGGGCCGGCCGTAGTCGCGGCACGTCATGTCGCCACGCCGGATCAACTCGGTATCGCGGTCGTGCTCAATGATGCGAAGCGCTTCACGGCGAGCACCGCATCGTCGGTGCGCAACATCGCGCAACTACTCGCGGACGTGACTGACTTTATGACGCTCAGTGCAGGCGATGTTCTTATGCTCGGCGTGCGGTATGGATCGCCGGTCGCGCATGTCGGCGACACGGCCGCGATCACGATTGGAGAACTGCCACCGCTCATGGTGTCGTTTGTCGGCGCAACCCAACCGGATGGAGAACAACCATGATGCGCGGCCGTGTTGCGTATGCAGGCGCGCTCCACGAAGCGTATCCGCATGTAGATGGCGTGCGCCTCGCAGACGGTCGCGTGTGTCGCGAAGATGAAGTGGTTTGGCTCGCGCCGCTCGAAGTGGGCACGATTTTCGCGCTCGGCCTGAACTACGCCGAGCATGCGAAGGAATTGCAGTTCAACAAGCAGGAAGAACCGCTCGTCTTTCTCAAGGGGCCCGGCACGGTACTCGGTCATCGTGGCGTGACGCGCCGCCCCGCCGATGTCACGTTCATGCACTACGAGTGCGAACTGGCGGTCGTGATCGGCAGGATCGCGCGGAACGTGACGCGCGAGAACGCGATGCAACACGTGGCCGGCTACACGATCGCCAACGACTACGCGATCCGCGATTACCTCGAAAACTACTACCGCCCCAACCTGCGCGTGAAGAATCGCGACGGCGGCACGGTGCTCGGGCCGTGGTTGGTCGACGCCGCCGACGTCACCGACGTGACGCAACTGGAATTGCGCACGTTCGTCAACGGCACGCTGCAACAGCACGGCAACACGCGCGAGCTCGTCACCGACATCCCCGCGCTGATCGAATATCTGAGCGGCTTCATGACGCTCGCGCCCGGCGATGTGATCCTGACCGGCACGCCGGAAGGCATCGTCAATGTGAATGCGGGCGATGAAGTGGTCTGCGAGATCGACGGTCTGGGCCGTCTCGTCAACACGATTGGGTCCGATGCGGACTTCGGCCGTGCGTGATCGGCTGATTTTCAAGAGAACGGCATGTGCGCGCAAGCGCCAACCTGGGTCACACGCTGACTGCGATCGGCAGCATAAGAAAGGACAAACGCAATGCGAATCGACCATCTGATCAACGGCAAGACCTGCGCCGCGAGCGACTATTTCGAAACGGTCAATCCGGCTACGCAAGAAGTGCTCGCGCAAGTCGCACGCGGTAGCGCGCAGGAAGTGGACGCCGCCGTAAGCGCCGCGAAAAACGCGTTTCCGGCATGGCACGCGAAGCCCGCAGCCGAGCGCGCGAAGCTGATCCGCAAGCTCGGCGAACTGATCACAAAGCATGTGCCGGAAATTTCGGAGACCGAAACGCGGGACACCGGTCAGACCATTTCGCAAACGCGCAAGCAGCTGGTGCCCCGCGCCGCCGATAACTTCAACTACTTCGCCGAGATGTGCACGCGCGTCGACGGCCACACCTATCCGACCGACACGCATCTGAACTACACGCTGTTTCATCCAGTCGGCGTGTGCGCGCTGATCTCGCCGTGGAACGTGCCGTTCATGACGGCCACGTGGAAGGTCGCGCCGTGCCTTGCGTTCGGCAACACGGCCGTGCTCAAAATGAGCGAACTGTCGCCGCTCACCGCATCGATGCTGGGCCAGCTCGCGCTGGAAGCGGGTATTCCGGCCGGCGTGCTGAACGTGGTGCACGGCCTGGGCAAGGAAGCCGGCGAGCCGCTCGTCGCGCATCGCGACGTGCATGCGGTATCGTTCACCGGGTCGACGGCAACCGGCAACCGCATCGTGCAAACCGCCGGGCTGAAGAAGTTTTCGATGGAATTGGGCGGCAAGTCGCCATTCGTGATTTTCGACGACGCCGATTTCGAACGCGCACTCGATGCCGCCGTGTTCATGATCTTCTCGAACAACGGCGAACGCTGCACGGCAGGCTCGCGCATTCTGGTGCAGCGCTCGATTTACGCGCGGTTCGCCGAGCGCTTCATCGAGCGCGCGAAGCGTTTGACCGTGGGCGATCCCCTCGCGGACAGCACCATTGTCGGCCCGATGATCAGCCAGGGCCATCTCGCCAAAGTGCGCAGCTATATCGAGCTCGGTCCGAAAGAAGGCGCAACGCTCGCCTGCGGCGGCCTCGACATGCCCGAGCTGCCCGACACGCTGCGCCGAGGCAACTTCGTGATGCCGACGGTATTTGTCGATGTCGACAACCGTATGCGCATTGCGCAGGAAGAGATCTTCGGCCCCGTCGCGTGCCTGATTCCGTTCGACGACGAGGCCGATGCAATCAAGCTTGCCAACGACATCTCGTACGGCCTGTCGAGCTACATCTGGACCGAGAACACCGGCCGCGCACATCGCGTCGCCGCTGCTGTCGAGGCGGGCATGTGCTTCGTCAACAGCCAGAACGTGCGCGATCTGCGGCAGCCGTTCGGCGGCACGAAAGCATCGGGCGTGGGGCGCGAAGGAGGCACGTGGAGTTATGAAGTGTTCCTCGAACCGAAGAACGTGTGCGTGTCGCTCGGCTCGCATCACATTCCGCGTTGGGGGGTTTGAGCGGTCGGAGGCATCGGGTGCGAGGCCGAGCGCGCCGCGGACAACGGCGACTATTGTGCATGGGACCGCAGTAAGCGCCGAAGCGCCCACTGCGGTCGACATTTGGAGACCCTGATGGGTAAGCTAGCGTTGGCGGCAAAAGTGACTCACGTCCCGTCGTTATATCTGTCCGAACTCGACGGCCCTCATCAAGGCTGCCGTCAGTCCGCGATCGACGGCCATCATGAAATCGGCCGGCGTTGCCGCGAACTCGGTGTGGACACGATCGTCGTGTTCGACGTCCACTGGCTAGTCAATAGCGAATATCACATCAATTGCGCACCGAAGTTCGAAGGCGTCTACACGAGCAACGAACTGCCGCATTTCATCAAGAACATGCCCTACGCGTATCCGGGCAATGTCGGGCTCGGCAAGCTGATCGCGGAAGTCGCCAACGAAATGGGCGTAAAGAGCCGCGCGCACAGCGATACCACGCTCGAACTCGAATACGGCACGCTCGTGCCGATGCGCTACATGAACGGCGATCAGCATTTCAAGGCGGTCTCGGTGGCGGGCTGGTGCATGTGGCACGCCCTGGAAACGAGTGCGCGCTTCGGCCTCGCGGTGCGCAAAGCGATCGAGGATCGCTATGACGGCACCGTCGCGATTCTGGCAAGCGGCTCGCTCAGTCATCATTTCGCCGACAACGGCACGGCCGAGCAATTCATGCACAAGGTATGGAGTCCGCTTCTCGAACGCATGGACCGCAGCGTGGTCGAGTTGTGGGAAGCCGGCGACTGGAAGACCTTCTGCGAAATGCTGCCGCTGTACAACGAAAAGTGCTGGGGCGAAGGCGGCATGCACGACACGGCGATGCTGCTCGGCGCGCTCGGTTGGGATCGTTACGACGGGAAGGTGGAAGTCGTCACGCCGTACTTCGGCAGTTCAGGCACCGGCCAGATCAATGCGATCTTCCCGGTGACGCCGCTGCCTGCCTAAGCTTTGAGGAGAGCCACGTGCCGCATCTGACACTCGAATACAGCGCCAATCTCTGCGACGCACCGCGCATCGGTCGACTGTGCGACATGCTCGCGCAATGCCTGGATGCGCAACGCGAGAACGGCCAGAAGGTCTATCCGCTTGGCGGCATCCGCGTGCGCGGGTTGCGTTGCGAGCAGTACCGCATCGCCGACGGACGTCCCGACGCCGCGTTCCTGCACGCGAACCTGAAGATCGCCGCAGGCCGTTCCGAGGCCGTTAAAAAGGCCACCGGCGACGCGCTGTTCGCACTCATCAAACAGCACTTCGCGACCGAGTTCGAACAACAGGGGCTGGCCTTGTCGCTGGAAATCAACGAGTTCAGCGAAGCGGGCACCTGGAAGCACAACAATCTGCACGCGCGGCTGAAAGCGTGACGCCGGCTCCCGGGAATCCATCATGCTAGACGAAACGACCATCCGCAACCTCGCAGCACAGCTCGACCACGCCGAGAAAACGCGCACGCAACTGCGCCACTTCTCCGCTCAGTATCCGCAGATGACGGTCGAGGATGGCTACGCGATCCAACGCGAGTGGGTCAAGCTCAAGCTCGCGGAAGGCCACGTCATCAAGGGCCGCAAGATCGGCTTGACTTCGCGCGCAATGCAGCGCTCGTCCCGGATCGACGAACCCGACTATGCTCCGCTGCTCGACAGCATGTTCATCGAAAACGGCCAGGACATTCGTGCCGAGCGCTTCATTGCGCCGCGTGTCGAGGTGGAACTGGCATTCGTGCTCGGCAAGCCGTTGAAAGGCCCCGGCGTCACGCTGTTCGACGTGCTGGACGCCACCGCTTACGTGAGCCCCGCGGTGGAAATCATCGACGCGCGCATCGAACAGTTCGACCGCGAAACCCGGGCGCCGCGCAAGGTCTACGACACCATCTCGGACTTCGCGGCGAACGCGGGCATCGTGCTGGGCGGGCGGGCGGTGCGCCCGCTCGATGTCGATCTGCGCTGGGTCGGCGCGCTGCTCTACAAGAACGGCACCGTCGAAGAAAGCGGCCTCGCGGCCGCCGTGCTGAATCACCCGGCAACCGGCGTCGCCTGGCTCGCCAACAAGATTGCTCCGTACGACGAAGCATTGAACGCGCATGACGTGATCCTGAGCGGCTCGTTCACGAGTCCCATCCCCGCGCGTGCGGGCGACACCTTTCACGTCGACTATGGTCCGCTCGGCGGCATCGGCTTGAATTTCATCTGACTGGATCGATCGACATGTCCGTATTGCACAATCCGTTCAAGCGCGCGCTGGCCGAAGGCCGGCCGCAATTCGGCCTATGGGCCGCGCTCGCCGACGCCTACGTCACCGAGTTGCTGGCCACCGCCGGTTTCGACTGGCTGCTGATCGACAACGAGCATGCGCCGAACGACGTGCGCAGTACGCTGTCGCAACTGCAGGCAGTGGCTGCGTACGCGTCGCATCCGGTGGTGCGCCCGGTGCGCAGCGACAGCGCGCTGATCAAGCAGTTGCTCGACATCGGCGCGCAAAGTTTACTGCTGCCGATGATCGACACCGCCGACCAGGCCGCCGACGCAGTTGCCGCAACGCGTTATCCGCCGCAAGGCATCCGCGGGGTGGGCAGTGCGCTGGCGCGCGCGTCGCGTTGGAACCGCGTGCCCGACTATCTGAATACGGCGGCCGATCAACTATGCGTGCTGGTCCAGGCCGAGACCGTGCGAAGCATGGAGAATCTCGCCTCCATTGCCAGCGTGGAAGGTGTCGACGGCGTGTTCTTCGGGCCATCCGATCTGAGCGCGTCGATGGGACTGCTCGGCAAGCCCGGCGACGCGCGGGTGCGCGAGGCGATTTGCCGCGGCATCGAAACCGTGCGCGCCGCCGGCAAGGCCGCAGGCGTGCTGGCACCCGACCCCGCGATTGCCAGCGAATACAGGGCGGCGGGCGCGAGCTTCGTGGCAGTCGGCACGGATACCGGGCTGCTCAGCCGTGCGGCCGCAGAGCTGGCCGCGTCGTACAAGCACACGGCGGCGATAGCGGCGCCGGGCAAGGGCGGCTATTAACCTCTTTCGGCCTCTCATGAGGCCTCTATCACTCAGAAGTTCGCAGCCAGCCTCTAACGAGCCAACCTGCACAGCGGGAAACGCACTACTCGCCAGCCGGCCACGGCAACCCCGATTCCGACCAATCCAGTTCCACCCCGATCACCGTTCGCCCGGCGGCAAGCTGCAGGGACAGAGTCACCGCGATGCAGGGCCGCCCGCTCGCCAGCGAAAGATAAGGACTACTGGTGATCGTCGTACCCGGCAGTAACACCGCATTGCGGAAATACGGCCGGTGGTCCCATCGCGCAGCGCGAGGATTCGCCACGGGCTGCAGCGATGCGCCCTCCCTGCTCCACGCTGGCCCCGGCACTTCATGACCTATCTGCCGGCCCGTGTCGTCGAGAATGAAGCAGCTGATGCAACGCTCGAAGCCTGCCAGCGTCGCGAAAGCGTCTTCCATGATCGTGCCGGCCAATAGTGCGTCGCCGGCGCCCCGCAACGCGGTGCGATACGGCTCCACTTCGGATTCGAACAGCGCGTGCTGATGCGCGCGTCCCTGGGCGATCACGTCGAACGCCTGGTCGATTTGCCGGTGCACCGACTCCGGCGGCGCGATCTGCGCGGTCGGCCGCCCGAGCAGATAACCCTGCGCGAAATCCACGTTCGACTCCACCGCGAGTATCAGTTCTTCGGCGGTCTCGACGCCTTCCACGACCACGAGCATGCCCGCCTGGTGCAGCAGCGACACCAGCTTCGGCAGAATCGGCTGCCCGGTGCCATGGGTGGTTGCGCGAATCAGTTCGCCGTCGAGCTTCACGAGGTCCGGCCGAATCCGCAGCAGCCGGTCGAGATTCGACTGCCCGGCGCCAAAATCGTCGACGGCGATCAGGAAGCCATGCTCGCGGTACAAGGCCGCTGCGCGCGACATGGCGTCGACACTGCCGCCGTGCGATTCGAGAATCTCCAGAATCACCCGTTCGGTTTCGAAGCCCGCCGTGCGCACGATGCTCGCGAGCCGGTCGGCGTAGCCGTCGGCGATGAACGTGGCCGGCAGGATGTTGAGAAACAGCCACGTGTCGCCGGGCAGCAGCCGGCATGCGTTGCCCAGGTGCACGGCATGACTCGCGCGGTCGAGCGCGGCTTCGTCGTTCGACGGCTTCGGCGCGAACAGCACCGCTGGCGCCACCAGCGTGCCGTCGTCCTGCTCGCCGCGCAGCAGCGCCTCGAAGCCCACCTGCTTCTGATGCGACAAACTGTAGAGTGGCTGGAAGTGCGAGATCAGGTAGAGGTCGTCCCATCGATGCCGCCGCGCCGCACCGGGTTCGCTTTGCTCGCCGCCCTCTGCTTCGCCCGCGAACCGCCGCAGCGTTTCGAGCGGCAGCGCACGCTCGGCGCATACCCGGTTGCGGCCCGAGTGCTTGGCGCGCAGCAACGCTTCGTCGGCGCGGTCGAGCAGCACCATGATGCTTTCGCCATGCCGGTGTTCGGCCACGCCGAAGCTCGCGGTGAGGTTGCCGTCCGGCCGCTCGATCGCGGCAATCGCCACACGCATGCGCTCTGCCAGTTGCAGCGCGCGCTCGAGTCCGTCGTGCAGCAGCACCGCGAACTCCTCGCCGCCGATGCGGCTCGCGCTATCGTCGGCGGTGGTTTCGTCCATCAGCACCCGCGCGACCCGATGCAACGCCTGATCGCCGACCGCGTGGCCGAACCGGTCGTTCAAGGACTTGAAGTTGTCGATGTCGAGGAAGATCGCGCTGACCTGGGTGTCGGGCGCAAGCGCGCTCAGGCGGCGTTCCGCCTGCCTGACGAACGCGCGGCGGTTTTGCAGTCCGGTCAGCGAATCGGTTGCTGCGAGTTCCGCCAGTTGGCTTTCCAGCAGGAAGTGATTGCGCCGGAAGCGGTAGAAGCCGAAGTGAAACACGATGGAGGTCGGCACGCCGATCGCCACGATCCACATCCACACAACCACGTCGACGTCATGCGGATGCGGCTCACCGGGCAGCAGCGCAAACGTGGCTGCGTAAAACAGGGTACTGCCGATGAAGAAATGCGTTGGCGTGAGCCACAGTGGCGCAGCGCAGATCGGAATCACCACCAATGCGGGCAGCGCCCACAGCAACGGCTGGGCGAGACCCCCGGTGTTCAGGGCGAGGCCGGCCAGCAGGACCTGCATGTACGCCACGCCGAGCGCGCCGAAGAGCCACGGCGACTTTGCAATGGGGATCGCCAGCACCAGCAACAGCAGCACCAGCGCGCACGTCAGCCGGTATGCAAGCGGCGCGGCCGGGCCATCGACGAGGTTGCGGGCTCCCACCATGCACAGGAACGCGACCACCGTGAAGCCCAACGTCACCGTGCACAGCGGCCGCTGAAGCTCCAGCGAACGCCGGTGAAAGCGATCGCGCAAACCGGGATCGGGCAGGTCCTGCGTTGAGGTGGCAGACATAGGGATTAGGTATCAGGCTGGTTCCAGTCACTCCGCCAATGGTTATCGGCAGACAGCCGGCCAATGTTTATGCCTGACGTGCGGGTACGGGTAAAAAATTGTTTTGACGCACTCGGGGAGCGTCTACCGGATGGCAGAGAGCCGTTGCGGCTCGCTCGCGGCAAAGACTGTCGCTCGAGCCGAATTCCCACATTGCGGGAGTCCAATGCGTCTGACCACCGTATGCGCGCAAGCGCACAGAGCGATCGGCGCCGGGCGCCCTATTCTGCGGGATGCCGCAAAGCGAAGCCCTGCCTCCCCAGGATGCCTTTTGCGCGTACTCGACACCAGCCCAGGCTCTATGAGCAGTCGAGCCCATATCGGTCACGACACCACGTCGACAACGGCAAGCCGCGCTGCCCCGTGGAAAGAAGCGCTCACGCCAACAGGTGCCACCGATGTCTCTCCCGTCCATCGCCAACGTCTTTCGTGTGCTGGTGCTGACCTGCGGCTGCATGGCTGCCGCCAATGCGCACGCAGCCGACGTCGCCGGCACCGCCAATCCCGCCCATGCCGCTGGCGTCGTCAAGACCGTGAAGGGCACCGTGCGGATCGAGCGGGCCGGTTCCAGCTCGGTCGCCGCCGTCGGCAGCGAGGTGTACAGCAGCGATCGCGTCGTGACGGGCCCTGAATCGTCCGTCGGCATCACGCTGCGCGACACGACCCAACTCTCGGCCGGCGCCAACACCACGCTCGAACTCGACCAGTTCGCGTTCAACAGCACGACCCATGACGGCGTGCTCCATGCAAGCGTCAAACGCGGTTCGCTTTCGGTGATCTCCGGCAAACTGGCCCACGCGAACCCGGACTCGGTCCGCTTCAGAACGCCGACCACCACGCTGGGCGTGCGCGGCACGGCATTCATCATCGAAGTCGGTGACAAAGGGGAGCGTGCCCGTTGACAGCCGTCTTCCCACCTCGGCGCCTCGTGTCGGCGGTGGCATGCGTCACGCTGGCCTGGCTCGCCGGCTGCAGCACGCCGCCGGACAAAATCATTCTGTTGCCCGATCCGGAAGGCAAGGTCGGCGCGGTCGTGGTCCACACCGCGAACGGCGAGCAGATCATCGACAAGGCTTATGCCGGCGTCGACGTCGCGCAGAGCGGCACCATGGCAAACACCATGGACAGCCAGTCCAGCGTGCAGGCCCGCTATGGCCCACTGCTCGCGGCCCGCCCGCCCCGCCCGATGACATTCACCCTGTTCTTCCTGTTCGACTCGGCCACCGAACTTGCGCCGCAATCCCCAGCCACGGTCGAGAAGCTGAAAGCCGTGCTGGCTACGTGGCCCGCGCCTCAGGTGGTGGTCATCGGCCACACCGATCGCGCCGGCTCGCAGGCGTTCAACGACCGGCTGTCGTTGCGGCGGGCCCGGAGCGCCGCAGCATTCCTCGTCAAACAAGGCATTGCTGCGCGGCAGATAGAGGTCGCCGGCTGGGGCAAGCGCGAGCCGCTCGTCCCGACCGCGGACGGCGTTCCCAACCGGATGAACCGGCGGGTCGTCATCACGATTCAATGACCCCGCCCGCTCATCGCCGCTAAATGCCCTTGCCTTCGATGAAACGCGACTACGACGCATGGCGTGAGCGGATCGGAAAACTGCTGAAGGCGGTTCAGGGGCGCCCGGTGGCATTGGTGGTGCTGTTCGGGCTGAGCCTGTTGAACCTGACGAGCGAATGGCCGAGCGACATCCCGCGTCCCGCTTTCGTCGACACGCTCGACGACGCGCTGCCAGACTCTTTCAAAACGGCCCGCCAGGTCCTGTTCGATCAATATCAACGTCACTACCCCCGCATTCCGGCGACGCAGCCCGTCACCATCGTCGAGATCGACGAACAGACGCTGGCGAGCGTCGGCCAATGGCCGTGGCCGCGCAACCGGCTCGCGGGCCTGATCGATGCGATCGCGGCGTACAAGCCGCTCGCCATCGGCCTGGACATCTACATGCCCGAGCCGGATCAGACGTCTCCCGACCGGGTCGCCGACAATCTGCCGAAGACAGCTGCGGCGCTGGCCGCCGCGTTGCGGGCGCTGCCCACCCACGATGCGATCCTCGCCAGATCGTTGCGCGCGGCACCCACCATTCTGGGCGCCGCGGCGCTCGACCACGCCGCGCTCGCCACGCGCACCACGCTGCGCATTGCGCCGGTTCGGGTGCGCGGCGGCGATCCGCTGGACCATGTGCGGCGCTTCGACTACGTGCTCGCGAGCCTGCCCGAACTGCAAGCGGCGGCCCACGGGCAAGCGCTGCTGAGCGTGGCGCTCGAACAGGGCGTGGTCCGGCATATACCGCTCGTGCAGGGGCTGGGCGAGCGGTTGGTGCCGAGCCTGCCGATGGAAATGCTGCGCGTGGCCACCGGTTCGTTGGCGCTCGATATCTATACCGACACCTCGGGCGTGCAGGCGGTGGGCGTTGCGGACGTGCAAGTGCCCACGCAACCAGGCGGCGACATCTGGCTGCATTTCGCATCGATCCGCTCGACGCTGGAACGCTACGTGTCCGCACGCGAACTTCTGCAAGGCAAGGTGGACCCCGAGCGCATCCGCGACAAGCTCGTGCTGGTCGGACTCACCGGCGCCGGTGTGACCGACATGCGCACCACACCGCTGGGCGAACTGGTGCCGGGTATCGAGATTCAGGCTCAGGTGATCGAGACGATCTTCGACGGACGTTTCCTGCGCCGCCCCACCTGGCTCAAATGGGCGGAGAGCAGCTTCATCATGACATTCGGTCTCCTGATCGTCTGGTATGTGCCGCGCAAGAAATCGCGGCTCGCGGAATTTGTCAAAGCCGTCCCCAAGGGCGTTGCGGTGGCGGGGCTGTCGCTGCATCTGCTCAATCTGCTGTGCTGTTTTTACATTTTCATCCGTTTCGGACTGCTGGTCGACGCGGCGGCGATCTTCATCATCCCGTCGGCGGTCATGGGATGCTTTCTGTCGCCCGCGTTGCTCCATCAGCACGAACAGGCTGGTGCTGAACCCACCCTCGCGCCAATCGACGCAGCCGGCAAAAACAGCGCGGGCAAAGCGCCCGAGGCCTGACGCGACGCGCCCGTAAGGTCGCTGTAAAAGCGGCGCACCACGAGCTCTTTTTGGCTAGCTGACCCCAAAGCAGCCGATTTGCACTACAGTACATGCACGATCACACAGATCGCGAACCGTCTCGACGATTTTCCCGGTTCTTCCAACGCGTTCAACCTATCGACGTGCGAGGTGACGGAGATGCCATATGCGAAAAGGTTCCTGTTGGGCGTGCAGTCCAGCAATCAGTTCTGCCAATCGATGAACGCGCACCCGTCGCGAAAAATAAAACCGATCACGTGTCGAGGCAACCAGCCCCTCGGAAGATAGCGCGCCATGCCCTTTTTTGTGGTCGCCTACTGCGGGCCGGCCGCCGTCCCCGGCGATCTGTGGCTGCGCTGGAACACCGACCCGCTGCTGCTCGCGGCGCTCGCCGCGCTCGCGCTGGTGGTCGCCATCGGCCGCTGCGCCGATAGACGCGCGGGCTGGTGCGCGATTGCGCTGATGCTCGTGGTATTCGTCTCGCCGTTATGCGCGCTGTCTTCGGCCTTGTTCTCAGCGCGCGTCACGCATCACATCATTCTGATTGCAGCCGTCGCGCCGTTGCTCGCGCGCGCGTTTGCGCTGCCGCGCCTGGGCTATCCCCCGCTTGTGCCCGTAGTGGCCGCGCATGCGCTCGTCGTGTGGCTGTGGCATGCGCCGGGCCCCTATGCATGGGGACTCGCCACCGTGCCCGCTTACTGGCTGATGCAGACCACGCTTCTCGCAAGCGCGTGGCTGATGTGGCGCGGCGTGTTCGCGCCGTCGGTGCAGACGGGCGCCGCGCTGATGGCACTGGTCGCGACGATCGGCCAGATGGGTCTGCTGGGCGCGTTGATTGTCTTCGCGCCCGCGCCGCTGTACGTCGTGCATTTTGCCAGCACCGCCGCGTGGGGGCTCACGCCGCTCGCCGACCAGCAGCTCGCCGGCCTGCTGATGTGGGTGCTGGCGATGATCCCTTATCTCGCAGCGGGACTCTGGATCGCCTGGTCCAGCCTGCGCGTCAGAGAGCCCGCCCTGTGACGACCCTGCTCAAGTTCATCCACCTTGCCGCGATCGCAATCTGGTCAGGCGGCCTGATCGTGCTGCCCTTTCTGTTCCGGCAGCGCCGCGCGCTCGCACCCGGCTCCGAACTCGACCGGCTGCACCGCATCACGAGACTGGTTTATGTGGGGCTGACTTCGCCCGCTGCGTTCATCGCGATTGCGAGCGGCACCGCGCTCATCTTCCTGCAAGCCACCTTCGTCGAATGGTTCTCCTTGAAGATGCTGCTGGTCGGCATTATGGCGATGCTGCACGTCGTGGCGGGCCTCGTCATGCTGCATCTGTTCATGCCCGACGGACATTTCGGCCGGCTGTCGTCGGTCGCGCTGACGAGCGCTTACATGCTGGTGATCGTCGCGATCATCTGGGTCGTGCTCGCCAAGCCGCACCTCGATTCAACCCTGTTCGCCGCGCATCTGTTCGAGCCCGGCGGACTCGCCCGATGGCTGCATCATTCCTTCGGCGACACCAGAATGCCGACACCATGATCGAACACGAGCTTGCCTCCATGCCAGCCGGCGAAGCCCGTCATCACCGACGCGAGCGCCGACAGCGCGAGCCCATGCGGCAGGATCTGCCCGGGATAGTAAAGACGCACGCCCCAGTTGGCCCCGGCGATCGCGACGAGCGTCATCGCAGCCACCGCGTGAGACCAGCTTGCTTCCTTGAGGCGGATGCCGCGCACGAGCAGCAGTTCCGCCGTGCCGACGAGGCTCGCGGCCACGCCGCTCCAGAATGCGAAGCCGGCCGCCCACAGGCCCGCCCTGATCCAGAACGGATCGCCCGACCACCAGTAGATGAGGTCCACGCCCAGCGTAGCGACGACGAACGCGATCGGGAAGTGCACCATCATCACGTGGATCGGATGGCCGACGAAGGCCACGGCCGAACCTGCATCGAGCCGCTCCAACTCGAGCAGCACTTCGCTTTTCGGATGAGATGCGGAATGGTTTCTTCTTGCCATGGTTCGTCCTCCGCGCGTCGAATGGGTGAGCCTGCGAATCATCATAGCTGCTGGCGGGGAGTGGTCCAAGCCGGAATGATCGTGGCGTTGTCCGGCTGCGCGGGGCCGCTGTCGACGCTCGCGCCGTCCGGACCCGCGGCGGCGTCGATCGCGGGGCTGTGGTGGGCGATGCTGGCCGGCTCGGCGCTGCTGTTCGCGATGGTGCTGGCGCTGTTCGCGCTGGTGATGCGGCGCCCGGGCTGGGGCTCGCACGTGTCGCCCGCGCGCTGGATCGTCCTGGGCGGGCTTGTGCTGCCCGCCGTGATCCTGATCCCGTTGATCGGCTATGCGCTCCTGGCCGGCGAGCGGCTGCTGCCGCTGCCGGGCCACGCGCCCGCGCGCATCGACGCGATTGCGCAACAATGGACCTGGACCTTCCGCTATCCGGACCAGGGCGGCCTGCTCACTCACAACGTGTTGCATCTGCCCGCGGGCACGCCCGTCGATATCGTCGTCACCAGCAACGACGTCGTGCACGCGTTCTGGATTCCGCGCTTCGCGGGCAAGATCGACGCCGTCCCCGGACACGCGACGCGCGTGCGCGTGCAAGCCGATCAACCCGGCCGCTACGAAGGACAATGCAACCAGTTTTGCGGGGTCGGGCATGCAGGGATGCACTTCACGGTGATCGTCGATCGTCCGGAAGACTTTGACGCCGCCGTCAAGCAGGCGGCCACCAGCGCGGAGGAGAAAAAATGAGTGTGCCCGTCGAGTCGCCGTCACAGCGCCTGAGCGCGCTGCGGCTGCACCGCCAGCTTGCTGCGATCTGGGCCACCGGACCTGGCGTGCAACGGCTTGCCGCCGTGAACCATACGGTCCTCGGTATGCGCATGATGATCACCTCGTTCGTATTCTTCGCGATCGCCGGCGTGCTGGGCATGCTCACGCGCGTGCAGCTCGCGACGCCGCGGGCGGCCTTCATGGACGTGGAGACCTACAACCAGGTCTTCACGATGCACGGCTCGATGATGCTGTTCCTGTTCGCGATTCCGATGGTGGAGAGCTTCGCGGTCTACCTCACGCCGAAAATGCTCGGCACGCGCGACTTCGCGTTTCCGCGCCTCACCGCGTACGGCTACTGGTGCTATCTGCTGGGCGGCACGATCCTGACGGTCTCGCTGATCCTGCGCGCCGCGCCCGACGGCGGCTGGTTCATGTACACGCCGCTCAGCTCGAACGTCTACACGCCGGGCATCAACGCCGACGTGTGGCTGCTCGGCATCACCTTTGTCGAGATTTCGGCGCTGTCGCTCGCGATGGAGATCGTCGTGTCGATCCTCAAGATGCGCGCGCCCGGCATGTCGCTCGAGCGCATGCCGATCTTCGCGTGGTACATCCTCGTCACCGCGATGATGATGATCGTGGCCTTTCCGCCGCTGATCCTCGGCTCGATCCTGCTCGAAGTGGAGCGCGCGTTCGACCTGCCCTTCTTCGATCCGCGGCGCGGCGGCGATGCGCTGCTGTGGCAGCATCTGTTCTGGCTGTTCGGCCACCCGGACGTCTACATCATCTTCCTGCCGATGGCCGGCGTACTCTCGACCATCATCCCCGTGTTCGCGCGGCGGCCGCTGGTTGGCTATCGGGCCATCGTCGTCGCCATCATCGCGCTGGCTTTCCTGAGCTTCGGGATCTGGGTGCACCACATGTTCACGGTGGGCATTCCGCACCTCGCGCTCGCGTTTTTCTCGGCGGGCTCGGCAATCGTCGCGGTGCCGACCGCGATCCAGTTCTTCGCGTGGCTCGCCACGCTGTCGCACGGCCGACCGCGCTGGGACGTGCCGATGCTGTACGTGTTCGGCTTCTTCTTCGTGTTCACGGCGGGCGGGCTGACCGGCGTGATGCTCGCGATGGTGCCGTTCGACTGGCAGGCGCACGACACCTACTTCGTCGTCGCGCACCTGCACTATGTGGTGGCCGGCGCGCTGGCCTTTCCAATGCTCGCCGCGTTCTACTACTGGCTGCCGTTGCTGACGGGCCGCACCGCCGTGTACAAGCTGTCGCTGCCGGCCTTCTGGCTGGTTTTCATCGGCTTTAACATGACGTTTTTCATGATGCATCTGACGGGCCTGCTCGGCATGCCGCGGCGCGTGTTCACCTATCGCGGCGACGAGGGCTGGAACTGGCTCAATCTGCTGTCATCGGTGGGCGGCTTCGTGATGACGATCGGCTTCGCGCTGGTGGCCATCGACATCATCGTGCAACTGCGCTACGGACGGCGCGTGCGGCGCAATCCGTGGGACTCGACGACGCTCGAATGGGCCATGCCGATTCCACCCGCGCCGTATGCGTTCGCGTCGATTCCGCGCATCGGCGACGAAACCGAAGGCGTCGCGCCGGGTCAGCTCGCGGCGCGGCTCGCGCGCGGCGACGGCTATCTCGGCTTCACGCGCTATGGCTGGCAGGAGACGCTCGGCGTGCATATGACCTCGGGCGAACCCGAGCAACTGATCGTGCTGCCGCGCTCGACGTATCTGCCGCTCGTCACGGCGCTCGTGACTTGCGCGGCGGTGCTGGCGATGCTGTTCAAGTTCTATCTGCTGTCGCTCGCGCTCGCGTTCGTGACCTTTGGCCTGTTCATCTACGCCGGCCAGAGCGCCGGTCATGCGCGTGACTACGGACCGCTGCCGGTGGGACGCGGCATCAGCGTGCCGCCGCATACGGAAGTGGCCGGCGCGCCGGCCTGGCTCGCGCTGGTGTGCACGCTGGTCGCGAACGGCACGCTGTTCACGTCGCTGGTGTTCGGCACGTTCTATCTGTGGATCGCCGCGCCGAACTGGCCGGCCGCCGTGACACCCGAGCCGAGCCGCCTGCTCGCGCTCGTCACGGTGCTCGCGCTGGTGATCGCCATTGCCGCCGACGTCGCACTGATCGGCGGCGTCACGCCGCATCCGCGCGAGCATGCGCTCGGCGCAACGGCCGCCGCGCTGCTCACTTATGTCGGGATTCATGCCGGCATCGGGCTGCTGTTTCTGACCAGCAACGTGCTGCGCATCGGGGCCGGTTTCGTTTCGCCACGGCGGCTCACGGACCTGCGCCTCACGCGCTTATGGGTCGACTACACGCTGGGGACGGGCATCATCGCGCTGGGCCTCGTGCTCGCGTTGCCCGCGCTGGTGACGATGCTGGGAGCCAGACCATGAACGAACCCGCGCTTGCACCGCGGCGCTTGTGGTGGCTCGCCGTGGGCTTCACGATCTGGTGCGTCGCGCTAGCGGCGCTGTATGCGCTGCACGCGACCGGCTGTGCGTTCGGCTGGTCCGCCGGCCCGCTGCGCGTAAGCCTCGCGCTCGTGCTGCTCGCGCACCTGGTGGCGATTGGCTGGCTGTGGCGCTATCGCGCCGCCGCAGCGCGCGACCCGGGCCCCGAGCGCATCAGCACGTTCATGCAGACGGTCGTCATCTGGACTTTGATCGCGGCGCTGGTCGCGACGCTCATCACCTTCGCGCCCGCGCTTTTGCTGACCACGTGCGTCTGACGCTCGCGGCTTCGGCCGGCGGCTACGAGGGCCCGCGCCACGGGCCGCTCGAACCGCTTTGCTGCTCTGTGCTGTTTAAACAGAAAGGGACTTCATGCAGTATCGCGATCTCGTACGCAAGGCCATCTGGTCCGCCATCTATCTGCTGTTCATTCTCGCGCCGCTGTTCGCGCTGCTCGCGGGCAAGCTGCCGCCCGCGCGCAACTTCGGCACCGAGTTCTCGGTGGCCCTCGGCTATAGCGGCCTTGCGATGATGGGACTGCAATTTGGCCTCACCGCGCGCTTTCGGCACGTGACCGAACCGTGGGGCGAGGACGTCATCTATCATTTTCACCGGCGCATCTCGCTGATGGCAGTCGGACTCGTCGTCGCCCATCCGCTGATATTGCTCGCGATCCGCTCGCCGTCGCTCGCGCTGCCGGATTCGGTGTGGGATATCCCGTGGGGCGCGCGCTTCGCAGTGCTATCGATAGGCTCGCTGATCCTGCTGGTCGTCACGGCGCTGTGGCGTCGGCAGTTGAAGATCCGTTACGAGCTTTGGCATCTGTCGCATATCGTGCTCGCGCTGGTCGCAATCGGCGCCGGCCTGCTGCACATGGTCGGCTGGGGCTTCTATCTGGTCGATCCGCTCAAGCGCACGCTGTGGATCGGCATGACGCTGTTCTGGGTCGGGCTGCTGTTCTATGTGCGGCTTTTCAAGCCGCTTTTCATGCTGCGGCGTCCTTACCGAGTCTCCGAAGTAAGCGCGGAACGCGGCGATACGACCACGCTCGTGATGCTGCCCGACGGACATGCGGGCTTCCGTTTCAAGCCTGGGCAGTTCGGCTGGCTCACGTTATGGGCGAGTCCGTTTCGCATCACCGGTCATCCGTTTTCGTTTTCGTCGAGCGCCCAGGCCGCGGACGGCCGCGTCGAGATGACGATACGCGAACTCGGCGATTTCACTAGCGCCGTGAAGACGGTGACTGTTGGGCAGCGGGTGTATCTCGACGGACCGTATGGGGCGTTCACGATCGGCAATCCGACGGATATGCATGTGCTGATCGCGGGCGGCATCGGCATCACGCCGATGATGAGCATGATCCGCACGCTCGCCGATCGCGGCGACACGCGCCCGCTCGTGCTGCTGTACGGCAGCAAGACCTGGGACTCGCTGACCTTTCGCGAAGAGCTGGAGACGCTGACAACGCGGCTCGATCTGAAGGTGGTCTATGTGCTCTCGCAACCGCCCGAAGGCTGGACCGGCGAAAGCGGACGCATCACCGCCGAGGTGTTCATGCGGCATCTGCCGCCGCAGTACGCGGCGCACGAGTACTTCATCTGCGGACCCGACGTGATGATGGACGCGATCGAAACCGCGCTCGGCGAGATGAAGGTGCCACTCGCCCGCTATCATTCCGAGCGCTACAGCTTCGTTTAGGAGAGTTGCGATGCGACGCTTGTTCGCTAACCGCCTGGCTGTTGCGACGATTGTGATCGTGGTGGCGCTGTCGCTGCTATTCGCGTTCTTGCGCACGGCTTCCATGCGTTAGCTGCGACCGCTCACGCCGGACACGACTGAAGCGCGTGTATCTGTGTGTCTGGCCAAACAATCATTCGGGGGCAGGCTCCGCTTCGCTGGCGGACCAGCTCACGCTGGAGACGCCTTTTTCCATACTCAGGCGGCTCGCAATCTGCTCGAGTCTCGCCTGATTCCCTGGATGGGCGCGGCACCTCGCCGTGACCTCGAGTCGCGGCGGCTGGCCGTCACAGTCGCGACTCGCCAGACTCTGGAACGACAATGGCTCGGCATACATTGCGTTGGACAAGACCGCACGAATGTGGACTTCGTCTTCTTCCCTGCAGACGACCGACAACTGATACTCGCGCACCACGTCAGCATTCGAGACGGGCGCTGAATTGATTGCGCGGCTGACTTCCCGCAGCACGGTATTGGTGAGCAGCACGACAAGCGTTCCCGCGATCGCAGGTCCAAAGTGACCGGTGCCTGACAGCACGCCGACGGCCGCAGCACACCAGAGCGTAGCCGCAGTGTTGACTCCTTGTATGGAACCCTTGTCTCGCATGATGACGCCGCCGCCGAGGAAGCCCACACCGGACACGACATAGGCAGCGATCTGCGTGACGCCGGAACCCATGAGCATCCCGAGCGAGACGAACAGGCATGCGCCACTTGCAACGAGCGTGATTGTGCGCAGCCCCGCCGTACGCTGGCGCATCTGCCGTTCCAGGCCGATGGCGACACCACACGCGAAAGCGGCGAGCAGCCGCCAGACGAACTCCAGGGTCATTCCGGGTCTCGACAGAAAGGGCATCGGTGACGACGTGCGCGGCCAGAGCAATGCGGCCTGCAAGGCCCGCTAGTATGGCACTTTCGTGCGTCGCATTTCTGACACCGGGACCGTGACGTTGCAGGCCTCGCCAAGGCCTCACGGCAAACCAGGTCTACCGCGCGATGCATCTGAACGAGCATCGCGCGGCGTGCCTGCTCGACTTGGCGGCCGATACTGCCCAATGCCTGTCCGGACGCCAGGGTCTCGGCATCGGGCGTCAAATCGTCAGGCAAGCGCGCTTTGCACGACCTTCACGACGACCAGCGCGACGGCGATCACCAGATAGCCTCGCAGTACGCCCATCCAGATCCGGTTCGACAGGGTGAGTCGCGCCGGCGGCAACTGATCGAGTGACGGCATGCGCCAGGACGCGCGGATCTCTTTCAGCTCGGCATGGGTCAGCTTGCTGGGCTGCGGGCCATCGTCAGCGGTCGAGTCGCCGCTCGCCTTGCGCAGCAGTCCCCAGCCGGCGTAGGCGACGAGCGCCAGCAGGCTGCCGCCGACGAGAATCCAGACAATCGTGTCCCCCGACATGTCGGGGAATACGGTCGCCGCGGTCAGGACGATCGAGAGCACCACAAGCACCCAGATCACCGCGCCCGTAAAGAGACTCAGCCGCCTCGAATTGACCCACGGCCCGAGCACGGCCTGGTCATTGCACAACAGCAGCAGGAACACGGTCGCGCTAGGCAGCAGTACGCCCGCGAGCGTTTGGACGGCAACCGTCAACAGGCCAAGCGGACTGCCCGGAATCAGCACCAGCGCGGCGGACAGCGCGATGATGCCGAAGTAGACCAGGTAGAATCCCTTCGCGTCGAATACGCTGCGATGCAGCGAATGGCGAATCCTGAATACGTCGCCCATTGCGTAGGCCGTGGAGAGCGACACCGCTGCGGCGCCGATGACCGACGCGTCGAGCAGTGCGACCGCAAAGATCGTCGCCGACGTGCGGCCGACGTACTTGTGCAGGCCCTCGATGACGCCGCCCGCATCGGTGAAATTGCCGAACTCCGGCCGGCCCGAAAAAAGCGCCGCGCAAAACGCGATCATCGCAATTGCGCCGATCATGACGAACACGATGCCGATCCACAGATCCGCCTTCTCGTATTTCATGAAGCGCGGCGTGATGCGCTTGTCGATCACATAGCTCTGCTGAAAGAACAGTTGCCACGGCGCGATGGTCGTGCCGACGATGCCGATCACGAGCAGCATGACGTCGGAAAGCTTCGATCCCTTTGGCCAACCGGGCACGAACAGGTCATGCGCGATCTGGCTCATCGGCGGATGAATCGACACGAGCACGGGCACGAGCAGCAGGCTCAACAGACACAGGACGATCGCGAAACGTTCGAAGCGCCGAAAGTCGCCCGTACTGACCGCGGCCATCGTCAGCACGGCGGCGATGCCCACCCCGAGCACCCTGGGCAGGCCAAGATACTGGAGGGCAAACGTGATGCCGATGAACTCCGTGACGATGGTGAGCGCATTGAGCAGAAACAGATCGATGACGCTGAAAGCGCCCCAGAACTTGCCGAAGCGCTCGAAGATCAAGCGGGCATGGCCGACGCCGGTCACTGCGCCCAGCCGCAATACCATTTCCTGGTTCACATAAAGCACCGGCACGAGCAGCAAGAGCGTCCACAGCAGCGTGGTGCCGTAGTTCTGGCCGGCCTGCGTGTAGGTGCCGAATGCGCCGGCGTCGTTATCGCCCACCATCACGATGAGGCCGGGGCCGACGATCGCAAGCAGCGTGCGCAGACGTGCCCACCAGGTATGACGGGGGGCCGTGTCGTGATGAGCGATCGTGCCGAAAGCGCCCTTGATGTCGCCGACGTGGGCGTCATCCAGCACCGCGCCGCGTGGCGGCGAGACGTTTGCAGGTGTGGACATATTGTTCTCTTCTATAAGAATCGTTGATTGACATGACGTCGCGCTTCTGCGGCCTACGCTTGCGGATGTGCCGTCGAACGACGGCCTCGCGTGCGTAGGGTCGACAGAGCGCGAGGACTTAGGACATGAGGGCTTTGACGCGTTGCCAAAGGACGGCAATCTTGCGCGGCTCGCGCACGTGCAGCGCGAGCATGGCGTCGTAGTGGCTGCGCGATTGCTCGACTTGGGGCAGCTGCGACAGCAGGAGGCAGAAGTTCATGTGTTTCTCCGTGCGTCTGGCTTGACGCGGTTCGCGGAAAGCCAGCAGACGCGGAGGTCGGGCGCGCCGGGCGCGCAGCGACAGGTGTCTACTCGCTTTCCTCAGGCAAAGGAATGAGTGAGTGGCATAAGGGACAACTGTCACTGTCAGGCATGGCGGCTCCTTGTTTGCTTTGCGCGGTTGATACGCGCGTTGACCCACGCGTTCGGTCGCGCCAACGATTTAAAAAGGCGCGAGGCGACGCGGCCGCGAGTTGGCACTCGCAACGCATTAGCCATGCGGACGCGTCAATGCTGCGTCCAGATGGCGCTAATCAAGGTGCATGCACGGGAGGTGTTGCTATGCGCGCACCGTCTGCCAGATGGCAAGACGGCGGCTAAGAGAGGAAAGCGCGGACGTCCTGCCGGTCAGGCAGCGAAACAGTTCGAAAATCGACTACTGCAGGTTTCCAAGGCGTGAGCCCCCGCTTGTGAAGATTCCGAAATTGTAGGCACTAACGGAACCGGGAGTCAACAGGCGTCGTTCAGTAGAACCAACATACAACGGTCGCGCATCGCGAGCTAGCGGCCGCAGGATTGCTCCTGCGCCACGACAGGAAAATGCCGGGACAAACGGAAACTGACGGACCACGGCAAAAGGCCGCTCGTGAACCGAAACCGTGAACCGAAGCGGCGAACGGGAGCCATGAAACGCAGCTTGACGCCAAGGACAGCGCTGCGTCTGCCCATCAAGGTCTCATCGGCCACGTCGAACTTCATGATCGGCGTGACCGCGAGCGCCGGCGCGTACTTTCTGCGCGGCGACATCGTGAGCGCGATCGCCGGGCCGGTGGCGCTGGGCTCCGTCGCCGGCGCGGTGCTTGGCGCGCGGGTGCTGATGCGCGTGTCCAACGAGCGGCTGCGCGTGCTGTTCGTCGCGATAGTCCCGGCGCTGGCCGTGCAGATGCTGCTCGAAGCGTTCGGCGTCCATCTGTTCGGGGTGTCGGCATGACGCCCGCCGCACGGGCCGGCGCGTGGCTGGAACGGTGGCTGGCGAACCTGCTGCATTACGGCACGTGGATTGCCAGCGGCACGATCGCAGCCGGCCTCGCAGTCGCGCTGTCGGCGCCGGCCGGGCTCGGCACGCAGCGCGCAGCCCCTGCGGCGTCGGCCGGCATGTCGATCGTGACGGCGGGAATCGCGCTTTTCGTCCTGCTGCCGCTAATGCAGCTTATATTGATGTTAGGCGTGTTCCTGCATCAACGCGATTACCGGTTCAGCGCGATTGCCGCGCTGGTGCGGGCGATCGTCGCGGCGGGACTGCTGGTCGGCGCGGCGTGATTCGCGCGGCCGCAGCGCGTGCGGGTATGATGCCTCGCGCGCCCTCGTCGAAGCACCATATAGCGTCGCTCCCATGCATTTTTCAGCCCGAGAACCATCATGCCTGCCCATCACGAAGAAGCCCCCACCACCCGCGCCAGGCCGGGCGAGCTCAAGCGCAAGACGCTGTCCATCACCGCGCGCAATCTGCTGATGGTCGCCGTGGGCGTGGTGGTGTTCGCGATCGTCGCCACCTTCGTGCTGTACGGCACGATCATGTATGGCGACCCGGTGCCCAACTTCGGCATCATCCTGATGATGACCGTGCCGGTGATCGCGGGCGTGGCGTTCCGCGTCGGCCTGGATGCGTGGCTGGACCGCGAGTGAGCGCCGCGCCAGGCGAACGAGCCGGGCGCGCGTGGCCGCACGGCCCCGTGGCCCTGCGCGGCCCTGTGCGTCCCTGCGCAATTCGCGCGGCCCGGCGTGGCCCTGTGCGTTCCTGCGCAATTCGCGTGGCCCGGCGTGGCCCTGCGCGTCCCGGCGCAATTCGCGTGGGCCTGCGCGGCCCGGCGTGGCCCTGTGCGTCCCTGCGCAACTCGCGTGGCCCTGCGCCGCGGTCCTGCGCGGTCCTGTGTGGCCCTGCGCGGTTCTGTGCGAGCCGCCGCGACCCGGCGCGGCCCGTCAGCCGGCCGTCACGGGCAACACCACCCACACTTCCAGCCCGCCGCCCTCGCGCGGATGAAACTGCAGGCTGCCGCCATGCAGCCGCGCAATCCGCTCGACGATCGACAACCCCAACCCCGTGCCGCCGCTATGCGCGCGCGCATTGCGGCCGCGCTGGAACGGCGCTTTCAGTCGCTCCAACTCCTGGGCCGACAGCCCTTTGCCGCGATCGCCCACCGCGACCGTGACCGCATCGGCGCTCGCCCAGGTGCGCACGGCGAGACCGCTGCCGCCGTACACGATCGCGTTCTGCATCAGGTTCATCAATAGCCGCATCATGCTGATCGGCCGATACGGCAGCGCCGGCAGCGGCGCCAGCGACAACTCGAACGCGTGGCCCAGTCCCGCGAAGTCGCCCGCGAGCCGTTCTATCAGCGCATTGAGATCGCCCGGTACCGGCGACTCGCGCTCGCCGCTGCCCGCGTAGTCCATGAACTGCTGCAAGATCGTCTCGATCTGCTCGAGATACGATTCGGCGGCGATCACAAAACTGCTGTCGCTGCCGTGCGGCATCGCCATCGCCATCGACAGACGGAGCTTGGTGAGCGGCGTGCGGATGTCGTGCGAAATGCCTGCCAGCATCAGTGCGCGGGTCGCGTCGGCTTCCTGCAACGCGTGCGTCATCTGATTGAAAGCACTGCTGACCGCCGCGATTTCGCTGGGGCCGTCGGTGGGCAGCGGCGCGGGGGTTTCGCCGGCGCTCACGCGGCGCGCCGCGCGCGTCAGTTCCTGCAGCGGCTCGTTCAGGTGAAGCTGGATTGCGTAGCCCGCCAGCGCAGCGAGCGCGCTCAGTCCGAGCGACAGGAAGATCGCCGCTTCGAGTCCGTTGCCTTGCGCGTCTTCGGGAATCTGCAACGCGATCCAGTACGGCGCTTGCGGCGCGTCGGCCGGTGCGTGCATGCGAATCCACAGGTGTTGTGCGCGTCCGGCTTGCCAGCGCGCCGGCATGTCGGCGGGTAGATGCGCGCGCAGGCTGTCGAGAAAAGTGTCGCGCTGGTAGCTCAGATAGGCGTGTGAAAGGCTCCGCGGCGGTGTCTCGGTGGCCTCCGGCGGCAGTTGGGCGCGCGCGTCGAGCCGCGCTGTGACCGCGCGGCGCGTGTCTCGCGGCGTAGCGCGCAGCACCGCGTCGAGCGTGGTCACGTAGACGGCGAAGACGGCTGCCGCACGCTCGACCCGAGGCCGCTGCACGTAATGCAGCAGCACGCCTAGCGAGCACACCTGGCTCAGCATCACGAGCACGATCAAGAGCGCGATATTGCGCGCAAGCAGCGTGCGCGGCAGCGCCCGACGCAGCAGCGAGCGGGCGGTCACTCGACGTCCGCGGCCAGCATATAGCCGACGCCCCACACCGTCTTGATGAACCGCGGCTTGGACGGGTCCTGCTCGACGATCTGCCGTAGCCGCAGTACCTGCACGTCGATGCTGCGATCGAGCGCGTCATGATCGCGCCCGCGCGCACGCGCGAGCAGGTTGTCGCGGCTCACCGGCCGGTTCGGCGACGACGCCAGCGCGACCAGCAGCAGCATCTGCGCCGAGTGGATCTCGAGCGGCACGCCCGCGCGCGAGAGCTCCTGCTTGCTCACATCGAGCGTGAAGTCGCCGAAGCTCACGCTTTGCGAACTCACGGTGACATCGCCCGATGCGATCTTCTGACGGCGCAGCAGCGCGTTGATACGCGCCACCAGTTCGCGCGGCAGGAACGGTTTGGCGAGATAGTCGTCCGCGCCCGTTTCGAGGCCGACCACGCGGTCGAGCGGATCGCCCTTCGCGGTCAGCATCAGGATCGGCAAGGTCTGGCCCTGCTCGCGCAAGCGCGCGCAGATCTGCAGGCCGTCCTCTTCGCCGATCATCAGGTCGAGCACCAGCAGATCGAACGGCTCGCGCTCCAGGTAACGGTCCAGACGCCTGCTGTCCTCGGCGACGCGCACGTCGAAGCCGTGGCTGCGCAAAAACCGCTGCAGCATGTTGCGCAGTTCGACTTCGTCGTCGAGCACGATGATCCTGGCGGGGCGATCCATGCGAAAGCTCCTCGGTTCAAGCGTCGGGCGACGCCTCAGGTACTGCCTCGTTTGCCCGATCACGTCGCAGAAAGCCGCTCGACGGCACGCACAACGACGGGACCCACGGCACGGCGCTGCGGGCACCAGCGGCCATCGCTGAAAATGCCGCGAATAGCAAGCGAACCGCGCGCGCTCATGCTGGCACCGGTCGCGCTCGCGAGCGGCGCAGCACCGGGAATGAGCATGAACGAGGTCATCACATCATAGTCTGCCGCAACCGTTTGAGCGCGGGCTATGAGCATCCGACGCGCGCGCGGACGCGGCCAGCGTGTCGCGTGGTCTGCTGCCTCGGGATCGCTATCTCGCCGATGCCGGCGCGGCTCAGTGCGCTGCGCCGCGTTCCACCATGAATGCCTCGATTTGCGGCAAGGTGATATAGCCGGCCTTCTGCGTATCGATTTCGTCGAAATGCTGGGCCACCCTCGGCATGCCCGCCTCGGCCTGCTGCCGGGTGAGCTTGCCGTCGTGCGTGGTGTTGGCGTTCGAAAAGCGCATTTGCAACTGCTGCGCCATCCGTTCCATCCGCTGGGGGTTGACGCCCTGCGGCGCGGCGCTCTGAGCGAACGTGACGGTGGATGCGCAGCACAGCAGCATGGCGGCGAGCAACTTCTTCATGACCTACTCCTTCGATTGATCTTCACCTGATTCATCGGGCGTCGCCTGCTCGTGCCGCGATCCGCGTCGATGACAGGCCGAATTCTTGTGGATGCGTCGCCGGATGGCAATCGCGCAATCATGTCGACTTGTGTCACGGCTTTTTGCGCGCAGCGCAGCGGGCGCACGCGCCTCGCGTGCGCATTGCAGCACGCGCTTCATACATCGGCGCATAACTGTGCCCGCGGCCTCATGCCTGCAGCGAGCCGCGCCGTGACATCGAATGAAATCAGTTTGCGGTGTCGTTTCGACCCTGCGTTGCGTATCTTTCGTCTGCCGGCAGAACGCAGTACAGCATCGCCAGCAGCGTATGCAGCGTTCTTGCCGCCCGCGCCACGAGCGCACCACGCAACGGCTGAGCGTCCGCGCAAAGCCGGACCGGCGGCGCGTCGTTTCAACAGGACACGCGCCGCTCAACGTCTTAGGAGTACCCAGTGACTATTCGTCTTGCCTGCGCTTCCACCCTTACCGCCCTCGGGCTCGCCTGCTCATCCACCGCGTTTGCCAGGGTCGTCGTGTACGTGCCCGCCGCCATGGTCTACGCGCCGCCGCCGCGGCCGGTCTACTGCTGCCTGCCGCTGAATGTTGCGTACGTGACGGCTCCACCGCCCGTCGCGGCTCCCGCTGCGGTGGCCGCCGCGGTGTCCGTTACCGTTGCGCCGATCAAGCCGGCTGCGCTCGATACCAACGTCGTCGGGCCGCCGCCCAACTACGCGCCCGCGCCTGTGGTGACCTACGCGCAGCCGGTCATCGCGATCCCGCGCTGACGCGCGCATCGGCTTGCGAGCGGCTCGCTGCATCCGGCCGGCCGCGCCTACGCGTGGCTTATGTGTCCGTTTCCGCACAACAGTCGAGCCTTGCGTAGGACGAGCTCCCCACCGCCAGCCTGATAACTCCCGTCTGTCGTTGCCCATTGTCGAAGCCCGGCGAGAGAGGACCGTCGGCCTGCTCGCGTGGAGGCTTCGTTGCGCGACCAACGACGGGCGCGTCGGTTGGGAACAGGCCTTGCTACCCACCTTGTGGGCATTTGCCGCCGTCTTGACACCGAGCTTCCCTACTTCGCCGCAAACATCAAATGAGTTATCACGACATAGACAAGGAAATCGCTCACCTCGAAGTTGTCTTCGGGCTGATCTCCACACGCGACCGCTTTCCGCTCTCCTATTGGCATCAGCGCCTGTGCGCCCTGCACCGCGCGTCGTTGATGCCGGCGCAGCGCGCTCGCATCGCGCGGCTGGAAGCGACGTTGCGCTCGCTTTGCGAGTCCGAACAAACCGCGGGCATCGGGTCACCGCGCCATTCGCCGGCGGCCCAGCCATGACGCAGGGATTGAAAGAAAAACAGGCAAAACGAGCGACGGCGGAGAGCGACAACCGGGGCCCACGCGCACAGGATGCGGGCGCGGACTCGCCGCATCTGGACGAGGGCGAACAGGATCAGGCCGCCCACCATACAGCGCCGCATGCGCTGATCCTGCATGAAATCGTTCGTGCGGAAGGCGAAGCCGCGCTCGAGAGGACCTTCGGCGCGCTGATGTGGTCGTCATTGGCGGCGGGCTTGTCGATGGGCTTCTCGTTTCTCACCCAAGCGGTGCTGCAAGCCGGATTGCCGGACGAGTCCTGGCGCCATCTCGTCGCGAGCGTCGGCTACTCGATGGGCTTCGTGCTGGTCATCATGGGGCGGCAGCAACTGTTTACCGAAAGCACCTTGACGGTCGTCCTGCCGGTATTGACGCGACGCGATATGCCGACCTTTTTCAAGGCGTTGCGCCTGTGGATCGTCGTGCTGTTCTTCAACCTGATCGGCACGTGGGTATTCGCGGCGATGCTAAGGATTCCTGAAGTCTTTTCTCCGGCCGTCGCGAATTCGCTCGGCGAGCTGTCGCGCGCGGCGCTCGGCCCGCCGCAGGCACTGCCTGTTTTCGTGCGCGCGATCTTCGCCGGTTGGCTCATCGCGCTGATGGTGTGGCTATTGCCGAGCGCCAGGTCCGCGCGGCTATTGACCGTTTTGCTGATCACCTATGTGGTGGCCGTGAGCCATCTGTCGCACATCATTGCGGGATCGACTGAAGTGGCTTACGCGTTTCTCGCCGGCGACGCCAGCCTGCCCGACTACTTGTTGCGCTTCCTGTTGCCGACGCTCGCGGGCAACATCATCGGCGGCATGACGCTGGTCGCGCTGCTCAATCATGCGGCGATCGCGCCGGAGATCGGCGGTAACCGCTGAGACGCCGCATGGTGCGTTTCCAAGCTTTTGCTGCTGCGCCGCTCGGCCGCCGCATGGGCGAATGCGTGCGGCGACCGGGCAGGCGGCGGCGCATCACGCCGGCAGGCGCCGCCCCCTCAACCAGTCAGCAGCCGTGCGCCGAGCGCGAGCACGAGGGGCGGCACCATCACGAGCGCGCCGACCTTCAGGAATTTCATGAAGCTCACGTCTTCGCCCTCGCGGCGAATTGCGTTGAGCCACAGAATGGTCGCGAGCGAGCCGGTGATCGACAGGTTCGGACCGAGATCGACCCCGATCAGAAGCGCGTCGATCACGCGCTCGGGACTGTGCGCCTGAATCACGGTCGAGCTGGCGATCAGGCCGGCCGGCAAGTTGTTCATCAGATTGCTGCCGAATGCGATCAGCGCGCCGGCCCATCCCGCCGTCGCCATTTCGTTGTGCTCGGTCGCGCGCCGCAGGGTCGCGGCGAGCGCCGCGATCACCCCGGTGTGATCGAGCATCTCGACCAGCACGAACAGCGCCGCGACGAGCGGCAGCACGCTCCACGAGATTTCGCTGATCATGGGCAGCGGCGATTTGCGCTCCAGCACCAGCACCACCAGCGCGGTCAGCGTGCCGAGTATCGCGGTCGGCATGCCGAGCGGGATGTCGTACGCGGAGACCGTCAGCAGGACGCCCGCCGTCACCGCGATGCCCGCCAGCGCGACCCGTCCGCTCGACGACAGTTCGAGCGCTTCGAGATTCGCCTCGCACGCGCCCGCGAGCGCGTCACGCTGGGTCCAGCGCAACATCGCATATGTCGCGGCGATCGACAGTACCGAGGGCAGCGTGAAGCGCAGCATCCACGGACCGAGCGCGGGTGTGTGGTTGCCGTACAGCACGATGTTGGCCGGGTTCGAAATGGGCAGCACGAAACTCGCCGCGTTGGCGACGAACGCGCAGATGAACAGCAACGGCAGCGGCGGCGTCTTCGCTTTCTTCGCGGCGGCGAACACGGCGGGCGTGAGCACGACCGCGGTAGCGTCGTTCGACAGAAACGCGGTGATGACCACGCCGACCAGGTACACCAGCACGAAGAGCTTGCGCGGCGAGCTTTGCGCGTGGTTCACCGCGAGCACGGCGACCCAGTCGAACAGCCCTTCGCGGCGGCCCACTTCGGACAGCAGCATCATGCCGAACAGGAACAGGTAGACGTCGGTACCCTTGCCGATCGCCTCGATGGCCAGATGCACCGGCAACAGTCCGAGCGACACCAGCAGCAGCGCGCCGGCAACGGCCCAGACGGCCTCGGGCCATTTGAACGGCCGCGCGATGACGCCGGCGGTGGCGAGCGCCGCGATGCTCCAAGAGAGGAAAACAGAATTCACAGCGTAGGTCCTGGAAGATGAGTTGCGTGCCTGCTTATGCGGTCTCGTGGCAAGCCAGCCGGAAAATTACCACAGCGCGAGCGCATTTGATTCAGATTGGCGTCAGCGCGACAACCCCTCTCTTCTTTGGCATCCGGCTATTGCGTGTTCGTCGGCCTGGCTGGCAACCGCATGCCCGATCGATGCGTCGTCCACACTCCATGCTTCACGCAAGCTCGCGTCACACAGTGGCGGCAAACGCGGCGTGGAGCCGTGAGCACTCTGTTTCAGGTGCGAGCCGCGCCCCCGCAGCAAGGTACTATTACGGTTTGGCGCCCGCCACACGACCGGCGCAGCGCCGTCTCCGTCATCTGCTGTCACCGCCCATGAGTTTTCCCGTCCGCCGCATCGCGCATCTCGACATGGACGCGTTCTACGCGTCCGTCGAGCTATTGCGCTATCCGGAATTGCGCGGCCGCGCAGTGGTGATCGGCGGGGGCCGCGACGGCGTGCCGCAAACGCTCGCCGACGGCAGCCGCAGATTTGCGAAGCTGCGCGACTATGCGGGCCGTGGCGTCGTGACCACCTCCACTTACGAAGCGCGCGCGCTCGGCGTGTTCTCGGCGATGGGCATGATGAAAGCGGCCGCGCTCGCGCCCGACGCGATCCTGCTGCCCACCGACTTCGACTCCTATCGCCATTACTCGCGTCTGTTCAAGGCGGCTGTCGCGACTTTCACCGACCGCATCGAAGATCGCGGCATCGACGAAATCTATATCGATCTCACCGACTTGCCAGGCGAGCCGCGCGAGATCGCCGCGCGCATCAAGCAGGCGGTCAACCAGGCCACCCAGCTGACCTGCTCGATCTGCGTGGCGCCCAACAAGCTGCTCGCGAAGATCGGCTCGGAGCTCGACAAGCCCGACGGTCTCACGATCCTCACGCCGGCCGACGTGCCCTTGCGCGTGTGGCCGCTGCCGGTGCGCAAGGTCAACGGGATCGGTCCGAAGGCCGCCGACAAGCTCGCGGCGCTCGGCCTCGCGACGGTCGGCGACCTGGCGGCGGCGGACGCGGGACTGTTGCAGGACAACTTCGGGCGCAGCTATTCGGCCTGGCTGATGCAGGTCGCGCAGGGTCATGACGAGCGGCCGGTGATCGTGGAATCGGAGCCTAAGTCGATGAGCCGCGAGACCACCTTCGAGCGCGATCTGCATCCGCGCCATGACCGGCCCGCACTGTCCAGTTCGTTTACCGGCCTATGCGTGCGAGTGGCGGAAGATCTGGTGCGCAAGGGCTACGTAGGTCGGACCGTGGGGATCAAGCTGCGTTACGACGATTTCCGCACGGTCACGCGCGATCTGACGCTCGACGAACCGACCGCGGACGCGATCGAAATCCGCCGTGCGGCAACCGAATGTCTGCGGCGAGTCGAATTGAATCGCAAACTGCGGCTGCTCGGCGTGCGCGTGAGCGCGTTGGCGCCCGCCAGTGCGCAAGCGTCGAAGCCGCGCGTGCCGGTTCAAGCCGACTTGCCTTTCGCCAGCGACGAGTAGCCGCCCGCTCCCACCGTCACGCCGGCGCCTGGGCGCATGGTCTGCGCGCCGTTGTCGATGTGCGAGACCGCGACGGAGAACGCGAACGTATTGATCCCGCGTTCGCTGTGCGCCGACACCGTGCCGCGATGCATCTCCGCGATCGCCTTCACGATCGCCAGACCCAGCCCATGATTTTCCCGGCTATTGGTGCGCGACACTTCCGCGCGATAGAAGCGGTCGAACAGATGTTCGAGCACGTCCTGCGCAATCGGCTCACCCGGATTGGCGACCGCGACGCGCACATGATCGCCTTCGCGCGTGATCGTCACGCTGATCGTGGCGCCCGGCTCGCAATGCTCGATCGCGTTCATCAGCAGGTTCGTGCACGCACGGCCGAATAGCGAGCGGTTCACGCGCGCCTGTGCGTCGCCATGCAACTGCGCATTCACGCGCGCCTCTTCGAGTGGGAGTTCGAGAAACTCCAGCGTATGCGCGACTTCGGCGGCCAGCGATACTTCCATCAAGCCCGTCGCGCGCTCGCCCTGATCGGCGCGTGCGAGGAACAGCATGTCGTTGATGATCGCGCGCAAGCGCCCGAATTCTTCGAGGTTCGATTGCAGCGTGTGACGCAGATCTTCCACCGAGCGGTTGCGCGTCAGTGCCACTTCCGTCTGGCCGATCAGGATCGTCACCGGCGTGCGCAGTTCGTGCGCGACGTCCGCGTTGAACGATTCGAGTCGGCCATACGCGCCGTCCAGTCGTTCGAGCGCACCGTTGAACGAGTTGGCGAGATCGTTCAGTTCGAGCGGCAGCGCCGCGGTATTCAGACGTTGCGAGCGGTTGTTCGGGCTGACGGCGGACGCGTCGCGTGTGAGGCGCGTGAGCGGCGCGAGGCCGAGGCGCGTCACCGAATAACTGAGTAGCAGCACCGCGAGACTGCCCAACGCGGACAGCGCGGCGAGCGCCGAACCGAACACGCGCATCGTGCGCACGTTGGGCGAATAGCTCGAGGCCACCTGCAATCGCACCGGCGGCCGCGTGCCGTAGGCCGGTATGCTCTGCGTGACCGTGAGCATGTCCTCGCCGCCGCCGGCCGGACTCACGCGCGCATAGCCGCCAGACCAGTTCTTCAGCGCCGTGCCTTCTATCGGCTTGCCGTAGTTGAAAGACGGGTCCGCGCTCGATAGGGCGTACACCGTGCTGCCGTCCACCGGCGTCATGTCGGTGAGTTTTTCCTTTGCCATGCGCCACTTTTCCGGCGTGCTCGCATGAAACACGATGATGCGCGCGATCTGCGTACGATCGTCGAGCGACTCGCGCAGATGATGTTCGAGCTGCGTGCGCAGTATAAGGAAGAGCCCCGCGCCCACCAGCGTGAACACGAACAGCGCGACGAGCGCGAACATCAGTGCGAGGCGGCGCGCAATCGACCGGTTCATGACGCCTGAGACTCTTCGCGCACTTCCAGCACGTAGCCCATCCCGCGCACGGTGTGCAGCAGCTTCGAGGGGAACGGGCCGTCGAGCTTCGCGCGCAAGCGTTTGATCGCGGTCTCGACCACGTTGGTGTGACTATCGAAGTTGACGTCCCACACGAGTTCGGTGATGGCGGTTTTCGACAGGATGTCGCCCTGCCGCCGCGCGAGCACGCTGAGCAGCTGAAATTCCTTCGCGGTGAGGTCGAGGCGCACGCCGTCGCGTGTGGCGCGCCGGCCGATCAGATCGACGAACAGATCGCCCACCGAGATCAGCGTCGACTCTTGCGACCGCGTGCGGCGCGCGAGCGCATGCAGCCGCTCCACGAGTTCGAGGAACGAAAAGGGTTTTGTGAGGTAATCGTCCGCGCCTTCGCGCAGGCCGCGCACGCGGTCGTTCACGTGGTCGCGCGCGGTCAGCATGATGACCGGCGTCGATTTGCGCATGCGCAGCGCCTTGAGCACGCTAAAGCCGTCGCGCTTGGGCAGCATCACGTCGAGCACGATCACGTCGTAGTCGAATTCGGTGGCCAGATGCATGCCTTCCTCGCCGTCGAGCGCGACGTCGACCACCCAGCCCTGCTCTGTCAAACCGGAGCGCAGGTAGTCCACTACCTTTTGCTCGTCTTCAACGATCAGCAATTTCATCCCTGTCCATCCCATGCAACTCGAAGTTATACGAAACGCCCTTACCCACCAGCCTGCGGCACTGCGACCACTGCCGCATCGTGAACCGTCGGCTCACGGCGCCGGAACCATGGCCTCCTTCGTCGCGACAGGCTGCACCTCGTTCGGCCCACTCGCGAGGTCGTCGGCCGCATTCCAGCCGCCGCCGAGCGCCTTGACCAGCGCCACCGACAGCGTCATCTGCTGACCGCGGATCTGCGCGTCCTGGCGCTCGATGTTGAGCAGCGACTGCTGCGCGGTGATCACGTCGAGATACGCGACGAGGCCGCCCGAGTAGCGATCGTTCGCGAGCGACAGCAGACGCCGCGCATCGCCCACCGCCTCCTGCGACTGCCTGGCCGCGCCGTCCAGCACCGACAGGCCCGTGATGCCGTCCTGCACCTGCTGGAACGCATTGAGCACGGTTTGCCGGTAGTTCGCCTCGGTGGCCCGATAGCCCTCGCTCGCATATTTGACGTTGGCCGCGCGGCGGCCCCCGTCGAACAGCACTTGGCTCACGGTCGCGCCGAGCGTCCACATCAGCGACGGCGCGCTCAGCAGCGTGGCGAACTGCGTGCTCTCCCAGCCGATGCCAGGCGTGAGCGTCAGACTCGGAAAGAACGCCGCCTTGGCCACGCCGATCTGCGCGTTGGCCGCGGCCATTGCGCGTTCGGCCGACGCGATATCGGGGCGCCGTTGCAGCACGTCGCTCGGCAGACCGAGCGGGATCGGCGGCGCCTTCGCGTCGAGCACCTTCGGTTCGATCGCGAACTGCGGGGCCGGCACGCCGACCAGCGCGGCGATTGCGTGTTCGAATTGCTGGCGCTGGTTCACCAGCAGTTGCGCCTGCACGCCCGTGGACTCGAGCAGCGACTTTTGCTGCAACACTTCGAGCCCCGACACCGCGCCGAGCTGATGCTCGGAGTTCACGTAGTCCAGCGCCTTCTGCTGCAGTTTCACCGACTGGTTCAGCACGTCGATCTCGGCGTCGAGTTCGCGCAGCGTGAAGTAGTCGGTGGCGAGCTCGGTGGTGAGCACGAGCCGCGCATTCGCGAGGTCGTCCGCCGATTGCTGCGCCGAGGCCTCGGCGCCTTCGACCTCGCGACGTATCCGGCCGAACAGATCGGTGTCGTAGCTGATCGTCGGCCCGAGTTGCAGATAGTTCTGCACCGTCGACTCGCTCGGCGTCGCGTAGTTGGTCAGCGGCCGGTTCTTCGAAATCTTGAAGCGCGATGCGGTGGCACTCAGATCGACTTCGGGCACGCGCTGCGCGCTGGTGTTCGCAAGCGTCGCCTTGGCCTGTTCGTAGTGCGCGCTCGCCGCGACCAGCGTCTGGTTCTGCGCGAGCGCCTCGCCTTCGAGCGCGGCGAGCGTCGGATCGCCAAAGCCGTTCCACCAGTCCGGCGACAGCGGCGCATGCGACGGCGCGGCGAGCCGCCAGAACGAATCGGTGTGCCAGGCGGGCGGCACCTCCGCCTCGGGCCGCTGATAGTCCGGGCCGACCGTGCACGCGCCCAGCAACGTCACGCTGGCGACGCTCGCCGCGCCGGCAAAGCTCGCGAGCGCCCGGCAAGGACCGGTGGACTTCACGACGCCCCCTTGGCGTTCTTGCCCGGCTGCGCGACCTGCACGTGATCGCCGTCGGCGATCGAGTCGCTTGGGTTGATGATGATCCGGTCGTCCGGCTCGATTCCGCTTTCGATTTCGAGCGACTGTCCCAGGTCCCGCGCGATCACGATCTTGCGCAACTGCACGTTGCCCTTCGCATCGACCACGGCGACACGCGGACCTTCGGCGCGAAACAGCAGCGCGTTGCCGGGCACCGACAGTTGCGCGTGCGCCGTCTGCGGGACCGCGACCTGCACGTACGCGCCGGGCCGCAGTCTGCCGTCGGGATTGGGCAGCGTCACCTCGATCTGCAACGAGCGGGTCGGCACGTCGATCGCGCCGGAAATGTGCGTGACCTTGCCGTTGAATTGCTGGCCCGGCAATTCCGCCTGCGTGACCACCACCTTCTGTCCGACCGACACGTTCTGCGCGTAAGCCTGCGGCAATTGCACGTAGACGCGCAACGGATCCGACTGCGCGAGCGCGAACAACGCCCGGCTCGTGCCGCTGCCCGCGTCGATCAGATCGCCCACATCGACGTTGCGCTGCGTGACTACGCCCGCGAACGGCGCGACGATCCGCTTGAAGGATTCGAGCTGCTGCAAGCGCTTGACGTTGGCATCGGCGGCGGCGAGATTGGCGACGTCCTGCGTGTAGGTGCTTTGCCGCTCGTCGAGTTCCTGCTGCGAGACCGCATCGCGTTGACGCAACTGCTGCCAGCGCTCGAGCGAGCTTTTGGCGAGGGCGAGACTCGAACTGGTTTGCTGACGCTGGGCCAATGCCTGCGCGAGTTCCTGATCGATTTCGGGCGTGTCCAGTTGGGCGAGCAATTGGCCCTGCTTCACCTGGGTGCCGATATCGGCGTACCAGTGCAGCAGGTATCCGGTCGAGCGCGCATAGATCGGCGATTCGACGTAGCCGCGCAAGGTGCCGGGCAACAGCGTGTTGCCGCCGTTTTCTGTCTGCGTGGGGATCACTACGTTCACGTACTGCGTGGCGTTCTGTTGCGTGGTCGCCTCGACAGAACGGTTCAGCATGATGTTCGCGATCACGGTGCGCAACGCGCCCGCCGCCAGCAGCAGCAGCACGACGCAGATAGCGATCTTCGCGCGCTTCCACTCCCGGTGGCGCGGCGGCAGCATGTGCCCCCCTTCGGTCTCCCGCGTCGGGATCGCTAGCGATGCATGAGTTTTCTCGGTCATTTCAATTAGCCGTCGTTTAACTTTTACGCAGGCACGCCAGCGCCGCCGTGATCCGGCTCGGAGCCGTCTTTGCCGCTTTTGTCCTTGCCATCGCCGCCGCTCTCCGGATGGTCCATGTCGTCGTCGTTGCTGTGACGGCGCGCGAGGCGGGTGTGAATGCCCGCGAACACGATCGGCACGAAAAACAGCGTAGACACCGTCGCGAACAGCAAGCCGCCGATCACCGCGCGGCCGAGCGGCGCATTCTGCTCCGCGCCTTCGCCAAGACCCAGCGCCATCGGAACCATACCGATGATCATCGCGAACGCGGTCATCAGCACCGGCCTGATCCGGCTCGCGCCCGCTTCGAGCGCGGCGGTGAGCGGCGGTGCGCCGGCGCTCAGCCGCTGACGCGCGAACGAGACCATCAGAATACTGTTGGCGGTCGCGACGCCCATGGTCATGATCGCGCCGGTCAAGGCCGGTACGCTCAGATGCGTGCCGGTCAAAAACAGCATCCACACGATACCCGCGAGCGCGGCCGGCAGCGCGCTTACGATGATCAGCGGATCGACCCACGACTGGAAATTCACCACGATCAACAGGTAGACCAGCACGATCGCCATCGCCACGCCCAGGCCGAGCCCCACGAACGAACTGCGCATGGTCTGTACCTGGCCGCGTACGGTGATCTGACTGCCGCGCGGCAGCGTCGCGCGCACGTTGTCCACGAGCTTGTCGACCTGATTCGCGACGCTGCCCAGGTCGCGCTTTTCGACGCTCACGTATAGATCGATCACCGGCTTGATGTTGTAATGCGAGATGGAGGCGAACTGGCTTTGCGGCGACACGCGCACCAGATTGCCCAGCAGTTGCGTCGGCCCGTGGCTCGAACCCGACACCGGCGTGCGCAGCAATTCGTCGATCGACGAGACGCGGTACTGCGGCGTCTGCACCGCCACCCGGTATTCGACGCCGTTCCTGTTGTTGATCCAGAATCCCGGCGACGTTTGCGAACTGCCCGACAACGATATGAGCACATTCTGCGCGACATCGTTTGCACTCAGGTTGAGCTGTTGCAGGCGCGTGCGGTCCATGAAAAGATCGAGCACCGGTTCGTCCAGCTTCTGCTGGATGTGCGTGTCGACCGTGCCCGGAATCATCCGCACCTGTTTGAGCAGCTTGCGCGCGACGTCGAAGTTGCCCTGCTGGTTGGCGCCGGAAATCTGCACGTCCACTGCGGCGGGCAAGCCGAAGTTGAGAATCTGCGTAACGATGTCGGCCGGCTGAAAGAAGAATTCGACGCCCGGAAAACGCTGCGGCAGGACGGCGCGAAGCTTGTCCATGTACATCTGCGTCGGCTTGTGGCCTTCGTTCAGCGCGATCTGGATCTCACCGTCGAGCGTGCCGATCGTGCCGGCGTTGCTATACGACAGGTTGATGCCGCTATACGGCAAACCGAGGTTGTCGAGAATCGTGCCCAATTCCGGCGGCGGCACGACCTCGCGAATCGTTTTTTCGACTTCGTCGGCCAGACGCGCGGTTTCCTCGATGCGCGTGCCGGTCGGCGCACGCATGTGCAGGCGAATGTCGCCGGCGTCGACGCTCGGAAAGAAGTCCTCGCCAAGCGCGAATGCAAGACCCATCGACACCACGCAGAAGCCGAGAAACAGGCTGCCGAATCTGCCGCGCCGCACCAGCAGCCTGCTGAGAATCACAATGTACGCGGAGCGCATGCGCTCGAAGCCGCTATCGAAGCGCCGATAAAGACGCGTGAAAAGATTCGGCTTCGCGTCGCGCTTGGGCTTGTGCGCGTGGCCCATCAGCAGCATCGCGAGCGTCGGCACGAGTGTGCGCGACAGGATGTACGACGCGAGCATCGCGAACACCACCGCTTCGGCAAGCGGCACGAACAGGTAACGCGCGACGCCGGTCAGAAAGAACATCGGCACGAACACGATACAGATGCACAGCGTCGACACGAGCGCCGGAACCGCGATTTCGCCGGCACCGTCGAGAATCGCATCATGCAGATGGGTGCCCATATGCAGATGCCGTTCGATGTTCTCGATCGTCACCGTGGCGTCGTCGACCAGAATCCCGACTGCCAGCGCGAGCCCGCCGAGCGTCATGATGTTGATGGTCTGCCCGAGCGCATGCAGCGCGATCAGCGAGGACAGGATCGACAGTGGAATCGAGATCGCGATGATGCACGTGCTGCGCCAGTTGCCGAGAAACAGCAGGATCATCGCGGCCGTCAGCGAGGCTGCGATCAACGCTTCGCGCACCACGCCCTGTACAGCCGCTTTAACGAACACCGACTGATCGAACAGCGCCGTGATGTTCAGGTCCGGCGGCAACTCGGCGCGCGCGTTTGGCAACAGCCCTTTGAGCGTATCGACAATCGATAGCGTCGACGCATTGCCGTTTTTCAGCACCGAGATCAGCACGCCCCGATGGCCGTTCTGCCGCACGATGTTGGTCTGCGGCGAGAAGCCGTCGCGCACGTGCGCGACTTCGCGCAGATAAGTGGTGGCGCCGTTGAGCGTGCGCACCGGAATATTGTTGAGGCCTTCCATCGTGGCGGGCGACCCGTTCATGTTGACCGTGTATTCCTTCGGTCCGATCTTGGCCGTGCCGGTGGGCAGAATCAGGTTTTGCGCGTTGAATGCGTTGACCACGTCGGAAGGCGTCAGCCCCTTGGCAAGCAGCGCACGTGTGTCGAGATCGACCGAGATCAGACGCGACTTGCCGCCATACGGATATGGCACGGCCGCGCCTGGAATCGTCACGAGCTGCGGGCGCAGGAAGTTCAGCGCGGTGTCGTTCAGGTCCTGCTCCGAGAGCTTCGGACTCGACAAGCCGAGCTGGATCACCGGAATGCTGGAGGCCGAGTAGCTGATCACCAAAGGCGCGGTCGCGCCCGGAGGCATCTGCTTGAGCTGAGCCTGTTCGACGGCCACCGTCTGCGCGATCGCCGTCTGGATGTTTGCGTTCGGTTGCAGGAACACCTTCAGGATCGAGATGCCCTCGAGCGATTGCGACTCGATGTGCTCGATGTCGTTGACCGTGGTCGTCAAGCTGCGCTCGTTGACCGACGTGATGCGGTTGGCCATGTCCTCGGCCGACAAACCCGTGTAAGTCCAGATGATGCTGACCACCGGGATATTGATCTCCGGCAGTACGTCGACCGGTGTGGTGAACAGCACGAACGGCGTCGCCAGCAAGATCAGAATGGCCATCACGATGAACGTGTATGGCCGCTTAAGCGCTACGTTGACGATCCACATTGAAACGCGCCCGAGAGAGTGCAGGTAGGGAGATTGAAGGAATCACCGCTCATGCTAGGACGGTAGCACCAACACCGGCATGGCGCGAAAATGGCATAGATGTCAGGAAGGTTAATGTAAGAACAGGTGCTGTTCGGATGTCGAGCGGGTTGGCGACAGGCAAACGTTTGTTGGAGAAAGATGGCGCTTTTTGGTGCGCGCGCGCCACTGCGCGTCTAGCGCGAGACGGTAGGAAATTGTGTGAAATATGGGTTCCGTGATCGTGCTAAGGGGAGGACCGAGTGCCAAGAAGGATCGAGGGAAAACCCTTGGTCGGACGTTGATTGCGACAAATATCCCGATTCAGCGGCCGTCTGTACCCGCGTCGGGAAGTGTGGCGCAAAGCGCCCGAGGCGGTTTTCAGAATTGCGCCGTCACCTGAAAGCCCAGCGTTACGCTCGGCGCAGGAAAGCCGGACGGCGCATAGATTGGCGTACCGGCGAATACGTCGTAGCTGTACGTACCGAGACGCGACGGCACCGAACCCTTCACGCCGATGGCCGCGCCCGCGAGCTGCGTGCCTGCGAGCTTCGCGGCCGATGCGCCCCACAGGCGGCCGTAATCAAGGCCCGCATAGAGCACCTGCCCGGTCTGCCCGAGCGGATACTGGAGTTCGTTGCGCCAGTAGAAACCCTTCTCGGCCGCGAGCATCGTCTGACCGCTAAAACCGCGCACCGTGTAGCGACTGCCGATGGTCAGATCGTCGATATAGTTCAGTTCGTCGTTGGTGAACTGCCCGTGTACGGTTCCCACGTAACGCAGCGACTGGCCGGCCACCTTGAACGGCACCGAAAGGTTCGCGTCGAGCGTCGCCATCTTGAAGCGGTAGGTCGGACCGCCCGGCGTATCGGGCTGCGCGCCTAGGTCGCCGATCCCCTGCCGGTAAGCGAGCGTGCCGTCGAACTGCGCCGCGCCAAAGTAATGCCGCTTGGTCAGCCCCGCCTCGATGAACGTGTTGTCGCGGTACTGCTGTGGGATTTCGGTATCCTCAATAAAGCTCGCGCCCCACCGCTTGACAAGCTGGAACTCGACGCCCGTTACGTCGTTCTGGCTGCGATGGACAACCCGCTCAAGTTTGAAGCCCGCCGTCTGTGCGTTGCCGCTCGATACGAACGTCTGGTTAACCCCGGCGACCTGCTGGTAGTAGGTGTTCGTGTACCCGTCACGTTCAGGTTCGCGATGGGCCCAAGCGTCGTCGTGGTCCGTGTCGCGCCCGTCGCGCTCACCTGGTTGACGGTATTCGCCGCGGTATTGAGGATCAGGTCGCCGCCCGCGTTCAGCGCGAGGCTCCCGGCGTTCACGGTGGCCGAGGTCAGGTCGACATTGCCCGTCGTCGCCAGCGACATGAGCCCGCCGCTTTGCAACGTACCGAACGCGTTGTTGATCTGCTGGCCCTGAATCGACAGCGTATTGCTCGCCTGTACCGTCCCGCTGTTATTGAAGGTCTGCGCGTTCTGCAGATCGATGTCGGTCGCGGCGATCAGCGGCCCGTTCATATCCTGCTGGCTGGCCTTCGCGAGATACACGACCGGCACCAGCACGGACTGGCCGTCGACGACCTCGGTTTGCATGATGATCACGTTGCTCGTGAGTGCCGCTACCTGGTCCGCTGACACCTACGCGGATTGACCCTATGAAACGAGGCATTCTCCTCGCACTGCTGACCTGCCTTGCCTGTGCAACAACCTCCAGCAACTGATATCGACAGGGCTGGCCGATTCACCGAATGCACCGAAAGCGTCTGTTGACCTGGCAATCCAATTGGTAAAACAGGGCGTGCCCGGTGGCTATTACGACATCGCGCATTACCTCGAACTTGGCTACGGCCTGAAACAGGATAGCGAGAACGCCCTGCGTTATTTCCGCAAGGCAGCGGACCTGGGCAGTCCAGACGCACAGTATTACGTCGCGGAGAAACTGGCTCCAATCGATGCTGCGCCTGAAGTTGGGCTGCAAATGTGGCGATGTGCCGCCGACCAGGGACACGGCAAGGCCGCGACCTCCCTCGCTAACGACCGTGCCGCCGACAAGTTCTACGCTGAAGCCGTGAAGGCTTTCCAGCAGGGCGTCATCGCGGGAAACAGCATGGCCGCGTCGTTTCTCGAAGACGGCTTCAAGGGCCCTCCCCCGGGCGATCGACTGAACTACCTTGGTGTTCCGAACGATCCCGAACGCTCGCGCCGCTACAGAGCGATCCGTAAATTCCTCGACAGTAACGACGGCCTCAACCCGAAACTCCCCGACATCGACCAGATCGTGCCGCTGCCGCCCGCGAAGCTGCCGGACTGGGACGGCACGTTCCAGTGGCAGAAGGAACAGGACGCCGCCACGCCACCTCAGAAGCCTGCTGAATCGCTCGTTGCAAAACTGGCCCGTGAGAAGAACCTCGACCCTGCTACGGGACTCCCCCCTTGCGCCGGCCAAAAGCGCGAAGGATGAACGCATGCCGTTGGGGACGGTTGTCCGCACCGGGCAGGTATGCCCGCAAGACGGGCTCTGGACTGTGCAGGAATTCGCGGACGTTTCCTATGATGCGACGCGCCGCTTCAGGAAAGGCGAGACGATGCCACAACTCGCCCTGAACGATCCCCGTCCCATTCCTGGCCTCGATTGGCTGCTCGGCATGCGCAAGTATCGCCGGGACAGGGAATGGACCCTGAAGGCCTACATCGACCAGGCGTAAGGGGTGACCGAAACGGGTCTCGCCCGCTCTTAGAAAGACACAGTACCGACTTCTCGCCTCGCGGACGGACCGGGATTGACCGGATGACAATACTGGCACCAGCAAGTCGCGTCCAGACGCAAAAAGGCCGCCGAAGTGAACGGCCTTTGCTCGTCGCGACGCGGCGCGCTTCGTACAGCTTGGGCCGCTATTTGGCAAACAACGACGACATATCGGCGAATGCCTTGAACTCCAGCGCATTGCCCGACGGATCGAGGAAGAACATCGTCGCCTGCTCGCCGGCCTCGCCCTTGAAGCGCACGTGCGGCTCGATAATGAAGTCGATCCCGGCGCTGCGCAGCTTGTCGGCGGCGGCCTGCCATTGCTCCATCGACAGCACCGCGCCGAAGTGACGGACCGGCACCGCGTCGCCGTCTACCTTGCTGGTCTGGCGATGGCCGATCTCTTCCGGCGCGAGGTGCGCGACGATCTGATGGCCGTAGAAATTGAAATCGACCCACGTGTCCGCGCTGCGCCCTTCCGGGCAGCCCAGCAATTCGCCATAGAACTGGCGGGCGGCGGCGATGCTATGAACAGGAAACGCCAGGTGAAACGGCGGCAACACATTTTCGGTAACGCTCATGATGGGGACTCGCTGACTGTTGGGTTGGTAGCAGGCCGATTTTAATCATGATTAAAAATGCTGCAAAACGATATATATTTGAGCTCACCATCACCGTTCTCGATCAGCCGAATGCTCAACGAACTGAAAACCTTCATCGCCGTCACGCAGTACGGCACGTTTTCCGGCGCAGGCGCGCGTATCGGGCTGACCCAATCGGCGGTGAGCGCGCAGATGCAGCGGCTCGAAGAGGAACTCGGCTTCGCGCTGTTCGACCGCACCGGCCGCTCGGCGACGCTGAACGACGCCGGCCGCGAAACGCTCGCGCTCGCCGAAGAAATGATGACGCTCTACGCGCGGCTCTCGCAACGCGGCGCGGTCGCGGCGGAAAGCGGGATGCTGCGGGTAGGGGCGATTGCCTCCGCACAAGTATCGTTTTTGGCCGACGCGCTCGCACGCTTTCGCGACGATCGGCCCGGCTGGCGGATTCGCGTCGTGCCCGGCGTGTCGCTCGCTCTGCTCGGACAAGTGGACTCGGGCGAACTCGATCTGGCCGTGATCATCAAGCCGCCGTTCGCGCTGCCGTCCGAGCTCGAATGGCGCACGCTCGTCACCGAGCCGTTCGTTCTGCTCGTACCGAAGAAGCTCGCGCGCGGCCAGCGCGGCTGGCGTGAACTGCTCAACAGCGAGCCGTTCATCCGTTATGACCGCACGTCGTTTGGCGGCAGGCTGGTCGACCGTTTTCTGCGGCGCTCGCGGTTGAACGTGCACGACGTGATCGAGCTGGACGAGCTGCAGGCAATCGTGCAACTGGTCGCGCGCGGCATCGGCGTGGCGCTGATTCCGAAGTCGGCGGGGCTCGGCAAGTGGCCGGCGCGCGTCGCCGCGCTCGAACTCGGCGAGGCGACGTTCCAGCGCGAGATCGGACTCGTGCAACGTCCCCGGCATAGCCGGCAAGCGGTGGTGGACGTGTTGGCCGATTGTATTGGAGAGGCAGCGGGTGCGTGATCGATTGATGAGCCGTACCCACGCATGCCCGATTGTCCTGTCGCGCGCCCAATCAACTGTATCTGTGGGATTCACGCGATGGCGCGTAGAATCGTCGCTCCCGCATTGATTCGCATAGCGAACGACGCGTTCGCCCGATGCTCGTGCCGCGTGCATCGCGCCAAATATGCGGCGAGCGGCAGTCGACACCCCATTCCAGAGACCATGATCGCCAGCCCCATTCTCACCGCCGATGTCCTGATCGCCTATAGCGCCTACTTCGTCGGCACCGCCAGCCCCGGCCCCAGCAACCTCGCCATCATGTCGCTCGCGATGAACGCGGGCCGGCGCTCGGCATTGGCATTTGCGCTCGGCGTGGTGTCGGGGTCGTTCTCCTGGGCGCTGCTCGCCTCGCTCGGTTTGTCGGCGCTGCTCGCCAGATATTCGGCATGTCTGGTCGCGATCCGGATCGCCGGCGGCTTGTATCTGCTATGGCTCGGCTTCAAGTCCGCGCGGTCCGCGTTCGGCCCCGGGAACATGCCCAGCGGCGACGCGCGGGCGAGCGCGCCGCTCAAGCATCTTTTTCTGCGCGGCCTGCTGCTGCATCTCACCAATCCGAAAGCAGTGCTGGTGTGGCTGTCCATCGTCTCGCTGGCCGTCTCGCCGTCAACCGGCACGTCGCACACGTTGCCGGTGGTGCTCGGTTGCATGGCGATCGGCGTGACGGTGTTCAGCAGCTACGCGGTGCTGTTTTCCACGGCTCGCGCGCGGCGCATCTACGTTGCCATCCGGCGCTGGCTGGACGGCTCGCTCGCGCTGATGTTCGGAGTCGCGGGCATCAAGATGCTGACTTCAAAAAGCTAGCGCGCGTTCGACACGCGCCGCCGCTCTGCGATACTGTCGCCGTGACGAACAGTGGACGAGCCAGCACGATGAGCGGCAGCAACGAAGTCAACGCGGCGGTGAAACGCTCGCCTTTGCAAAAACGTATGTATCTGGCGGGCACCGCCGTGCTGTTCGCGGCGCTGCTCGCGGCGGCGCTGATCTACGCGAACACGCCGCCGCCCGACGAGGCGATCGCCCGATACGCCGCTGTCGATCCGCGATATCAGATCGAATTGCAGCGCATAGGCGGCAATGCGGCGGTGCTGATGGCGCAGCTTCATCAATGGTTCGACGGTCTGTGGCACGGCACCGCCCTCGCCTATACAGTAGCCGTGCTGGGCATCGCGATCGCCGGCGCATGTTTTCCGATCGGCTATCTTTTCGCCGACGACCCGCAACACTAGCCGCCCCACCGAAAAAGCTTCCGCTACGACGCGTGCTTCACATGCTCATGCGGCTTCTCGATGCCCGCCGCGAACAGCGCCTCGTGCAGCGTGCCGAAAATGCAGCGTTCTTCGACGATCGGCGTAATGCCGTGCCGATCCATGTCCGAGCGCAGATAACGGTTCACACGCGCGAAGATCACTTCGATGCCGCTCTGCTTGAGCGTGTTGCACAGCTCGCCAACCGAGCGTGCCGCCGAATAGTCGAGATCGGTGATCGCGCTCGCGTCGATCACGAGGCACCGCACCGCGCTCGGCGCGCGATCGACGAGATGCCGGATATCCTCGACGAAAAAATGATCGTTCGCGTAGAACAGGTCGGCGCCGAAGCGGTAGACGATGAGCCCCGGCGTGGTTTGTATACCCGGCACGGCGGGCACCGGCAACCAGACACCGTCCTCACCCGGGACCAGCACCATGGTGTGCGGCCGGTAGCTATGCCGCACGTGACGCAGCAACGATAAAGTCACCGCAATCAGAATGCCGTGCTCGACGCCGATCAACACCACCGCCGCGGCGGTGAACGAGGCGAGCGCGAATTCCCCAGGACTTTCGCGCCGGATCGCAAACAGCATCCTCAGGTTGATCAGGCCGATCGCAATCGTGAACACGATGCTGGCGAGAATGCAGCGTGGCAGATAGCGCAGATAGCGGCTGAAAAACAGCAGCACCACGACCACCGTCGCGGCGAACACCAGTTGCGCGAACTGGCTGCGCGTGCCGGCGCTATCGGCCATTGCGGTTTGCGTGGGACTGCCGTTGACCACGAACGCGCCCGATAACGCGGCTGCCGCGTTGGCCGCGGCAATGCCGAGCAGATCGGCGTTGATGTCGACGGGTTCGTGATAGCGCTCGGCGAACACCCGCGTCGCGGCAGCGCTTTGTGCGACGATCATGACGAAGCACGAGGCCGCAACCGGCAGCAGATCGAGCATCTGCTGCCAGCTCACCGAGGGCACGCTCAACGGCGGCAGTCCGGCCGTCACGGGACCGAGCACTGAGATGCCACGGGCCGCGAAGTCGTAGAAGTCGCTTGCCGCAATACCCGCGACCACGGCGATCAACGGCACCGGCACGCGCGGCAGGAAGCGCTTGCACACCAGAATCGCGATAACCACCAGCAGCGAAATGGCGAGCGTCGGCGCACTGACCCGGGCTGACTCGTGCGCCGCGAGCAGCAGCTGATCGACGCTGCTTGCCGCGTGTCCCGGAAGGCCCAACATCTCGCCAAGCATCGCGATGCCGACCTGCACGCCGACGCCGGTGAGAAAACCGACCAGCACCGTGCGCGACAGGAAGTCGGCGAGAAAGCCCAGTTTAAAGATGCGTGCGACGAGCAGCAACCCAGCAGTGAGCAGCGCGACGATCGCGGCGAGCGCTGCGTATCCGGCGCTCGACGCCGGCGCCATTGTCGAGAGGCGGCTCGCGAAAATGGTAGCGGTCGCGGAATCGGCGGCCACCACCAGGTGCCGCGATGCACCGAAAAACGCAAACGCCACCAGCGGCAGAAAAACCGTGTAAAGGCCGGCAACCGCGGGCATGCCGGCAATGCGCGCATAGCCGAGCACTTGTGGAATGTCCATCGACGCGAGCTGTACGCCCGCCAGCGCATCGCGCGCCGCTGCGGCACGGCTCAAAGGAAGAACGCCCTTGAGCACGCCTGCGCGCGCCATGATTTTCGCCAGAAAGTCGCACATATGCGATATCGCCCTGAACCTGGGTTATCGCGCATCGTGCCGCGAGTCGGCACGCAAAGGCAAGGCTTCAACTGCAACCGGCCGCAGCAAAAGCCTACGGCCCAAAAAATTCAACGCTTGATATGACCCGTTTGCGGATCGACATGTCGCGCAAACCCGAACAACGCGATGATGCAGATCGGAAAGGCAACCAGAAAAACGGCGAGCATCACGCACCCCGTAACAATTGTTACCAGCCAGTTTAAAGGATTGGTAAGCGAATTGAATGAGGGAAAACAGCAAAGCTCTATTGCCCGGAATTACAGCAATTTTCTGCAACGCGCGAATCGGCTCACGCCGGGCAAAAGCTGGAATCGATCGAGAAGCGGCGAATCACCACCGGCAAACGACGCGCAAACCTTTGCGGACCGATACGGGCGACATGTCTGAAGCGTCGCGTCGGCCATCTTTACGCGACGACTCGACGAACGCCTCACGCAAAGCCGCAAGCCCCTTCGCCCCACCGTCACCGATGAAGCCGCGACTTCGGCGCCGGCCCGACGGACTCTCGCATCGTCACGCTCACCGGAAACTCGCGGAAGATCTCCCATTCGGTCTGGTAGCACTCGTTGATCAGCCAGCGCACCGCATTCTGCGTCAGTTCCGCCGTGGGGATACGCACCGACGTCAGCCCCGGGGCCGTATAAGCGGCCGAGTAATCGTCGTCGTAGCCGATCACCGACATGTCGTGCGGCACGGCAATGCCGGCCTGGTGCAGGCGCGCGAGCGCGCTCACGGCCATCGTGTCGTTTGCGCAGAAAAGGCCGGTTGCGCGCCGCTTCGAGTCGAGCAGCTTGTGTGCGGCGGCGTAGCCGCCTTCCGGCGAGAAGTCCGATTCGATCAGCGTGACGTTCTCGCGCGCAATGCCTTCACGCGCCAGTTCCGCAAAGAAGCCGTCGAGCCGCGCCTGGTTATCCGACGAGGTGAACGGCCCCGAAATGACCGCGATCTCCCGGTGCCCATGATCGAGCAACGTGCGCGCCGCCAGTTCGCCGCCGCGCCGATGATCGGCGCAAAACGACGCCTGCGGCAACTGCTCGAACACGCGGTTCAGAAACACCATCTTGGGATGCATCGCATGCAGCATGATGAGATCTTCGTCATGCAGATCGTGGCTGACCACCACCACGCCGTCGCAATCGCGGCCGATCAGGAAGCGCACCGCCTCGATCGCCTGTTCGCGCGGCGACACTTCCCCGCAGCCGGTCGCCACCACCACGTGACGGTGCACCGCGCGCAGTTCGGTGTCGGTCTGCTTGAGAATGGTGCCGTAATAGGAGCCGAAGAAGGTCGGCACGAATAGACCGATGATGCCGAGCGACTGCGTCGCCATCGCCCGGCCGATCGACGACGGGCGAAAGTTCAACGCCTCAATTGCCGCCCTCACGCGGGCGGCAGCGTCGGCCGAGATAGGTCCTTTCCCGGAAATGGCCCGCGACGCAGTGGACATGCCCACGCCCGCCAGTGCCGCGACATCCTTGAGTGTTGCCACGCGGTTCTCCGTCATGCCTTGTTATACGCAAGCGCCGTCTCCAGCGCTACAAACGCGCGCCGCTCGCCTCCTCGAACAGGCAGACGTGTGCGGCGTCGAACGAGAACGTCGCGCTATCGCCAGGTGCGAGCGGCACTCTGCTCTGGTCGATCGACGCGATCTGCTCGCCATGATAGTCGAGCCAGACGATGCGGTGGTTGCCCATTGGCTCAACCAGCGAAACTTTTGCGCGCTCGCTCGAAGCACCGGCGAGCCGCACATCTTCGGCCCGGACGCCGAGCACGCAGGGCGCGGACGGCAACGCTTGCGCCGGCGCTTGCCTGAACGCATAAGCCGACATGTCGAGTTGCCAGTGCGGGGTGCAAAAGCAAAGCGCGCCGTTGCGCGTTTCTAGTGAGCCCCGCAGCAGGTTCATCGCGGGTGTGCCGAGGAAGGTGGCGACGAACAATGTGTCGGGGCGCGCATAGACCTCGGCGGGCGTGCCGTATTGCTGGATCACGCCGCCGCGCATCACCGCAATGCGCGTGGCGAGCGTCATCGCTTCGACCTGATCGTGCGTCACGTAGATCATCGTCGCGCCGAGGCGTTGATGCAGTTGCTTGAGTTCGCGGCGCAGTTCGGTGCGCAGTTTGGCGTCGAGATTGGACAGCGGCTCGTCGAACAGAAACACGTCCGCTTCCCGCACGATCGCGCGGCCAATCGCCACGCGCTGCCGCTGTCCGCCCGACAGTTGCGCCGGCTTGCGCTTGAGCAGCGGACCCAGCTGCAGCATCTCGCAGGCGCGCGCCACGCGCCGCGCGATCTCCGCCTTGGGCGTGCCATTGATACGCAACGCGAAGGACAGATTGCGCTCGACGTTCATCGTCGGATAGAGCGCATACGACTGAAACACCAGCGCGATGCCCCGGTCTTTCGGGTCGGCCCATGTCATGTCTTCGCCAGCGATTTCGATGCTGCCGTCGCTCACGTCGATCAGGCCGGCGATACTGTGCAGCAACGTGGACTTGCCGCAACCGGACGGCCCCAGCAGCACGATGAACTCGCCGGCTTGCACGTCGAGCGAGAGGTTCTCGATCACGGTATTCGTGCCGAGGCGAATGGTCAGATTGCGCACCGCGACGTTGGCCGGATTCGTGATATCCGCCGAGTCAGCGGCGTCAGCCCCGCTCGCCCTGTCGTCCATGTCAGCCGCGTTTGCCACACCCGCCATGTTTGTCATGCCCTTGCCTTTACCCTTGCGCTATCCCTTGACAGCGCCGGACGCAATCCCGCGCACGAACCAGCGCCCCGAAATGAAATAGACCGCGAGCGGCACCATCGAAGTCAGAATGGTCGCCGCCATGTTGACGTTATAGAGGCGCTCGCCGGTCGTCGTATTGATGATGTTGTTCAACTGCACCGTCATCGGCAGATTCTTCGTGCCGGCGAACACGAGGCCCAGAATGAAGTCGTTCCAGATGTTCGTCACCTGCATGATGAGCGCGACCACGATGATCGGCGTGGACATCGGCAGCATCAGTTGCACGAAGATGCGCCAGAAGCCGCCGCCGTCGATGCGCGCCGCCTTGAACAGCTCCTGCGGAATCGACACGTAGTAGTTGCGAAACAGCAACGTCATCACCGGCATGCCGAAGATCGTGTGAATCACGACGATGCCCGCCAGCGAGCTGAACAGGTGCACGCTCGCCAGCACTCGCACGAGCGGGTACACCATCACCTGAACCGGGATGAAGGCGCCCATCAGCAGCACGCCGAACAGCATGCCGGCGCCGCGCGGCCGCCAGAACGACAGCGCGTAACCGTTTACCGCGCCGACCGCGATCGACAGAACCGTGCTCGGCACGACAATGCGCACCGAGTTCCAGAAGCCGACCCGGATGCCGTTGCAATCGAGCCCGGTGCACGCGGATTGCCACGCGGCGCGCCACGCTTCGAGGCTGAAATGGGTGGGAAACGCCAGCAGATTGCCGAGCCGGATTTCGCTCATCGGCTTGACCGACGTGACCAGCATCACGTACAGCGGCAGCAGGAAGAAGAGCGCCGCGCTCAGCAAAAACGCGTAGATGCCGACGCGCGCCGGCGTGAACGCCGTGCGCCGCCGTTTGTGCGCGCGGCTTGGCGTGCCGCTTTTGAGCGGCGAACTGAGCGTGTTCATCACGTCTCCTTGCGCAACGACGCGCGGCTGCGGGCGTAGAAGAACGGCGCGAGAATCGCGAGCACCGTCGCCAGCAGCACGATCGACGCGGCGGATGCGAGGCCGATATTGGCGCGCCCGAACAGATAGTCCATGATGAACTTGGCCGGCACTTCGCTCGCCGTGCCGGGGCCGCCCTGGGTCATCGCGACCACCGCGTCGTAGAGCTTCACGACCATCACGAACAGCAGCACGAATGCGGTGGAGATCGACGGGCCGAGCATCGGCACGACGATGCTCGCATACACGCGCCAACGCGGAATGCCGTCGATGCGCGCGGCCTTCCATAGCTCGTCGTCGATGCCGCGCAAGCCTGCGAGCAGCAGCGCCATCACGAGGCCCGAGGCCTGCCACACGGTCGCAATCACGAGGGTGTAGATCACCCGATCCTGATCGACGATCCAGTCAAAGCGCGCGTGCACGAAACCGAGCCTGTGCAGCACGGCCTGCGCGCCCAGTTCCGGATTGAGAATCCATTGCCAGACGAGCCCCGTGGCGACGAACGACATCGCATACGGATAGAGAAACACCGTGCGTAACGCGCCTTCGGCGACCACGCGCTGATCGATGAAGATCGCCAGCAACAATCCGATCACCATGCACGCGACGATGAAGCACGCGCCGTAGACCACCAGGTTTTGCAGCGACAGCAACCACCGGTCGTTATGAAAGAGCCGCACGTATTGCGTGAAGCCCGCGAAGTCGCCGGAAGGAAACGTATGCGAATTGCTGAGCGACACGCGCGCGGTCCAGACCATCGTGCCGAGATACGCGAACACGACGGTCAGGACCATCGGCAGCAGCGCAAGCCACGCCGCGATGGAAACCCGTCTGCTGAGCGGCTTGTGGGCCGTTTTGCGGCCCGGCCCTGGACCGGTGGCTGGCAGCGCGTGCATTGCGGGCACGCCTAGCTCTTCAACGCGCTGGCAAACGCTTTCTGCGCATCGTCGACCGACTGGTTCTTGTTCCAGAAATTGGTGACGACGTCGATCAGCGCGCCCTGCGTGTCAGGTGAGAGCAGCATTTCCGGATTCGGCAACTGACGCGACTTGTCTTTCATGATCGCAATGCCCTCTTTCGCACAAATGTCGAGGCTGGCGGCATCCACGTCAGGCCGAATCGGAATCGAGCCCTTCTTCGCGCTGAACGCAACTTGCGCGGACGGCGAGGTCATCACCGTGGCAAGCAGGTTTTGCGCCTTGATTACATTGGTGTTGTCGGTCTTCGGGAACACGAACACGTCGCCCGCGACCAGATACGGCGAATGCGGACCAAAGCCGGGGAAGCAGCCGAAGTCTTTGCCCGCGCTCTGGTTGGCCGCCGAGAATTCGCCCTTGGCCCAATCGCCCATGATCTGCACGCCGGCCTTGCCGGAAATCACGAGTGCGGTCGCATCGTTCCAGTTGCGACCCGGCGAGCCCGCATCGACGAAGTCGTGCAGACGCTTGAACGATGCCAGCACTTTCCTGAACGCGTCCGACTTCACCGCGTTCAGGTCGTGGTCGCGATACACCTTCAGATACAGATCGGGGCCACCCACGTCGGCAAACACCGCGTCGAAGGTGATTTTTTCCTGCCACGGCTGACCGCCGAACGCGAGCGGAATCACGCCCGCACTCTTCAGCTTGCCGAGATCGGCGATGAACTCGTCGTAGCTTTTCGGCTCGGCGGCGATGCCGGCCTTCTGGAATACCGGCTTCGAGTAAAAGAACCAGGCCGGCATGTGGATGTCCACGGGCGCCGCATAGTAGTGCCCCTTCACCTTGATGCTGTCGATGATCGAGGCCGGGAACACGCCGTTCCAGTTCTCCTTTGCGGCAACGTCGTCGACGTTGTTCAGCAGGCCTTGATCGATCAGGTCGTGAAACTGCCTGGACGTATTGAACTGCGCGGCCGTAGGCGGATCGCCGCCGACGATCCGGTTGATCGCCGTGGAGCGCGCCTGATCGGCGCCCGCCACCGCGTTGTCGACCCACAGGCCGCCGGCTTTGTCGTACGCATCGGCGAACTGGCGAATCGCGGCCGACTCGCCGCCCGAGGTCCACCAGTGAATCACGTTGGCCTTCAGAGGCTCCGCGTGCGCGACAACGCCGTACAACCCCACTGCCGCAGCCACGGCCCGCAAGACCATTTTTCTGCTGTTCATTCCGTCTCCTCCAGGCTTCATGCCCGTTTGCAAGTCGACATCTCCGCCAGCCTTACCTGCTGTTCCCCACTTCACTACGACCGTGCCCTGCGCTCCCTCAAAAATTCGGCCACCAGTTCCGCGCTGCGTTTGAGCGTGCGCTTCTGCGTGCCGTAATCCACGTGCACGATGCCGAAACGCCGCTCGTAACCATACGCCCATTCGAAGTTGTCCATCAGCGACCACAGGAAATAGCCGCGAATATCCACGCCCGCCTTGATCGCCTGGTCGACCGCGGCCAGATGGCGTTTGATGAACGAAATGCGCTGGCTGTCGTCCACGCGGCCGTCCGTCACCTGGTCGTCCGAGGCCATGCCGTTTTCGGTGATGTAGATCGGCGGCAGGCTCGGGTAGGTCTGCCTGAAGCCGGTCAGCAGATCGCGCAAGCCGTCGGGGTGGACCTCCCAACCCATCTGCGTGCGCTCGACGCCTTCGAGCGGCACGTCCCTGAAACCGTGCGCGCCGTCGCTCGCGACGTTCGTGCGGAAATAATAATTGATGCCGAGGAAGTCCAGCGGCGCGGAAATGACTTTCATGTCGCCGTCGAGCACGAGCGGCTCGGTGCCTGGCCACAACTCGAATAGCGCCTGTGGATATTCGCCTTTGAGCAGCGGGTGGAGAATCCACTCGTTGTGCTGAACTTCGAACAGTTGCGCTGCGCGCTGGTCGGCGCGGCTGTCGCTGTCGGGCGTGCCGCGGCCCACGTTGGCGACGATGCCCTTCTGCGAGCGCGGGTCGTTCGCGCGCAGCACCGGCAGCGCGCGACCGTGGGCGAGCAGCAGATGATGCATCGCTTGCGTCGCGAAGCGGCGGTTCGCGAGGCCCGGCGCGTGATGGCCGTTGCCGTAGCCGAGATACGCGGAGCACCACGGCTCGTTGAGCGTCGCCCATGCGTCGACGAGACCCGACAATTCGCGGCTCATCAGGTCGGCGTAGTCGGCAAAACGGTACGCGGTGTCGCGGTTGAGCCAGCCGCCGCGATCTTCCAGATGTTGCGGCAAGTCCCAGTGATACAGCGTGACGAAGCTCGTGACGCCCTTATCTTTCAAACGCGTGAGCAGGCGCTTGTAGAAGTCGATGCCCTTGCGATTCGGCGCGCCGGCCGCGTCCATCACGCGCGGCCACGCGATGGACAGCCGATACCCCTCGAGGCCGAGCTCCACTAGCATGTCGAGGTCCGCTTCCCAGCGATGGTAGTGATCGCAGGCCACGGCGCCCGTATCGCCGGCCAACACCTTGCCCGGCATCGCTGAGAACGTGTCCCAGATGGACGGCAGACGGCCGTCCTCGTGAATCGCGCCTTCGATCTGATATGCGGCGGTGGCCGCGCCGAGCAGGAAGTCCTTGCGCCACAGCGACGAGTCGGCGGGCGGCGTAAACGGGTCGGCGAGCGATTGGGGGGAGACAGGTTCGATTACGGCGGATGCGTCGTTTGCCACGGCTTCTCCTCTGCTGGGATCGGTGCAACCTGGTGGATGGAAGACGCCGCGCCAAGCCCCTTGAACCGTTGATTGGAAGCGCTTCCACCTGGACCAGCGAACGATAGCAGCGCCGCATTCACCGCAGCAATGAGGGTTTGTCTGGAGCGAAACCGGCATCGGCGACGCAGGTAATGCAGCGCGCATTGGAGAGGTGGTGGCAGGCGTGAGGCGGCTGTTGGTTGGTGGGTTTGCGGCCGTTCGTCACGCGCCGGGGGACCACCAACGCTTGACGGAAAATCGCTTCCAGCCGTTCGCGCGGCGGCCACCGCGCAGTGGCGGCGCGGCTGCAGTGAAAACCCGCGCAGTAACCGAGGAAAAACGTATCGGCGGATACTCAGCGTCCGCGTGCCTCAACGCCACGATCTTGCCATGCACAAGGTCCGCAGCGCCTGACACATGGCCGCGCGCCAACATTGCGCGTCGGTGCAAATGCTTTGCACCGACTGCATCATCAGCTTTCTACTTTGGAAATGACTGCCGTCGCGGGATCGTATCGGTAACCCTTCTGCGCGAGTCGTTCGGCCATCGTCGCGCCAATCAGTTTTTGCTGCGCCTCGCGCGATGCGAGCTCATGATCCGGTTTCAGCCGCTCGAGTTCGGCCGAAAGCCGCCGTAGCAGCGCCACTTCTCCGGTGCTGCGCGCATCGACGAACAATATTCTTTCGTTGGCCGAACCAAGTCGCTGTTTCAGATCTTTGGCATGCGCGACCCACTGTTCGGCCAGTGCGCGAAGCTCGTTGAAGGCCTTCTCATGCGCTTTCCCTTCGGCCGAGAGTTGACGTCGCAACGTAAGCACTTCGTCCGCCGCGGCCGACTCATCGCGTTGTGCTTCGCGGATGCGCGCAGCGTTGAGTTCGGCGAGGCGTTGCTCGAGTCCAACTGCACGCTGCTCGGCGACATCCGCACGTTCTCTGGCGGCGGAGAGTTCGTGTGAGACGCGTGCGGCTTCGTCGATAGCAGCTGCTCGTGCGTCAGCCAGTGCGCTGATGTCTTTGCGTGCGGCCTCCAGTTCCGCGGCAACGCGCTGTACTTCGCCGAGATTGGCCGACGCTTGTTCCCGACTCGCAGCAGCAGTCTGCAGCTCGACTGCCAACGCTTGACGAACATCGTCCAGCTCCCGCGCGCGGGCGGCGTCGAGTTCCGTGAGGCGTTGCTCAAGCGTTGCCGCTCGTTGCTCGGCGGCGTCCGCACGTTCTCTTGCGGCGGTGGCTTCCTGCGTGAGTCGGGCGGCTTCATCGATTGCCGACGACTTCGCATTAGCCAGTGCGCTCACTTCTTCCCGAGCTTGCTCGAGCTCACTCACTACGCGCTGCAATTCGCCGAGCTTGACCGTTGCTTCTTCCAGTCGCGCCGCGGTGGTCTCGCGTTCGACTGCCAACGCATGACGCGCTTCGTCCAACTCCTGCACCCGCGCGGCGTCGATTTCCACGAGGCGTTGTTCAAGGGCTGCTGCTCGTTGCTCGGCGGCATCGGCCCGTTCGCTCGCGGCAGTGGCTTCTTGCGCGACTCGCGCGGCTTCAGCTAGCGCGGCGGCCTTGGCGTCGGCCATCGCAGTGAGCTGTTGTCGCGCGTCCTCGAGTTCCCCGGCTACGCGCTGCAGCTCGTTCAGATCGGCCGACGCTTGTTGCAGCCGCGCGGCAGTGATCTGCTGCTCAGCTGCCAGTTGATTGCGAGCGTCTTCAAGCTCGTTCTCGCGCGCTACGAGTTGCGCGCGGCTCTCGTCGCGTTGCGCCTCGGCGGCTTCGGCGCGCGATGAAGCCGCGCCCGCTTCCTCGGACCAGCGTTTGACGTCGTCCGACATCGCCCGATAGGCTTCGCCCAAAGCTGCGGCTTCTTTCCATGCCTCATCGCGCTTATGAGTGATCCGCGTTATCTCGTCGTTTTTGCTCGAGAGGGTCTCGGCCAATGCGTCGCGCGCCGCGCGTTCGTCATTGAGCGCCGCCTTGGTGTTGTCGAGTTCGGCGCGCTCCACCGATGCGCGCTGCACGAGCTCTTCCACTCGCGCCTCGGCCGCATCGGCACGCTGGTTCGACGTCGCGAGTTCCTCTTCGAGCTGCGTCGCAGCTTCGTGCGCAGCGCGTTGTGCGTGCGTGAGCCGCTCGATCTCGCCGTCTTTACCGGAGATCACCGCACTCAACGCAGCGCGCGCGGCGCGCTCTTCATCGAGCGCCGCTCGGGTCGATTCGAGTTCGGCCCTTTCAACAGACGCGCGCTGCGCAAGCTCGTCGACTTGCGCCTCGGCAGTTTCAGCGCGACGCGTCGACGTCGCGAATTCCGCTTCAAGGCGCCTCGCGGCTTCTTCCGAGGCACTATGCGCATTCGTCAAAGCAACGAGCCGCTCACGCGCGGCCTGAACTTCTTCCGCCATGCTCTGATATTCGGCGAGTGCTTCGCTGCGCTCGGCAAGCGTAGTGTCGAGATGCTGGCGCACGACACCCAGGCGCTGACTGGCTGCCCTTTCTGCTTCCTCATGAGCGGCCGACCAGAGCCGGTTGGCCGCGCCGATGACAGTTTCGGCGATGTTTTCCGGCAGCGTGTGAGGCGCTGCTTGCGGGGCTTGCGGCTGTCGCGCGTCTCGCCAGCGATCCAGCGCCGCCGCAATCGCGACGATCGAACCGCCACGAACCTCCGCCCAAACTGACACCGGAGATACGTTCCGGCCTTCTTCGATCATGCGATCCGCAATTCCAGCGATCCGTTCATCCGTCACTGCGTCTGCGTCCGTCGACATAAGCGCCTCTAAATGCACGTGCGTGATAGAAAATGGAGCTTTCAAATCCATCACTCCACTCAACGAGATCTCAAATGATAAAGGAATGGCATCGATCCATTCCATAAGCGCCGTTGCCAGGATGGACCGGGAGTAGCCGAACGATAAAGCGGCGGACTTTCAGCACCATCGACGTGTCACGTTGTTCGCGCCGCTCGTCGAATGCGGATTCGCACCGCTTCAATCAAGAAGAGCAGGATCATCGATCGCGCCCGTCAGCAGTTCGACGAACGCCTGCACCGCCTGCGGCAAAGTCCGGCCAGCCATCGTCTGGATCTGTAAGGTGCGCTGGTGGAGTTCCGGGTTGCGAATCGGCACGGCGGCGAGGCCGTCCACCTCGAGGCGGCTGCGCACGGTAAGCAAGCCTGTCACCGTGACGGCATCGGTCTGTAGCACGAAGGTTTGCAGCGCCGCATGATAGTTGCTGACGAACACTGGATCGAAAACGAGGCCCGCCACGCTGCATGAAATGTCGAACAGCTGACGGATCGTCACGCCCTGATGGTCTATGGCGAGCGGCCACGGCAGCAGGTCCGCGAGCGTCACGGACTCGCGCGCCGCGAGCGGATGAGCGCGCCGCATCAGCGCGAAAATCGGTGCCCGCTGCGCGTACACGACATTGATGTCCTTCTCCGGCGAAATGCTGAAACACACGGCGATATCGGCCACGCCGTCGCGTACGCGCTGCGTCGCTACAGACGGCGCGGACACGTCGAGCTGAAAATGCGTTGCCGGATGCGTGTTCAGAAAGCGCGCAAAAACCTGCGGCAGGAAATGAGGGGCGACACCCTCCGAACTCGCCACACGAATCGTCGCTCGGCCGCCGTTGCTCAATCCTCGAATCTCTTCGGTGACGCGCTCCGAGTCGAGCAGCGTGCGACGCGCGTACTCGGCCAGCAGGTGCCCGGCGTCGCTCAGCACCATTCCACGGGGGCGCCGTTCGAACAGCACCGCGCCGACTTCCTCCTCCAGCTTCGCAATCTGCCGGCTCAGCGCCGACACGGCAACGTACAGCCGCTCGGACGCCTTGCTCAACGAGCCGCTGCGCGCGACTTCAAGAAAGTAGCGCAGCGCCGTGTTGTCCAACTGAGTCATAACTGCCCCGCTTTGCCGTTTCGGCAACGATATCTGCCAAATATTGTAATTGTCCACAAATATCGTCCACGCCAAGATCGCGGCATCGCTTCGAATCAAGGGTTCTCGCCGATGGAGCGGACACCGGAGAACAATGTTGAGACATGACACGGCTAATCGATCGGCGACGGGTCTGCCCGATTCCGGTCGTTTTCTCGAAGCGCTTCGAGGCCGTGTCGCTTTCCATATGGAGAGCCAGGGAGCTTGCAGCGCATCCCGACTCCCGCGAAACGCCGCTAAGGGAAACTACTATGAGTTTTGATTCCGCCACTACGGCCGGGACGATCGAGCAACCCGCGTCGCGCTCGGGCGTATCGCGCCTGATCCTCGCGACTTCCATCGGCAATGCGCTCGAGTTCTACGACCTGATCGTGTACGGCTACTTCGCCACCGTGCTGTCGCGGACTTTTTTTCCGGTGCACGACAGGACGGTTTCGCTGCTGCTGACGCTCGGGACCTTTGCACTCTCGTATCTGGCGCGGCCCATCGGCGCGCTGGTGCTCGGCTCGTTCAGCGATCGCAAGGGCCGCAAGGCGTCGCTCACGCTGTCCATCGCGATGATGACGCTCGGCACCGGCATGGTCGCGCTCATGCCTTCGTATGCGACGATCGGCCTGCTCGCGCCGATCGGCATCTTCGCTTCACGGCTGTTGCAAGGCTTCTCCGCCGGCGGCGAATTCGGCAGTTCCACCGCGTTCCTGATCGAGCACGCGCCGGCCCGCAAAGGCTTCATGGCAAGCTGGCAGTTCTCGAGCCAGGGTGCGAGCACGCTCATCGCATCCGCGTTCGGCGCGGTACTGACCGGTGTGCTGACCCAAAGTCAACTCGAAGGCTGGGGCTGGCGCATTCCTTTTCTGTTCGGCATGCTGATCGGGCCGGTCGGCCTGTACATCCGCCGGCGTATCGACGAGACGCCGGAATTCGAGCGCGCGGAGAAGTCGGCGTCGCCCGTACGGGAATTGCTGGCCACGCAGAAAGAGCGCGTTCTCGTGTCGATCGGCTCGCTGGTCCTGACCACCACGGCCAACTACATGCTTCTCTACATGCCGACGTATGCGGCGCGGCAGCTCGGTCTCGCGCCCTCGTCCGGCTTCATTGCAACGCTGCTGGCCGGTTTGATCATGATGACGCTGACGCCGATCGTCGGCCACTGGTCCGACAAGGTCGGCCGTATCCGCATCATGCTGGGCGCCGGCATACTGTTCTTCGCGACGGTCTATCCGGCGTTCATGTTCATGAACGCGCACCCCTCGCTCGTCACGCTGCTTGCCGCTGTTGTGTGGGTCGCCGTCCTGAAGGCCACGTATTTCGCGCCGATTCCCGCATTGATGTCGGAGCTGTTTCCGACCCGCACGCGAACCACGGGCATGGCGCTCGGCTACAACATCGGCACGACCGTATTCGGCGGCTTCACACCGCTCGCCGTGGCGGCGCTCATCGCGCTGACCGGCAACAACCTCGCCCCTGGCCTCTATCTGATGCTGGCGGCCGTCATCAGTCTCTTCACGATCGTATGGGCCCGTGTGCGCCTGAATGCGCACTGAACCGTCGACCCCAATTGCACGAACAGGACTTTGAGCATGCAAGACGATTTGCAACAGGCAGTGCAGTTCGCAGTGGAACATGAGTCGCTTTGGGATCGCCACGTTGGCGGTGCGTGGGGCGTGCACGTCAACGACCCGCCCCCATGGAACCGGCTCCTCGGCCCGGTCCATGATCGCGGTCCCGTTTCCGGCACGATCTGCGTCGATGGTCGCGTGTTGACGTCGTGGGGCGAACCCGATCGGCCCGATCTGACTTTCAGCGTCGCCAAGATGTGCCTCGCTTTGCTCGCCGGTGTGGCGTTCGATCGTGGACTGCTGCCGGATGTCGACGAACCGGTCGCTGTGCGCGCGCCCGGCATTGGCTTCGATGACGAACATAATTCCGCCGTCACCTGGGCGCACCTGCTTCAACAGACGAGCGAATGGCAGGGCTCGTACTTCGGTCTCCCGGATCAGGCGGACCACTATCGGGCCGTCAATTTCGCCGCCCCGCCCGATGGGAAAAAGGGCGACCTGAGACCGCTGAACAAGCCCGGTACGTACTGGGAATACAACGATGTGCGGATCAACCAGCTTTCGCTCGCGCTGCTTTATCTATTCCGCCAACCGTTGCCCGAGGTTTTCCGCGAAACGATAATGCGCCCTGCCGGCGCGAGTGAAAACTGGCAATGGGTCGGCTACGACAATGCATGGGTCGAGATCGACGGACAGCGCATGCAATCCGTTCCTGGCGGATCGCATTGGGGCGGCGGAATGTCGGTCAGCGCGAACGATCAACTCAAGGTCGCACAGATGCTGCTGAATGACGGCGTGGTGGGCGGCCGGCGCGTTCTGTCGAGCGAATGGATCGCGCGCATGCGAACGCCTTGTGCGCTGGCACCGTTTTATGGCTACCTGGTATGGCTCAATACGGATCGCAAGATCTTTCCGAGTGTGCCGGCGTCGAGTTATTTCGGCATCGGTGCGGGTAGCTCGTTTACCTGGATCGAGCCGGAGCGCCGGATGGCGGTTATCGTTCGCTGGCTGAATCCGGCCAGCGCTGACGCGTTCTTTGGGCGTGTGCTCAAAGCGGTCGATGCCATACACGCGAGGTGAAGCGTCAAAGCGGAACTGTCTGAAGGCACTGAGTTCCGTGGCGGCGCTCGCCACAAGTGAAAACTGCCGCGCCCGCGACAGCATGGCACCACGGTCACCCGGCGATAGCTCAGGACCAGTGGTGCACTTCGCTCTGCGCGACATTCTTGCTTGTCGGCCAGACGCGTCCCTCGAACTGATCCGACGGGACCGGCTCGGAATATAAAAAGCCTTGAGCAAAGTCACAGCCTATCGCGGCGAGAAAATCGCGTTGATCTGTGGTTTCCACCCCTTCGGCAATAACCTTTAACCCCAGTTTGTGCGCGAGCATGACCATGGCTTCGCAAAGCGCCTGATTGTCGGCGTCGAAGCCGAGGTTCTGTATCTTGAGGTAATCGATGTCGAAGCGCTTCAGATAGGCCAGCGATGAATAACCCGTCCCAAAGTCGTCAATCGAGACCCCAATCCCCGCATCACGGAAAGTCAGCAACTTCTCGTTCAACTCGGCGTCCAGCAATAACCCTTCAGTTATCTCGATAGCCACGCTTTTGCCGGGCATCCCTTCCCCCGCGAGGTAGTCCGACCATTGAATGCAAACCAGGTTGTCCTGACGAATCTGCGCGGGTGACATGTTGACGCTGATCTGAAACGACGGATGGAATCGGCGTCGCCAGTGACGGGCCTGGCGCACCGCCTGTCTGAAAATCCAATCGCCGATCGGGACGATGAGCCCTGTCTCCTCGGCCAACGCAATGAAATCCAGCGGGCTGATCTGGCCGCGTTCCGGGTGCAGCCAACGAATCAGCGCCTCCGCTTTATAAACCTCGCCGGTCGCGAGGTCGACGATAGGCTGATAGTAGACGCGGAACTGTCCGGCCGGCAGGGCAGCGCGCAAATCGTTCGTGAGACGCAAGCGCCTTTGTGCCGCCACTTGCAAATCGGGGGTGAAGTAGTTCCAGCGGTTGCGTCCGGCGCTTTTGGCCGCGTACATGGCCTGGTCCGCATTCTTGAAGAGCACATCCAGTTCGCGCGCGTCTTGCGGGTAAAGCGTGATGCCGATACTCGCCGAAATGAAGGCTTCGTCCGGGCCCAGCCTGAAGGGTTGGGCCAGTGTGTCAATGATCGTCTTCGCGATCTGTTCAATGCTTTCGGTGTCGTCCATTTCCGGCAGAATGACCGTGAACTCGTCGCCGCCAAGACGGGCTACGGTGTCGGTCTCGCGCACACAGGACTTGATGCGCCTCGCTGCTTCGATCAGCAGAATGTCGCCGGTGTCGTGCCCCAGTGAGTCGTTGACTTCCTTGAATCGATCGAGGTCGATCAGCATCAGGCCCATGGGTCGTCCGGATAAATGCGAGAGTCTGGCTTCCTTGTCAAGTCGGTCATGAAACATCTGCCGGTTCGGGAGATGAGTGAGCGCGTCGAAATTGGCCTGTTTCCAGATCGTTGCTTCGAATACCATGCGGTCCGATAGATCACGGCCGATGGCCAGCACCGAATTCACCTCGCCCGAGCGGTCGATCTCGGGCGTCAGGCGGATGTGACTGCACTGTTCCTGTCCGTCCTTACTGAGCCATCTCAGTTCGAATTGGCCGCTCTTTCCGCTTGCAATGGTTTCGCCGATCTTCTTCTGGTACATCAGTGCATTGGCGCCGCCTGGAACTTCTGACGGCTGCTTTCCAAGCAGTTCGCTCAAACTGCGCCCGGCCGAAGCACAGAACGCGGGATTGGCATAGGTGCGGCGTAGATCCCGGTCATAGCGCGCGATGGTGTCGGGCGAGTTCTCGATCATGGTGCGCGACTGCTGCTCCCGCGTCACCAGTTCCGCCGTTCGTTCTATGACAACCTGCTCGAGTGAGGCGTTGATCTCGTTGATCTTCTGGATCTTCTGCTTGATCGCCGCACTCATTCGTTGAAAGCGGTGTGCCAATCTGCCGAGTTCATCCCTGGCACCCGGGCGAGTGGGAACGTCCGCCTGCACCGGAAGCTCGGCGCCCGCGTCGCTGCCTGTTGCGTGCATTTCCTGCACCAGTTCTTTGAGCGGTGCAGAGATGCTGTATGAAATGAAGTAAGCAAGGAAGATGGATAGCAGAAACCCCGAGATGCCGACCAGCACGATCTGGTTGCGCACGGATTGCGCCTGAGCCGTCAGCTTCTGTTCGGCAATGGTGCTGACCACGAACCATGTCGTGCCGGGAATGCTCGTGTACGCGGCGAGATACCGGCCGCCGCTCTGGCCGTCGAAGTCGACGAAAGCGCTGCGGCCGCCCTGCCGCCCGGCGTTGGCGATCTTTTCTATCAGCCCGGGTTCGGCCGTGCCATTGCTGCTCATGGCCGCGCCGCCGGCCCGAATGATCAGCTTGTCGTTGCGGGCGTCGAGTACGTAGATTTCCGTTCCACTGCCTAAAGCGACATCATCGAAAATCGACGAAAAGTACTCGCGCCGAACAACCAGAACCAGATTGCCGATCTGCCGATTGTTGCTCTTGCCGATGATGGCACGCACCATGCCGAGGTTTTGCTGTCCGACGCCGTTGTCGTAGCTGCCCCAGTACGGCCGGCCGTTATGATGGGGAGACTGCTCGACGAGGCGCATCACGCCCTGCGTGAGTTGTGCGAACGCCTGGGTGTCCATGATCCGGTTGTTCTGGTCGAGCAAGTATTTCTGGTTGATGAAATCAACCGAGCCGTAGTGCCAGGTTTTTCGACTCGCCGCCAGCCGACAGGCGCGCGTTGATTCGGGCCGCAGTGAAGCAAACGAGCACCGTCATGAACAGCTCCGTTGCAGCCACCGAATACGCGGCACCTACGCCGCCGCCAAAGTAGATTGCCACCGGCATCTGGCAAAGATGAAAGAGCGCGCCGACGAAATAGATGCGCTTCAACACATTCTGGTTACCTGAAGCCACGATGCACAACTGCACCAGGGTTGCGGCGACACCGATGATGACCGGCACCAGAATCATTACCTGCAACACGTGGTAGGTCTTCGCGAACCCGCCGCCGTAGAATCGCGTGACGAACCATTGCCCCAACAGTTGAAAGCCCACGAATAGCAGCGTGCCCGCAATAGTGAAAACGATCACAAGGCGGCGCAGCACGCGGCCGACCGAATGAGCATCGCCATTCGCATAAAGCTGGCACATTTTGGGGAAAAATGCCTGGATCAAGGGAACGGACAGCTGGCGAAGCGGCGTCGTCAGTTTGTCCGCAGCCACGTAGTATCCGACATCGGCGTTGCCGGCAATCGCGCGCAAGAATACGACGTTCGCGTACATGTAGACGGATGTCAACGCCGAACTCGCGAAGATATGGTACGCATCCTTCATATCGTCCAGCATGTCGCGCAAACTGACCGTGCAACCGAACCATACCGCGCGTATCCGGAAAAGCCATGCGGTCAGGACGCTTCCCGCGACCATTGCTGGAGCAAATTGCAGTGTCGCTGCCATGACCACGTCGTCCGGCGTTTTGACGAACAGAAAAAGCGGCACCAACAGCATCGCGCGGATCGCCAACATCGACAAGGCGAGCATCGGCATACGCTGTGTACCTTGATAAAACCATGTCGGGGTCAACACGCTCCCCCAAATGATCAGCATACCGAGCAATGTCGCGCTCCGCTCTGACCCGCTGTCGTGCCCGACGAATGCGACGCCCACCATTCCGATGCAGCATATCAAAGCAAGTACCGACTTTGCGCTCATCGTCGTCCAATAGATCTTGTTCAGAACCTCCGGCTGATCCCGATGAAGTGCGACCTTGCGAGCACTGGTGAGATCGAAACCAAAGTCAACGACGATCAGCAACATTTGTGCGACGGTCTGCGCATATCCGATCACACCCAGTCCTGCCGGACCGAGAACCCGTGACAAGTAGGGCAAGGTGATCAAAGGCACCACGTAGTTCAATAGTTGTGCCGAGTAGAGCCCGGCAATCACCTTTTTTGTCGACATGGATAGCCCCGTCAGACCGTCGCGCAGCCAAGATTGACCAGCGCTTTCTCGACCTTGCTGAGTTGAGGCTGAATGAACGCCGTCGCAGCGCTATCCAAACGCATGCTGAGAAATAGCTCTTGAAGGATCGACCGGGCTTTGGCAGCCATGCGCCGGTGGTTGTCCGGCGAAAGCGGCGCGGACTGATACCACGCGTCCGGCGAGCCAGAGAACAGCCAGCGGCGCAGATGCGCGCGCAGCGAAGGCCCAATGGCATCGGCAAAGAACTCGTCTTCGCTCGGACTGTCGTGGATGCAGGCATCGAGCCGCGCTACATATAACGCATTGTCGATGCTCTGCAGTGCCTGCCGGTCCATTACAAACAAGTTGGATCGCACCCAGCGGCTAGTATGCAAACCGCAAAGTTGAAGACGCCGTGCCGACCAATCGACGAGGCCAACGATCGCATTCGAACCAAGATGCTCTTGCGCTGCGCTGCTGAACTTGCGCAGGTAAAAGGTGGTGATGGGGTAGTGACTGCCGACTGTGTCATTGGCGAACAGACATGGCAGATCATCTGCGTCGGTGCGCCGCAGGTCGTCGAGGCCGCGCTGATACGCGCCGAACTCGAGGCCAGTATTGTCGTGCCGTAATATGCGCACTGGCGCAGACAGACTCGCAAAATGCTGCTTGACCACGCTCTCGTCGATCTGCGGGTTATTGATTACCACACGCAGCGTGGCTACGCTTTGCGCTTCCATCAGAGCACCCATGACTTTGACGATTCTGGCAAGGTACGCCGCGAAATAGATCACCAGCACGCAATGAACAGGCCGGGGGGTACTGTCACCACGGGACCGCGCGGACTCTTTACCGCCCATGTCGCTCCCCATCTCTACGTCCGTTGCCGAGCGTGCGCCGGCTCAAATGCGCTGTTGAAAGTGGTACTCCCCGAGTTGGCGCAGGGCTCCTCCCGCCGTTTGCGTTAAGCACAATACGAGCAGGTAACCCAGTGGTCAATGATAGTTGCCGCGCCGACGCGGTGCACGAGCGCAAACCGCATGTCCTCAACGCTTTGGCGCTCGCGAGCGTGATCTGAATGCAGGTCGCCACCGATCCCGAGCCGGTGCATTGGAACCTAAGAGCGAGACGGCCGTGCGCGGATGTCAAAGTTTCAGAATGACGGATTAGCAAATGAATATTCGTGTATCGGGCCAACATGCGCGCTCAATAATGCGCATCGATCCTGTGCCATCCCGCGCGAAATGGCGATGAAGGCTGGCATGACCCCGGATGATTACCCGCTAGGCCGTCATCGAAATCGCGACGGAAACATGGAACGTTTCTGGCGCGCAAGAACGCACGTTCAATTTGTCGGCGAATGCCGCGCTTTTGACTGACGTCATCGCCCGATTATGTAATTTGGCTAAATAAACACCGCGAACAGCCGATAACATGTTTACCCGCTTCCTTCCCGGCGGCCGGATCCAACATGCACAGCACATATAATCTTTGGCTCGCGGCCATTTCATTCGTGGTTGCGACGCTGGCCTCGTACACGGCGCTCGACCTGACCGGTCGCATTTCCCTGCTGGCGTCCGCGGGGCTGCGGCAGGCGTGGCGGCTGGGCGGCGCGCTTGCGCTCGGCGTCGGCATCTGGTCGATGCACTTCATCGCGATGCTGGCGTTTTCGCTACCGATCCCGCTCGGCTACGACCTCGCGACCACGGCCTGCTCGCTCGGGCTCGGCATCGGCGCGTCGTATCTGGCGCTGGTCGTGACGACCCAGCCCCGGCTGACGCCCGTCCGCCTGCTGGCAGGCGGCGTGCTGATGGGCCTCGGCATCGCCGGCATGCACTACACCGGGATGGCGGCGTTGCAGATGACGCCCGCGATCCACTATCGGCCGGGCTGGCTCGCAGGCTCGCTGGCGATTGCGATCGGCGCGTCGAGCGCCGCACTCTGGATGGCGCAGGCCCTCGGCAACGACCAGGCGCAGCACGTGGTGCGCAAGCGTCTGGGCGCCGCACTGGTGATGGGCATCGCGATCAGCGGTATGCACTATGCAGGCATGGCCGCGGCCGACTTCGCGCCGGACGCGGTGTGCGGCGCAGCCAAAGGCGTGGACGCCCCCTGGCTTGCAACCTCGCTGATCCTGCTCACGTTCGCGATCCTGATCGTGACGCTGATGCTGTCGCGCTTCGACGCGCGCACCAGCTTGCTCACGGGCGCGGTGTCGCGGCTGAACGGGCAGATCGTGCGCCTCGCCACGCTCGATACGCTGACCGGGCTGCCGAACCGCAGCACGCTGACCGAGTGCATCGAACGTGCGATCTCACGCCGTCAACACGCACCGTTTGCGCTCCTCTTCATGGATCTGGACGGCTTCAAGACCATCAACGATTCGCTCGGCCACTCGGCCGGCGATGCCGTGCTGTCCACGTTCGCGCAGCGCCTGCAGCACTGCGTGCGGGCGACCGACACCGTTGCGCGGCTGGGCGGCGACGAATTCGTGGTGCTGGCGCAAAACCTGGGCTCGCGCGAAGACGCCGCGATACTGGCCGAAGCCGTGCTCGAACGGATGCGCCAGGCCATGTGGGCCGATTCGCAACCGCTGCAGGTCATGCCGAGCATCGGCATCGCGCTTTATCCGGGCGACGGCGACACGGTGGAAACGCTGCTCAAGCACGCGGACGCAGCCATGTACGAAGCCAAGCGCGCTGGCCGCAGCACATACCGCTTCTTCGAGCGCAGCATGAACGAGGCCGCCACGCGCACGCTGCAGATTCAAAGCGCACTGCACGCCGGGCTTGCCGAGGGCCTTTTTTCGCTCGAATTCCAGCCGAAGTTTTATGGCGGCAACGACTCGCTCGCCGGCGCCGAGGCGCTGATCCGTCTGTGCCACCCGCAACTGGGCATCTTGCCGCCGGCCGAATTCATTCCGATCGCCGAGCGCTCCGGCCAGATCGTGCCGATCGGCTACTGGGTCGTGCGCGAGACATGCCGGCGGATTCGCAGCTGGGTCGAACAGGGCCTGCCGGCAATGAAGGTGGCGATCAATCTGTCGCCGCGTCAACTTCTGGAGCCCGACCTCGTCGCAAACATGCTGGAGATCGTCAAGGCGGAAGGCGTCGCGAGCGGACAGATCATGTTCGAGATCACCGAAACCGTGGCGATGCTGGACGCCCAGAAAACCGTCGAGATGATCCGCGCATTTCAGGCAAGCGGCTTCGAGATCGCGATCGACGATTTCGGCACCGGCTATTCGAGCCTCGCTTACCTGCAACGTTTTCGCGTGAAGCAATTGAAGATCGACCGTTTCTTCACCAACGGACTGGACGAGCACGGCGCGCAAGGCAGCGCGATCGTATCGGCGATCATCGCGCTCGCGCATTCGCTGGAAATGGACGTGGTGGCCGAGGGCGTCGAGACCGAATCGCAACTCGGCCTGCTGCGTTCCATGAGCTGCGACGAGATGCAAGGCTTTTTGCTTGGCAAGCCCGTGAGCGCGGACGACTTCGGTGCGCTGCTGAGGGGCCGCACGATGGCCCCGTGAGCACGTCGGCGGTTTTGCGACATTGTCGCGGCGTGCAAGGCTGTGCCGTCGCGAGCCGCTCCCGATAGCCGGCCGCGGCACATCCGCACGACTGGCGGTCGCATGCGCGGTGCGCAAGCTGGGCGACGCGATCATTTTTAGCAGGGTCAATGGCCGCCGCTACCTTCAACGACGCACGCGTGGCGCGGCCACAGCGCCGCGCTAGCCGGCCTTGCGTTCCTTGCGGTCCTTGGGTTCCCTGGGTTCGTCACGTTCGCTATATTCGGCGCGCGAGGGTTGATCCACCGCGACCAGATGCGGCGGCGCGGCCTGCGCAGCTTCTTGCCGTGTTAGCTTGCCATCGACCGACGCGCCGCAATCCATCCTCAATTGCTGATAGTAGATGTTGCCGACCACATGGGCGTTGCCCTGCAACTCGACGAAGTGATCCGCAATCAGATCGCCGACGATCCTGCCGTTGACCACCACGTCGTACGCGTGCACGTTGCCCTCGATCGAGCCGCGATCGCTCAGCACCAGCAGCGCCTGACTGCCGGGCGCGCCGCTGACATTACCCTTCACATGGCCGTCCATGCGCAGGCCCTCGCTGAACTGAACGTCGCCGGTGATGCGCACGTCATGGGCGATCAGGGTGGCAAGTCTGGTCTGTTCGATGCCCGAATTTTTCTTCTTGCGGAACATAGCGGTTTCCTCGAAATGAAATGGATGGTCGCGTGACGGCGCTTCGCCGACGCCACAGGTAGTCTGTTGCAATGGCCTGGCAGATGGCTTACCGCGCCCTCCCCGCTGTTGCGTGCGCTCAATGTCGCGACGCGTTGCTCTGGCTGCGCAAAAACTGCAATTCCGCACTGAGCCGGGCGACCTCGGCGGCGGCGCTATCCGCGGCCTTTTGCACCGCAGCGCGCGCGGCCGATTCCTCCGCCAACGCCAGCCGCATACGGGCCAGTTCCGTCTGCTGGCTGCCTACGTCGACGGATCGGGCCGCGCACGCCCCCGCCGCGGTGCCCGCGCGCGACACCTGCCAGCCCGTCAATGCCGCGGCGCCGAGCACAGCGCTGGCAAGGCACACGACGGCCCACCCGGCGATCCGCCAGGCCAACGGCCGCGCGGGCTGCAACCTGTAGTCGCGCCGGCTCAGGGCGTTCGCGGCGCGGGCCACCCGGCGATCGGCGCGCCGGCCGCTTCCCAGCTCAGCCATGAGGCATCGGCGCGAACAGCGCGAGGTAGCCGGCAGGATTGACCGGCGCACCGTTGACGAGCACTTCGAAATGCAGGTGCGGGCCCGTCGAGCGGCCAGTGGAGCCGACATCGGCAATATATTGGCGCGGCAGCACCAGCTCGCCGACATGCGCGACGATCCGCGACGCGTGACCGTAGCGCGTCACCAGCCCATTGCCGTGATCGATCTCGACCGCATTTCCGTAGCCCGCCTTCTCTCCCGCGAACACCACGCGGCCGCCCGCTGCCGCCAGAATCGGCGTGCCGGTGCGGGCGACCAGATCGACGCCCGGGTGAAAACTCAAACGATGCGTGAACGGATCGCTGCGATTGCCGAACGGCGAGCCAAAACGCGCGCCGTCGACCGGCATGCGGCCTGGAAAAGCGGCATACGCGACCGCGTGGGCGGCGGTCTGCTGCTCCAGTGCCGACAGCGTCGCAGCGATGCAATCGAGTTGTTCGCGTGTGTGTTCGGCATCGGCACGGCTGCGCCACGGCGCCCCTTGGTCGCTGCAGCGCCGCGGCGGCAATGCGGGGCCGCCGGCGCCGTCGGTGGCGGAGGCGTCGGCTTCGGACGACGAGCCCGGCGCAAGGGATTCGCTCGGCGCAGCCGACGCACGCGGCGCCGGCCGCGGCGTATTCAGGCGTGCTTCAAAATCGCGCAGCCCGTCGACCTGCGCGGTCAGCCGCGCGATGCGCGGCTCGAGCTGCGCGACCGACGCGCTCAACTGCCCGAGCTGATCGATCGCGTAGTCGTGTTCGATGCGCTTGTCGCCGGGCGCGCCGGGCGTTTCGTGCACGGGCCAATGCCGGCCGATCGCGACGCCCCCGGCAAGCGCGAGCACCGCCGCACTGCAAGCTGCGCCGAGCGCGATCGACCATGCCGTGCGGTGTGTGACGAAACGGACGGAGCCGTTGGAAAGCCAGTTGCCGGCTGCGATCACGGAAGCCATTCAAGGCTCCTCGCGTGCGATGCCCGCTGCGCGACGGCGTGCAAACGCGGCCGGGCGCACAAATGCGGACAGCGGCACAGTGAAAGCGTGCCCGACGCGACGCGCGGAGCAGCGGGACCAGAGATCGGTGAATACGATTGACTGCATACGGCATCGGCGGGGCGCAGCCCGCGGCGATGAAAGACAAAGGGCGTCGATTATCGCGTGGATGCACGCGGCCTCATCTCAAATATGGGCCGCAACCGGACGCGCCGCCTGGATTCGCCGTGACCAGGACTTCGCGATCGCCGGCTAAATAAAATGATTCGATGTCCTACACGATTTCATCGAGCCCATCCAGCGCCCTGAGCCGCGCGGCTAGCGCGTCGCTCGCGCGCGTCATTGGCATGCGCAGTTCATCGCGTATCAGTCCTTGCGCCGCGAGCAGCGCCTTCACCGGCCCAGGGTTCGGTTCGGCGAACGCCGCCTGGATCAGCGGCGTGAGCGCGTGAAAAATGCGTCGGCCCTCGGCGAGCCGTCCCTCAGCCAGCGCGCGATACAGCGCGACGAAGCGTTCCGGGCACAGATGCGCGGATGCCGCGATCGCCCCACTGCCGCCCAGACACAGCGTGTTGAAGATCGCCACGTCCTCGCCGGCGAGCACTTGCAGGCGGCCGTCGCGGACCAGCGCGAGCGTGGTGTCGAGCGAACCCGCGCAGTCCTTCACGGCGCGAATCATCGGATGCGCCGACAGTGTGAGCAGCGTGTCCAGTTCTAGCCGTACGCCGGTGCGGTATGGAATGTCGTATAGCACAACGGGCTTGGCGCTGGCGTCGGCGAGCGCGGTGAAATGGCCGACGATCCCCGCTTGCGACGGCCTGATGTAGTACGGCGCGGCGATCAGCATGCCGGCAATCGGCAGCGGGTTCAGCTGCGCGATCCGCGCGCGCATCGACGCCGTGTGATTGCCCGATACGCCGACCACCACCGGCAGCGCCCGCGCAGGGGGCCTGTCATGCTCGGCGGGCTGCGCGGCGTGGAGAATCGTCGCCAGCACCGCGTCCTGTTCGGCGGCGTCGAGCGCGGCCGGTTCGCCGGTCGTGCCGAGCGCGACCACGCCGGCAATTCCCGCATCGGCATAGCGGCGCACCAGCGCGCGCAGCGCGGCGTGGTCGACGGCACCGTCGGCGAACGGCGTGATGAGTGGAACCCAGATACCTGAAAAATCGAACATGTTTTTACCTCGATAACGCGACCGTATCGATTCCGTTCAGCGGTACGAGGAAAATTCAGGACAGGCCGCACGCAGGCGGTAGACCGGCTGTTCCGTCGCACATCTGACGGAACAGCTTGCTCCGGTCAGATGAGCGGCTGTTTTTTGGCTTTGGCGCCGACGTTCGGGCGGCTCGCGCGGCGGGCAGCGCCGATGCGAACGCGTGACGCCTGCGCGCGCGCGAATCCGACGCTTGCAAAAGCGTGGCACGCAAGGGACGACGGGCAGAGTCGAAAGGTAGGGCCGGAATGCATGAGACGCAGTGTAACCGGGCACGGGGCCCGCTGGCAAAGCACTTCGCAAATAGCGCTTGACTTCCCCAGCAGGCAAACTAATATACGCACCGCGTATATCTCCCCCACCCTCTGCGACAGGTGCCTCGATGAGCGTTCCCCAGCAAGCCTTCCTGCGCGATGCGATGCGTCGCCTGAACATGACGCGCGAGAGCTTCGCGAGCCGCATCGGCGTGTCGCGCCGGGCGCTGGACACCTGGCTGCTGCCAGACGATTCGCAGGAATCGCGGGCCATGCCGGAGATCGTCGAGCGCTTCGTGTCGGAGATCGTCGTTCGCGGCGACCCAGCCGAAAAATATACGCAGAGCGTAGATTCCCAGTCGCTTGCCAGCCAGATGCTGTTCGAGGGCAAGCCGCAGCTTTTGTCGGTGGATCAGTTCTCGCGAGATTCCGTCGAGGCCCTGTTTCGGGTCGCCGACATCATGCAGCCGATCGCCCGGCGCCGCAAAATCTCCCGCGTGCTCGAAGGCGCGGTGCTCGGCAATCTGTTCTTCGAGGCGAGCACGCGCACCCGCGTGAGCTTCGGCGCGGCGTTCTGCCGGCTGGGCGGCTCGGTGTGCGACACCACCGGCTTCACGTTTTCGTCGATGGCCAAGGGCGAGTCGATCTACGACACCAGCCGCGTGATGAGCGGCTACGTCGACGCACTCGTGATCCGCCATCCGGAGCAAGGCTCGGTGGCCGAATTCGCGCGTGCGACCAACGTGCCGGTGATCAACGGCGGCGACGGTCCGGGCGAGCACCCCAGCCAGGCGCTGCTCGATCTGTACACGATCCAGCGCGAATTCTCGCGGCTCGGCAAGATCGTCGACGGCGCGCATATCGCCCTGGTCGGCGACCTGAAATACGGGCGCACCGTGCACTCGCTGGTGAAGCTGCTGGCGCTGTACCGCGGCATCAAGTTCACGCTGATTTCCCCGCCGATGCTCGAAATGCCCAGCTACATCATCGAGCAGATCTCGCGCAACGGCCACGTGATCGAGCCTACTCACGACCTCGCAAGCGGGCTGCGCGGCGCCGACGTCGTGTACGCGACGCGCATCCAGAAAGAGCGCTTCACCGACGAGTCATTCGAGGGCTACACGCCCGACTTCCAGATCAACGAGGCACTGGTGGACAGCGTGTGCGGCCCCGACACCCTGATCATGCACCCGTTGCCGCGCGACAGCCGGCCCGGCGCGAACGATCTGAGCGTGGACCTGAATCACGATGCGCGGCTGGCGATCTTTCGCCAGACCGACAACGGCATTCCCGTGCGGATGGCGATTTTCGCGGTGCTGCTGGGCGTCGAAAGGCTGGTCCAGCATTCGATGCGCGATGCCGCATGGCGTCCGCCCGCCTATCTCGGCCCGGACGACGCGGTGTTTCACGGCATCGACTGAGCGGCGCCGCACGCCGCGCCTTCAGCTCGCGGCGCCTGTCATGCCGTTGGCCATCTTCGTGAGCAGGCGCGCGTGGCTGAACGCGCCGGCGAAGAACATCACCTGATACTGCACGGTGTTGGCCCAGTACTTCCAGGTATGGCCCCCGGGCCGCTCGGCGTAGTCGTGCGGCATGCCGAGTTCGACGAGCCGCTCGTGCAGCGTCCGGTTCGACTGCACCAGCGAATCGTTCACCCCGCAGTCGATTGTCAGCGCGATATGCGCATCGCCAAAACTGCGCGCGTTGTCGACGATCGCCTCGCTGTTTCAGAAGCCGGCGTCGCGGGCCGGGTCGCCGAATCACGCCCCGCCGCGGGCTTTGCCGATCGCGTCCAGTTCGCCCAACACCTCGTCGGTCAAATTCAAGCGCCCCGCTTGCAGGTTTTCCCGCAGATGCGCTGTCGAGGACGTACCCGGAATCAGCAGAATGTTAGGAGACCGATGTAAAAGCCAGGCCAAAGCTACCTGCATCGGCGTCGCGCCGAGGGTCCGCGCGATCTCCGACAGCGCCGACGACTGCAGCGGCGTAAAGCCGCCGAGCGGGAAGAACGGCACGTAAGCAATGCCATGGGCTGCCAGATCGTCGATCAACGCGTCGTCGTCGCGATGAACCAGGTTGTAGTGGTTCTGTACGCAGACGATCCCGGCGATGCGCCGCGCCTCGGCGATCTGGGCGGCCGTGACGTTGCTCAGGCCGATATGGCGCACGAGCCCACGCTGCTGAAGCTCGGCGAGTGCCGTGACCTGCTTTTCGATCGGACCTTCCGAAGGCGCATGCACGCTGCCCATGATCCGCATGTTGACGACCTCCAGTACGTCGAGGCCGAGGTTACGCAGATTGTCGTGCACGCCGCGCTCGATGTCCGCCGGTTCGACGGCCGGCAGCCACGCGCCATCGCCGCCGCGCGTCGCGCCGACCTTCGTGACGATCACCAGCTTCTCCGGATACGGATGCAGGGCTTCGCGGATCAACTGGTTGGTGATGTGCGGCCCGTAAAAATCGCTGGTATCGATGTGATCGACGCCCGAGGCCACCGCTTCGCGCAGCACCGCGAGCGCGGCCGCGCGGTCCCGGGGCGGCCCGAACACGCCGGGCCCCGCAAGCTGCATCGCACCATAGCCCATGCGGTGGACGGTGCGGCCGGCAAGCGGATAGGTATCGGTGACAGTGACATTCGGCATGACGCGCTCCTCGATGAGTGGATGACCCGCAGTATCCCCGACATTGCGTTGTTGAATAAAGGGGTCTAACGTGGACGGGTTGTTTAATATTTTCAACAGCTGTCTGACTTGCCCGTCATCGAGGATGGAATTGAACGACCTTGCCGCGTTTGTCTCGGTTGTCCGCGCGGGCGGCTTTCGCGACGCCGCGCGAATCGGCGGCGTGTCCGCGTCGAGCCTCAGCATTGCCGTGCAGCGGCTGGAGGCGAAACTCGGTCTGCGCCTGCTGAACCGCACGACACGCAGCGTCGCCCCGACCGAAGCGGGCCTGCGTCTGATCGAAAAACTCGCGCCGCTTTTCAGTGAAATGGAAGCGGCGCTGGACGTCCTCAATGGCTTCCGGGACAAGCCGAGCGGCACGCTGAAGCTGAACGTGCCGTCGAGCGCAGCGCGCATCGTATTGCCCGGCGTCGTCGCGCCATTTCTTAAGCTGTATCCGGAGATACGCGTCGAAGTGGTGGTCGAGGACGGCTTCGTCGACGTGTTGTCGATTGGCTGCGACGCGGGCATTCGCTACGACGAGCGCCTCGAGCAGGACATGATAGCGATCCCGATCGGGCCGCGCGTGCAGCGCTTCGCGACGGCCGCGTCCGCCGCCTATCTCGACGCACATGGCCGGCCCGGACATCCGCGCGAGTTGCTGACTCACGCCTGCCTGCGCGGTCAATTCGCCGGCGGCGCGACGCCGACCTGGTATTTCGAACGCGATGGCGAGGTGCTGCAGTTGAATCCGACGGGGCCGCTGCTCGTGCGCCCCGGTGCCGCGATCGATCTCGCCGTCAGTTGCGCCATCGCCGGCGTCGGCGTCATTCATCTGTTCGAAGACCTGCTTCGCCCGCATCTCGACAGCGGCGCGCTCGAGCCGATTCTCGAACCGTGGTGGCAACGCTTTTCGGGGCCGTTCCTCTACTATCCCGGAGGCCGCCACTTGCCCGCGCCGTTGCGCGCGTTCGTCGACTTCGTGAAGGAGGCCAACGCGCGCACCTGACTTGCGCATCAGTCTTGTTGCGGCCGCATCGATCCCGCGCTGGGCGCGTGAACGGCGGCGTGAGCGTTGGAACCGTCGCGGTCGCCCGAATCGACACCTTGCGAAGGTGAAGCGGCCGTGCAACAAACGTTCCTTGCGCGGCAATTACGGTGATAATGGAACCGACTTTCGGCCACTGCAGCGCGGGTTGCTTTTTACACAAGCGAGGCACCCACCGGCGCGCCCTCCAATTGACTGCGGCAAACGCAGGCGGGCACAGGCAAAAGGTCTTCGCGAACTGCCATCGTGCCGGATTGGAACGCCCGCATGTACTTGAACTTTCATCCCTAGACGCGCCATGACCGACACACCCGCGAGCCCGCTGCATAAGTTTTCCCAGTTCATCCGGGCCGAGCGAATCCGCTTCACCAAGCAATGGATGAATGCCGTCGCCAAAGATGTCGATCTCGTCGAAGCCGACAAGCTCACCTACCAGCAACTCGTCGATCATCTGCCCGAAATCCTCGACGGCCTGTGCGCGGCGCTCGACAGCGAAGATCTCGAACGCGTCGAGAGTTCGATCGAGCGCAATGCAAAAAAACACGGCAAAGTGCGATGGCGGCAGGGCTACCGCATCGAGGAGCTCGTGCGCGAACTCGATCTCTTTCATCAGGTGCTCGCCGATGCGCTGGAAGAATTCGCCGCGCAAGACAGCACCTTCACGCGCCGTCACGAGAGCCGCGCGCGGCGGTTGATCGCCGAAGCGGTCAGCATGGTCTCGTACACGTCGATCAAGGAAGTGGTGAGTGAGCGTGACCGCAAGATCGACGAGTACACCGGCAGGCTGGAACGCGCGAACCACGAACTGACGTTGAAGCAGCGGCTGGTGAGCGATCTGTATGAATCGCGAATGCAGATTACACGCAGCGTGGTGCATGACCTGCGCAATTTTCTGAACGCATTTTCGATCGCGCTGCAACTGATCGCACGCGCGCCGTCGAAAGCGGACACCGCGTTGACGCTGGCAAACCGGCAGACCGCCGACATGAAGCAGCTGGTCGACCAGATGGTCGAGTACGCGGTCATGCTCGGCGATGGCGCGCCGTTCGCTCTCGAACAGGTGGACCTACGCGAGCTTTATGACGAACTCGTCGCGTCCTCGCGTCCGCTGATCGAAGCGAAGGGGCTGACATTGTGTGCGGTATACGATCCCGCGCTGAAGGCTGTCACGTCCAATCGCCTCAAACTGAAACAGATCGCGGTCAATCTGTTGTCCAACGCGGCCAAGTACACGAAGTCGGGCCAAGTGGAACTTCGCTTTGCAATGAACGGCCCCGCGCACTGGACGATACGCGTGTCGGATACCGGCGTGGGCATCGCGCCCGCGGACGCGGACCGGGTGTTCGACGAATTCGAGCGCGCCGCGGGCGAGGACATTCCGGGCACGGGTCTCGGCCTCGCGATCGTCAGGGAGTTGTGCCACGTGCTGAATGGGCAGATCGATTTCGTGTCCCACGAGGGGTTGGGGACTACGTTCGAGATCCGCTTTCCGGTGGTGCTCGAAGCTCAGCAATAAACTCGCGCCGCGCGAAGTCGCGCCGCTCACTGGGACGCTTGCCCGCTTGAGCTGATCGGCAGGCACGTGTTCAATGCGCCGCGCCGATCGCTCAGGCCGCGCACCACAACCTTCGATGATTTGCCCTCGCGCCTCGCCAGTTCAGCGAGATCCAGCACCGCAGCGTAGCGGGACGCACACTCTTGCGCTGCCTCGGGTTCGCGAGCCGCGCGCAGCGCCAGCGCGTGAGTGAAAAGTCCGCTGATCGCCGCTGCCGCGCAGAACGCAACGATGAGCGCCGCTAGCACGCCTACCCTATAGATAACGCTATGTGGCGCCGCCGCGCAACGCGAGGGGGACGCAGCGTTGCTGTCCCGAGCCTGGAGCACCTGATGATGGGATCGCATCGCCGCGCGCATCACGCCCAGTGCGCCGGCACCCAGACACGCCCGACCCAATGGCCCGGCACCCACACCACCGCACGGGGCGCCGGCGCGACGTAGACCGCGCGCGGTGCGACGTAGACCGCATGCGGCGCGGGCGGCGGCAGGTAGACTACCGGCGGCCGGACCACGACAGGCTTCGGCGGAACATAGACGACCGGCGGCGGCACCGCGGCCGGCGGCGGAACGGAAGTGACCGGCGCCGTCACGACGACCGTAGGCGGCGGAACGTACGCCACCGGCGGCGCTACGACGACTGGCGGCGGCGCAACATAAGCGACTGGCGGCGCCACGACCACGGGCTTCGGCGCCACGACGACCGTGGTCCCACCTGTCGCGACGGCATGACCCGTCACGACCGTCCCACTCGACGTCACCGTGTTGCCGTGCGTGCCGGTCACACTCGTCGAAGTCGTGACGACACCCGGCGCGACACGCGTCGCCGTGCCGGCGTGATTGAAGTTCCCGCCATCCGGGCCCGTCACCGTGCCCGAGCGTGCGCACGTCGAGCCCGCGCAATCAGTCGATGCCGAATGATCGACCGTGTTGCCGTTCGAGCCCGTGATCGACCCCGACGACGAATACTGCCCCGGCGCACTCTTCGTCACCTCGCCGGAGGTGGTGGCCGTCTTGCCGTCCGGCCCGGTCAACGCGCCGGTGTGCGTGCACGTGCCGCCCGCGCAACTGGTGTCGCCGGCGTGCTGCACGGAGTTGCCGTAACGGCCGGTCGCGGTGCCCGAATTCGAAAACTGGCCCGGCGCATTGCGCTTCACCGTGCCCGTGTTGCTCGCAAAGCCACCGTACGGGCCGGCGACGCCGCCCGCATGCGAGCAGCTGCCGCCGCCGCACGAGCCGTAGCGCGCGCCGTTGTAGGTGCCGTGCGACGTGTATGCCGTGCCATGCTGCGACCACGCGAACGCCGATGCACTGCCGAGCGCGAGGACGGCGACGGTTGCGCTGAAAACGAGCTTGCGCAGCACGCCGCGCGTCGACGCAAGAGATGCCGATGATGCAACACAGGCGGCACTGGCCGGGGCGATGAACGAACGATTTTTCACGGTATGTCCTTGCTGGGTTCGGGCCACTGGGTGTGACTGCTGCGTGGCGACAAACGGACTATAGAAGGACGCGCCGGCTAAATCAGCAACGAACATATGTCGCCTTGTTTCATGCTGCCGGAGGAGCGCTGGGCGTGGGTTTGCGGGCGATTTCCAGTGGCCGTGACATATCTCTACATAGATTGTCGTAGCGGCAGCGATGCCATGCACCCGATGCTTCACGTGCGCCGCGCCGCACGCATGTGGGTGCACACCGCGCACCGAGCCCGCGTTGTTTGAAACGGTCCGCGGCTCGCGAGGTGCGCGTATTCGGTCATCAGCGTCGCGATGCGTCGCCGGTACGCGGCGAGCAGGCACGCCTCGTTGCGGCCGCAGGTTTGCCGTGACTTGAGCCACGTCTCTCTGTTCGTCGTGCATGTCGCCACGCGTGCCCACCCGGCTGAACCGCGGCAAGCGCGGCGATGATCGCAACATGCGGCCCCAGAACGAACAGCCCCATCGCACAAGCGATGGGGCTGTTCAAGGTTCAAGAGGCAGGTGCTGCAAACAGAAACGCCCGCGACGGCGCCCCGCGCTAGATCATCACACGCGCTCGATGGCGATCGCGATGCCCTGACCGACGCCGATACACATCGTGCACAGCGCGAAGCGGCCTTGCGTGCGCTGCAATTGATACATTGCGGTCGTCACCAGCCGCGCGCCGCTCATACCGAGCGGATGGCCGAGCGCGATTGCGCCGCCGTTCGGATTCACGCGCGCGTCGTCGTCGGCGACGCCGAGCGCGCGCAGCACCGCGAGACCTTGCGAAGCGAACGCCTCGTTCAGCTCGATCACATCGAACTGGTCGATGGTCATGTTCAGGCGCGCCAGCAGCTTTTGCGTGGCGGGCGCGGGGCCGATGCCCATCACGCGCGGCGCGACGCCGGCGGTGGCGAGGCCCAGCACGCGAGCGCGCGGCGTGAGGCCGAAGCGCCTGGCAGTGGCTTCGTTCGCAAGCAGCAGAGCCGCCGCGCCGTCGTTCACGCCCGACGCATTGCCCGCCGTCACGGTGCCGTCCGGACGCACCACGCCCTTGAGCTTGGCCAGCGTTTCAAGGCTCGTTTCACGCGGATGCTCGTCTTGCGACACGGTGACCGGATCGCCCTTCTTCTGCGCGATCGTCACGCCGACGATTTCCTGCGCGAGGGTGCCGTCGCGCTGCGCACGAGCCGCCTTCTGCTGACTGCGCAGCGCGAACGCGTCCTGGTCCGCTCGGTTGACGTGGTAGTCGGTCGCGACGTTTTCGGCCGTCTCCGGCATCGAGTCGACGCCGTACAGCTTCTTCATCAGCGGGTTCACGAAGCGCCAGCCGATCGTGGTGTCGTAAATCTCGGCCTGGCGCGAAAACGCGCTGCTCGCCTTGGGCATCACGAACGGCGCGCGGCTCATGCTTTCCACACCGCCGGCCACCATCAGCGCGGCCTCGCCCGATTTGATCGCGCGAGCCGCGATGCCGACCGCGTCCATGCCCGAACCGCACAGGCGGTTCACCGTCGACCCCGGCACGCCCTGCGGCAGGCCCGCGAGCAGCAGCGACATGCGCGCGACGTTGCGGTTGTCGTCACCGGCCTGGTTCGCGCAGCCATAGATCACGTCGTCGATTGCGTCCCAGTCGACGCTTTTGTTGCGCTCCATCAAGGCCTTGAGCGGCACGGCGCCCAGATCGTCGGCGCGCACCGACGACAGGGAACCCGCATAGCGGCCAATGGGGGTGCGAATCGCATCGCACAGGAATGCTTCGGTCATGTGATGTCTCCAGTTGATGGGGTGCGTGCGCCGCGGCGCGGGCGGCTCGCCGCACCGGCGCGGGCGGAATGCACGAGGCACCGGGCCGCCGGGCACGAGAAAAGCGCCGATACGTTGGCCGCCGTGAAGGGCAGCTTAGCGCAGGATCGGGAACGACGACCTTGCAATCGCCGTTTGTTCTTTATACGAACATTAGGTCATATATCGAACAACAAGACTCGATGATAGGCGCGTGCGCGAAACGGTGTCAAGCGCGACCAGGCCTGCACCAGGGATTACGTGCAGGCCGTGCGACATGACAGGTTGATCGTGAAGCGTCACAGGAATCGCGATGAAAGCGCTCATCCGCGCGGGGCAACAAGATGAGCGAGAGGCAAGAGGCGCTTGCCGCTGGCCCGAAGCCGAGGCCAATAACGAAGCCAAAGCCAAAGCAGAAAGCGCCTCAGCGAATCTGAATCCCCTCATCCGCGATATAACTGCGAATCACATCCGCGAAACTCCGCTCGCCGCTCAGACCCAGCTGTTCGGCGCGCGAAGTGTCCCACTTCCCCGGCCAACTGCCGACGATCTTCTCCACGCGTGCATCCGGCTCGCGCACGATCCGCTTCGCGACTTCGTCGCCGGCAACTTTGCGCAAAGCGGCGATCATCTCGTCGACGCTCACCGAAATGCCCGGCAGGTTCAGCACGCGCCGGTTGCCGAGCGCGGGCGCGTCGAGTTCGAGTCCGGCGATCAGGCTCTCGATTGCCTTGCGCGGCGACAGCAGCCACAAGCGCGTGGCGCCCGCCACCGGACACACCGCCGTCTCGCCGTTCAGCGGCTCGCGGATGATGCCGCTCGCGAACGACGACGCCGCCGCGTTGGGCCGCCCCGGCCGCACGCTGATGGTCGGCAGGCGCAGCACGCGGCCGTCGACGAACCCGCGCCGCGCGTAATCGTTGAGCAGCAACTCCGCGATCGCCTTTTGCGTGCCATAAGAGGACTGCGGATTCAGCGCGGTGTCGTCCTGAACGACCTCGGGCAAGTCGCCCCCGTAGACCGCCACCGAACTCGTGAACACCACGCGCGGCCGATGCCCGCGCTGCCGGCACACTTCCAGCAGCAGGCGCGACGCGTCCAGATTGATGCGCATGCCCAGGTCGAAATCGGCTTCGGCCTGACCACTGACGATCGCCGCCAGGTGAAAAATCGCGGCGGTCTTGTCGTCGATCACGCGCTCCAACACGCTGCGCTCGGCGATGTCGCCCACTTCCGTGCGCACGCGGCCGTCGCCGAAATCGCCGGCACGCACCACGTCGAGCAACACCAGTTCGGTCAGCGCTTGCGGCGCACCGTGCGGGTCCTTCACGCAACCGCGCGCAAGCAGTTCACGGGCGAGGCGCTGACCGAGAAATCCCGCGCCGCCGGTAATCAGTATTTTCATGTCGATGTGTCCGTCGTAGTGAGTGCTTAGCGCTGCGCGTCCAGATACGGCTTGAGCCAACCGAGGCCGGCCGACGTGGCCGCGCGCGGCCGGTATTCGCAACCGATGTAACCGTCGTAGCCGAGCGAGTCGATCAGCTCCAGCAGATACGGGTAGTTCAGTTCGCCGATATCGGGTTCGTAGCGCTCCGGCACGCCGGCGATCTGAATATGGCCGATGCCGGCCATATCGCGTTTGAGCTTCATCGCGAGATCGCCCTCCACGATCTGGCAGTGATAGCAGTCGAACTGCACCTTGAGATTCGGCGCGCCGACTTCCGCGCAAATCGCCTGCGCGTCGTCCTGACGGTTCAGGAAGAAGCCCGGTATGTCACGCGTGTTGATCGGCTCGATCAACACCATGATGTTTTCGGCCTGGGCGGCCTGCGCCGCATGCGCGAGATTCTTCAGATACACGTCGCGATGTTTCGCGCGCGGCTGATCGGCGCCGATCAGCCCGGCCATCACATGCACCTTGCGATTGCCGAGCACCCGCGCGTATTCGAGCGCGGTGTCGAAACTCCGGCGGAACTCGTCCTCGCGGCCCGGCAGCGAAGCGATGCCGCGCTCGCCCGCGGCCCAGTCGCCCGGCGGCGCATTGAAGAGCGCCTGCGTCAGGCCGTTCGCGTCGAGCCGCGCCTTCAGTTCGCCGGCGCGGAAGTCGTATGGGAACAGATATTCCACGGCTTTAAAACCGTCTTTCGCGGCAGCGGCGAAACGGTCGAGGAAAGCGTGCTCGTTGTACATCATCGTCAGGTTGGCGGCGAAACGCGGCATGGCGGCAACTCCTTGAAAACGGTGTGTCATGCATTGTCCATGAACGCCGGATGCGCGCCGGGGGGCGGCATGGCTTGGTGTGTCGTGTTCTACCAGCGTGCGCCGAACACCGCGCGCAGTTCTGCGATGGCGGCCGGGTCGAGCGGCGCGGGTTTTGGGTCCGTCATCAGCCACAAGCGCGCGGTCTCTTCCAGTTCTTCGAGCGCATAAGCGGCTTGTGCGACCGACCTCTCCCACACCACCGGGCCGAGACGTTCAAGCAGCACCGCACGCACGCTATCGGCGAGCGCGGCGATCTGGGCGGCCACTTGCGGGTCGCCGGGCCGGCTGTAGCGGATCAGCGGCACGTGGCCCACTTTCATCACGTAGTACGGCGTGAGCGGCGGCAGCACGTCCGTCTCGCGCCACACCCCGGCGAGCGTGAGCGCAACCAGGTGCGTCGAATGCGTATGGACGATGCCGCGCGCTTCGCCGTTGCGCGCATAGATGCCGCGATGAAGCGCGAGCGTTTTCGACGGCTTGCCGCCCGACACCGCGTTGCCGTCGAAATCGACCTTGGCGATGTCCGCGGGATCGAGCCGGCCGAGACAGGCGTCGGTGGGCGTGATCAGCCAGCCGTCGTCCAGACGCGCGCTGATGTTGCCGGCGGTGCCGACGGTATAGCCGCGTTGATGCAGACTCGCGCCGTTCAAGCAGATTTCCTCGCGTACGCGTGCCTCGTTGGTCGTGTGCAGTGCGGGCGCGGCGGTCATCGCGCGCCTCCATCGAGATGCCGCAATGCCTTGTCGAAGAAATCAGTCGTGCCGAAGTTGCCCGACTTGAGCGCCAGCGCGAGCGGCTCGGCGCCGGTGGTGGCCGTGGCCGGCACGCCAGGATCGATCTGCGCGCCGATGCGCAGCGTACGCACGTCCAGTGCCTGCACCACCGCGCCGGAGGTCTCGCCGCCCGCCACCACGAACTTGCGCACACCGCGTTCGCGCAGGCCTCGCGCGATCGACGCCAGCGTGGCCTCGACCAGATGCCCCGCCTCGTTGACGCCGAGTTCGCGTTGCACCGACTTCACCTCGTCGGGCGTGGCGGTGGCATAGATCAGCACCGGTTCGGCGCGTTCGAGATGCGTCTGCGCGAAAGCCAGCGCCTGCTCGACGACGGCTTCACCGCGCGCCGCCGCGAGCGGATCGATTCGAAAGGCCGGCCGGTTCGCGCGCCATGCCGCCACTTGCGCGTTGGTCGCTTTCGACGCGCTGCCGGCCAGCACCACCGACAAGCCTTCGACGCGCGGCAAACGCGCGGCGTCGGCCCGCTGCGCGAGCAGACCCGCGCGGCGGAAGTTGGCCGGCAGTCCGAGCGCGATCCCGGAGCCGCCGGTGATCAGCGCGAGGTCGGCGCAGGCTTCGCCGAGCACATGGAGATCGGCGTCGGACACCGCGTCGGCGATCGCCATGCGCACGCCCTCGCCGCGCAGCGCGTCGAACGCCGCGCGCACGCCCGGCACGCCCTTGGCCACCACGTCGTAGCGCACGAGGCCGACTTTCGATGGGGTCTGCCGTTGCAGGACGCGCACGAGGTTCGCATCGCGCATCGGCGTGAGCGGATGGTTCTCCATGCCCGATTCGTTGAGCAGCACATCGCCGACGAACAGATGGCCGCGAAAGATCGTGCGGCCGTTCTCCGGAAAAGCCGGGCAAGCGATCGTAAAAGCGCTAGGGTTGCCGTCGGCGGCAAGCGCGTCGAGCAACGCATCGCTCACCTGGCCAATGTTGCCCGCGTCGGTCGAATCGAATGTCGAGCAGTACTTGAAGAAGAACTGCCGGCAGCCTTGCGCGCGCAGCCAGTCGAGTGCCGCAAGCGATTGCGCGACGGCGTCGGCGGCGGGGATCGTGCGCGACTTCAGCGCGACCACCAGCGCGTCGGCCTCGACCGCTTCGTTCGACGCAGGCACGCCGATGGTCTGCACCGTGCGCATGCCGCCGCGCACCAGCATGTTGGCGAGATCGGTCGCGCCGGTGAAGTCGTCGGCGATGCAGCCGAGCAGCGCGCGTTGGGTGTTGGCCGTCATGGCGTGCTCCTCGCTTACCTGGCTGCCGGCACGTCGATGCCGGGGAAGATCTTGATGACCGCCGAATCGTCCTCGCCGCCGTGGCCGGCGGTGGACGCCATCATGAACATTTGATGCGCCGCCGCCGACAACGGCAGCGGAAATTTGGAGCGGCGCGCGGTATCCAGCACGAGCCCGAGGTCCTTGACGAAAATATCGACCGCCGACAAGGGCGTGTAGTCGCCCGCCAGAATGTGCGGCACGCGGTTTTCGAACATCCACGAATTGCCCGCGCTGTGCGTGATCACGTCGTACAGCGCGTCGGGATCCACACCTTCACGCAGGCCGAGCGCCATCGCCTCGGCGGCCACCGCGATATGCACGCCGGCCAGCAACTGATTGATGATCTTCACCTTCGAACCCGCGCCATGCGCCGAGCCAAGGCGATACACCTTGCCGGCCATCGCGGCCAGCACGTCCTCGCATGCGGCGTAGGCCGCCGCCGGTCCGGAAGTCATCATCGTCATTTCGCCGGATGCGGCGCGCGCTGCGCCGCCCGACACCGGCGCGTCGAGCATCTGCAGACCGGCCGCCTCGATCCGCTTGCCGAGTTCGATCGCGAAGTCCGGCGCGACGGTCGCACTCGCGATCACCACGCCGCCCGGCTTCATCGCGGCGAGCGCCCCCTGCTCGCCGAACAGCACGGCCTCGGTTTGCGCCGCATTGACGACGAGCGTGACGACCACGTCGCAGTGCACGCCGAGTTCGGCGGGCGTCGCGCAACCTGTGCCGCCTTCGGCAACGAACGCTTGCAGCACCTCGCTGCGCAGGTCGCACGCATGCACCCGAAAGCCCGCGCGCAACAACGAACGCGCGACTCCCAGGCCCATTGCGCCCAAACCGATGACTCCGACATTTCTCGACATGCTCGACCTCTCAAGATGGGTTGTGCGTCGTTGCGCCGGTTCTCTTCACAGATTCGCCGGACGCAAGCCGTGCTACGCGCGCAGCCTCAACGAATGCCCGCTTCCGCGAGCCGCCGCGCAGCGTTGTACATATGGGTTTGCGCCGCATTGCGCGCCGCCATCGGATCGCCCGCGCGAATCGCGGCGGCAATCGCCGCGTGCTCTTCGCGCACCTGGCGCGAGAAGTCCTCGCGCAGCGCTTCATTGCGGCGCGTGACGAGCGTGCCCGCTTCCAGGTACTGATTCAGGAACGTGAGTGTTTTGAGGAAATACGGATTGCCGGTGGCCGCTGCGATCGCACGATGAAACGCCACATCTTCTGCGACGCCGTCCTCGCCTTGCGCGACCGCCTCGTCGATGCGGGCGAGCGCCGCGTCGATCGACGCCATGTCGGCATCGCTGCGGCGCATCGCGGCTTCCGATGCCACCTCGGCTTCGATCGCACGGCGCAGCGCGAGAATCTGCACCACCGAGCCGGGCTCGACGGCTTGCGCATAATCGATGCGCAGCGGCCGGATCGCCCCATGCGCCGCGATGAATACGCCGCTGCCCTGGCGCGGCTCGACCACGCCCTCGTTCTTCAGCCGCGAGATCGCCTCGCGAATCACCGTGCGGCTTACGCCGAACTGCTGCGACAGCACGGCCTCGGTCGGCAGTTTGCCGCCGCGCACGAAGGTGCCTTTGTCGATCTGCTTGAGCAGCTGCTGCGCGACCGTGTCGCTCAATGCGCGCGCAGGAATCTTGTCGAACATCGACGCCTCGCATGATCAGGTGATCGGGTCATCATACAAATTTGAGATGCCCGCGGCATCCGCACAAACCCTGGAACCACCGGGCAATTTCGCGTTAAGTTGGCGAAACAGAAGGCTTAAGCTATCGTCACGCCTTTGCGCAAGCAGCGCGTCGCGTGCAACAGCGCGGCCGCGGGCGCGCCTTTCCGAACGCATTTTTCAGGTCCATGAGCAAAGCCCCACCGCCGTCATCCGCCGTTCCCGTCACCGCCGAAGCGGCCCCGGACAAACCGGGCGACTCGTATGTGCAGTCCTTCGCGCGAGGACTCGCGGTGATCCGTGCGTTCGACGCGACGCGGCCCGCACAGACGCTCACCGACGTCGCCGCCGCCACGGGTCTCACGCGCGCGGGCGCACGGCGCATTCTGCTGACGCTGCAAACGCTCGGCTACGTGGAAGCCGAGGGGCGCCTGTTCCGCCTCACGCCGAAGATTCTCGACCTCGGCTTCGCCTATCTGACTTCGATGCCGTTCTGGAATCTCGCCGAGCCGGTGATGGAAGCACTCTCGGCGCAAGTGCACGAGAGCTGCTCGGCGGCCGTGCTCGACCGCACGGAAATCGTCTACGTGCTGCGCGTGCCGACCCACAAGATCATGACCATCAACCTCTCGATCGGCAGCCGGCTGCCCGCGTACTGCACGTCGATGGGCCGCGTGCTGCTCGCCGCGCTCGACGAAGACACGCTCGACGCCACGCTCGGTTCGACGCCGCTGTACGCACACACACCGCGCACCGTCACCGACAAGGAAGTGCTGAAGAAGCTGATCGCGCAGGTGCGCCAGCAAGGCTGGGCCATCGTCGATCAGGAACTGGAGGGCGGGCTCATTTCGCTGTCCGCGCCGATCCGCAATCGCCAGGGGCGCGTGATCGCCGCCATGAACATCAGCGGTAACGCGCAGCGCAATTCGGCGAAGCAAATGGTGAAGGCATTCCTTGAGCCGTTGCAGCAAGCGGCGCAGACGGTGTCGGAGATGGTGGCGCGGCGGGGCTAATGACGACGCATGAACTCATGGCCAGCTGGCAACGAGGATTCGAGCCAGTTGCCGATCACCGCCGCGGCGCTCGCGCCCCGGCTGGAGATCCGGCGTGCATCGGCGGCACGGCTTGCATGGTGGTGGCGTTCATCGCGTCGCCTTTATTGTCGTTGTGCGGGCTGGCTGCCCTCATGAGACGCGTCACTGCGCCAGATACCGCTCCACCAGCCGCGCCCAGAACGCCGCGCCGACCGGCAGATTGCGATCGTTGAAATCGTAGTGGGGGTTGTGCACCATGCAGGCGTCTTCGCCCGCGCCGTTGCCGATCCGCAGGAACGTGCCCGGCCGCTTCTGCAGCATGAAGGCGAAATCTTCACTACCCATCAGAATGTCCGTCTGCGCGATCACCTTGTCGTCGCCGACCAGTTCGCGCGCTACCTGCACTGCGAAATCCGTTTCGGTGTCCGAATTGACGACCACCGGATAGCCTTCGATGTATTCGACCACGGCCTTTCCGCCATAGCTTGCGGCCTGGGTTTGCGCAAGCTCGGTGATACGCTTTTTCAGCAGCACCCGCACTTCGGGACTGAATGAACGCACGCTCAGTTCGAGTTTCGCGCTGCTCGATATCACATTGTTCGCGGTGCCCGCATGCATCGAGCCGACCGTCACCACGGCCGGCTGCGACGGATCGACGTTGCGCGCGACGATCGTCTGCAGGGCCATCACGATGCTCGCCGCGATCACCACCGGATCGACCGTCAGATGCGGACGCGCCGCATGGCCGCCGACGCCCTCGATGGTGATGATCGCCTTGTCGCCCGCCGACATGAACGGCCCCTTGCGAAACAGCAGCACGCCGGGTTCCGCGCCGGGATGGTTGTGCATGCCGAACACGGCATCGCACGCAAAGCGCTCGAACAGGCCGTCCTCGATCATTTTCAGCGCGCCGCTGTCGATGCCGCTTTCCTCCGCCGGCTGGAAATACAGATGCACGGTGCCCGAGAAGTTGCGCGTGGCCGCGAGATGTTGCGCAGCGCCTAGCAGCATCGTCGTGTGGCCGTCATGGCCGCACGCGTGCATCTTGCCGTGGGTGCCGCTCGCATACGGCAGACCCGTCTGCTCGACGATGGGCAGCGCGTCCATGTCCGCGCGAATGCCGATGCTGCGCCGGCCCTCGCCTACCTTGAGCGTGCCCACCACGCCCGTTCGGCCGACCTCGCGCGTGACCTGCCAGCCCCATTGCTCGAGCTTCTGCGCGACCAGCGCGCCGGTTTGCAGCTCCTCGTAGGCCAGCTCGGGATGGTGATGGATGTGCTGGCGAATCTCGCGCAGGCCCGGCGCGGCGTGCTCCAGATCGGACAATTCGGTAAAACGCGCGGCAGGACGCTGTGCTTCGCTCATCTTGGTGGCTCCAGGAACTCGCGCCGCGCGGCACGCGGCGAACAGCCTCGCACTATAGCCAGCGCATCGTGTTCGAACAAGATGCTATTTTTTTCGCCCCAATTAACCGGGCTTATATAGAGGATTACCCTCATGAAGCTGCAGCAGTTGCAGGCCTTCGTCGCAGCCGCGCATCACCGCAGCTTGCGCGCCGCCGCGCGCGAACTCGGCGTGACGCAACCGGCCGTCACCCATACGATTCGCGACCTGGAGAATGCGCTGAACGCGGAACTGATGGTGCTCAGCGTGCGCGGCATCGAATTGACGGCATGCGGACTCGCGCTGCTGCCGCGTGCCGAGCAGTTGCTCGGCGACATGCGGCGCACGGTCGAAGCCGTCGAGCAGGTGAAGGGAGCACTGGCCGGCAAGGTGAGCGTAGGCACCATGCCCTCCATCGCACTCACCGCGCTGCCGCACGCGGTGTCGAACTTTCGCCGGAAGATGCCGCTGGTGAGTCTGCACCTGGAAGAAGTGACGATTCCGGACGCGCTCGCGCGTTTGCGCAACGGCGCGCTCGACATCGCGGCGCTTCATCACGTGCAGGCGCTCGACAGCGATCTGGTGCAAGTGCCGCTCTACTCCACACAGTTCGTCGTCGCGATGCGCGCGGGGCATCCGCTTGCGGACGTGACGCGGCTGCACCAGCTGCTCGAAGCAGAGTGGATCGCGACGGTCGGCGCCGATCACTTTCCGCATAGCGTGATGATGGCGATGTTCGACATGCACGGCCTGCCGGTGCCGCAGCGCCTCGTGCGCGCGCCGTCGTCGTTCGCGGTGACCTTGGGGCTGGTGTCGCAGACCGACGTGATCGGCTGCTTTACCAGGCCGCTCGCGCGGATGGTCGCGCCGCTCGGCATCCATATCGCGCCATTAGAAGATGCGCTGCCGAACTACGACCTCAGCATCATCTCGCGACGCGATCTGCTGCCGACGCCGGCCGTGCAGCAGTTCATATCGTGTCTGCAGCAGGCGACACGCGAGCGGATGAGTGCATCCGAATAGTTCGGTCTACTGAGCGACGGCGACCGTCGGGAGAAACGCGACCTGTTTGCCCGCGCCGGACCGCGCCATCGCCCAGACAAAACACGCTGCCATGGTTACTGCATCTCGCGGGTGCCAAACGGCACACGCTGCCATAACACTGCCATAACAGGAACGGCTCACCAGGCGACGGCCCCACGAACAGCGCGGCTTGATCGACCGCCAGCGGGCCGAGCGTGGGCGTTTGCTGCCGCCCCCATGCAAGGAGCGCGGCGCGTCCACCGCCCGTAAGGCTGCGCTTGCGCAGATAGTTGATCATGTTGAACCCGGCCATCGACTTCGTGATACTGCTGGTGCGCCGCAAGAGCTCGGGCACGTTGGCAAAACGCGTGGCCGGATACGCGATCCCGGCCGCGAGTATCCGTTCGATCCGCCGCCAGACGGCAACGCCTGCGCCGCGTTCGAGCATCGTGCCCGGCGTCGATCTGGGATTCGATGTCATGGTGCTGGCGTACCAATGGGTTCGCATCGTTACTATGACGTGCATTGTCGTGCGTAAGCTGCTGCTCGACGAACCCTCAGCTTCGCTGGAATGCTCGCATCGTGACGCGAGACGAAGTATTTACCGGCGTACTACGAGTCGACAACGGCGCGATTTGCGACATCGAGCGCGGCACGACCGCCGCGCGTGAAGCGGAAGATTGGGACGGCGACTATCTGCTGCCCGGTCTGATCGAACTGCACACCGACAACCTGGAGAAGCACCTCGCGCCGCGGCCCGGCGTGCAATGGAATACGGACGCCGCGTTCATGATCCACGACGCGCAGGTCGCGGCCGCCGGCATCACTACGGTGTTCGACGCGCTCGCGATCGGCTCGCGTTCGAGCATCGGCTTGCGCGCCCGCGATCTGCAAACGCAGTGCGCCGAATCCCTGCTGCGTTTTTCTACGCGCCAACTGCTGCGTGCCGAACACTTCCTGCATCTGCGCTGCGAGATCGCCACCGCCGACGTCGTCGAAGTGTTCGACTCGCTGTGCACGCACCCGCTGTTGCGGCTTGCGTCGGTGATGGATCACACGCCCGGTCAGCGGCAATGGCACGACCGAGAACAATGGCGCCGCTTCCAGGAACGCAACGGCAAGCTGAGCGATGAGCATGTCGCGACCGCGCTGGCCGAATCGTCGATCGAGCAGGAACGGTATGCCGACGCACATCGCCGCGAGATCGTCACGCGCTGCAAGGAACTCGGCATTCCCTTGGCAAGCCACGACGACACGCTGATCGAGCACGTCGAACAGGCCAGGGCCGAGGGGATCGTGCTGGCCGAATTTCCGACCACCCGCATTGCCGCCGAAACGGCGCGCGAACATGGCATCTCCACCGTCATGGGCGCGCCAAATATCGTGGGGCCACAGTCTCCGCCGAACCTGCGCGCACCGCCGGCCTGCACGACCGGGGCGCGGTCGAAACCGGCCTGCGCGCGGACTTCGTGCGGGTGACGATGCTCGACACGCTGCCGGTGCCGCGCGCGACATATCGCAACGGGATACGAATCGTTTGATGAGCGGTGAATGGGTCATCGAAGGTGCACTCTTTGACCGCGCGCACGCCGAACAAAACAATGCGGAACGTCATACAGCGCGTTAAATCCCGTTCAGCGGACCTTTCCGGTAGCCGAGCCGCGGCTAAAGAAGCGTGACGCCGCTGCCGATAACCATGACTTGTATCGTCCCGCGATGGCGGTTGACGACGGTCCGCGCAACGACTACGCGAGCTGCGCGCAACAATGCCACGCGCCGGTGTGCGGCCCACAGACCCGCTTGTCATGAGCCGAAAGAAACCAACGATGCGTCTGAGCAAAAACGAGTGGCTGGGAGTGGCCGTCATGGCAGGATCGATAGCGTGCTTCGGCAGTTGGCTGCAAAGCGAAATGGACCGCGCCACGCTGGCGCGCATCCAGCGCAACGCGGCCGACTCGGGAGGCGCGTGCGCGCACATCAGCATGAGCGAAGCCGAAATGCTGTACAAGGGCGAACTTTGGTGCGGCGCGGTCGGCGGTGGGCGCGGGCAGTTGCCCGGCAAGGCGTAGGAGCGTGTGCGCGACGCCAGGCTTGGGCGAGGCACCCCACGCCGCGGCGCTGAGGCTGCGCACGAATCCGCAACACATTGGCGCTTTAGAAGCGATCCTCGGCCGCCATCCGGTGTTTCACTAGCTACCCAATTTTTTTGAACTGGTAAGCTTGGCGCGCGCTGCTGGCCGCCCAGGCCAGCGGCTTGAACCCAAACCCGATCGCGAGTCGCATCGGGTGTCCCGCAGCGGCACAACCGCACGCGGGCGTATTTGAACTACACCGAGGAGTTAAACAGTGAAAAAACTGCTAGCGGCTTTGACGGTTGCTCTGCTTGCCACCGTCTCGATTGGCGCCCACGCTAAAGATTGGTCGACCATCCGGTTTGGCGTTGATGCCAGCTACCCCCCATTCGAGTCCAAGGGCTCGGACGGCAAGCTCGTTGGCTTCGATATCGACCTCGGCAATGAAATCTGCAAGCGCCTGAATGCCAAGTGCGTGTGGGTCGAAAACGACTTCGACGGCATGATTCCGGCCCTGAAAGCGAAGAAGTTCGACGGCGTGCTGTCGTCTATGTCCATGACGCCGCAACGCGCCGAACAGGTCGCGTTCTCGTCGAAGCTGTTCAACACGCCGACGCGCCTCGTCGCGAAGAAGGGTTCGGGCATCCTGCCGACGGCTGAGTCGCTCAAGGGCAAGACGGTCGGCGTCGAACAGGGCACGATCCAGGAAACCTACGCGAAGACCTACTGGGAACCGAAGGGCGCGAAGGTCGTGCCGTATCAGAACCAGGACCAGGTCTACGCCGACCTGTTGTCGGGCCGTCTGGACGCCGCACTGCAAGACGCGGTGCAGGCTGAAATCGGCTTCCTGAAGACGCCGCGCGGCGCGGGCTTCGAGTTCGTGGGCAAGAACCTCGACGATCCGAAGATTCTCGGCAACGGCGCGGGCATCGGCATGCGCAAGGAAGACACCGACCTGAAGGCCAAGGTGGACAAGGCGATCGCCGAGATCATCAAGGACGGTACGTACAAGAAACTCGAGAAGAAGTACTTCGACTTCGACGTGTACGGCAGCTAAGCCCGGCTCGCGCGCGTCATGCGCGCTCGACGGCTGGCCAGACGGGCTCCGCCATTGCGGGGCCCGTTTCGTTTGGGCGGCAGTGCAGCGACGAGCCCCGCGCGGTCCACAGGACGCTCCAAAGGCGCTGCAAAGCCCCGTCGAGCCGCAGCGAGCGACATTTGCGCGCCATATCGGCTAAGATCGAGCGATCGCGATGCCGCCGCGCGGCCCGCCCTGAGCGCCGCGCCCGTGCCCAGCAGCACTTGAATCAGTACGCGAGGCAACTCTCGCAACAGCACGCTTTCCCACTGTAATCAACGACATAACGCGGCATGCCAGATCGGGCCGCGGCTCTGAAAACCATGCAAACCCAAACCCATCCGCTGATTGCCCCGACGCTCGGCACCGCCCGCAGCCTGACCAGTTTCCACTACGGCCCCGGCGGCGGACAGAAGATCTACATCCAGTCGTCGCTGCATGCCGACGAGTTGCCGGGCATGCTCGTGTCCTGGGCACTGCGCCGCAAGCTGGCCGCGCTGGAAGCCGCCGGCAAACTGCGCGGCGAAGTCGTGATCGTGCCGGTGGCCAATCCGATCGGCCTGAACCAGCACTTTCTCGGCCATTTGACGGGACGTTTCGAAACCAATACCGCGCAGAATTTCAACCGCAACTTCCACGATCTGTCGGCGCTGGTGCAGCCGGTCATCGAGGCGCGCCTGACCCGCGACAGCGACGCGAACCGCACCGCGATCCGCGCGGCGATGCGTGAAGCACTCCACACGCAACAGCCCACGACCGAACTCGAATCGCAACGTCTGGCGCTGCAAAAACTGTCGTACGACGCCGACATCGTGCTCGACCTGCATTGCGACTGGGAAGCCGCGATGCACCTGTACACGAACCCGGACCTGTGGCCGGAAGTCGAGCCGCTCGCGTGCTATCTCGATGCGAAGGCCTCCCTGCTCGCGCTCAATTCGGTGGGCAACCCGTTCGACGAAATCCACAGCTTTTGCTGGTCGGATCTGCGCGCCCGCTACGGTGAGCGCTTCCCGATCCCCAACGGCTCGATCTCCGTCACGGTCGAACTGCGCGGTCAGCGCGAAGTGTCGTATGAGTACGCCGAGCATGACGCGCAGGCGATCATCGAATACCTGACCTTGCGCGGCGCAATTGAAGGCACGCCCGCGCCGCTGCCGCCGCTCGAGTTCGCGGCCACGCCGCTCGCCGGCGCGGAGCCGCTGGTGGCGCCGATGAGCGGCGTGCTGGTGTATCGCTGTGAAGTGGGCAAGTGGGTGGACGCCGGCCAGCCGATCGCCGATATCGTCGACCCGTTGACCGATCGCGTCGTCACGCTGAAGAACAGCGTGGCCGGCGTGCTGTACGCGCGGCATCTGACGCGCTTTGCGACGGCCGGGGTGGAGTTCGCCCGGATCGCTGGCGCGAAGGCGTTCAGAAGCGGGTCGCTCTTGAGCAATTGATGGAGCGAGCGCATCGCGATGTTTCGCCGATGCGCTCACTTTGTCGCGCGGTGCGCGCCTGGAACGCGGGCGTCGTGCTTGCAACTGCGATTCACCGCCGCGTGGCGGCTTGCGGGCTAAGTGGTCTGGACCGTAGCGGTCAACCGCGCCCGCAATCGCGCGACGCCAGCAGCGTCAGTGAGAATGACGCGGCACCGCAGCGCCACGGCAACCGACCAGAAAATCAAGGTCGCAGCCTTCATCGGCCTGCAGCACATGATCGACGTATAGCCGCTGGTAACCGCCACCGCTTTGCGGCGCCAGCGGTACATGTTGCGCCATGCGCCGCTCCAGTTCCGCGTCGCTGATATCCAGATGCAGCGTGCCGGCGTCGCAATCGAGTTCGATCCAGTCGCCGTCCTGCACTGCTGCCAACGGACCGCCCGCCGCCGCTTCCGGCGTCACGTGCAAAACCACGGTGCCATAAGCGGTGCCGCTCATGCGCGCGTCGGAAATCCGCACCATGTCCTTCACGCCCTGACGCAGCAGCTTCGGCGGCAGCCCCATGTTGCCGACTTCGGCCATACCAGGATAACCCTTCGGGCCGCAGTTCTTCAGGACGAGCACGGAGTTGGCGTCGACATCGAGCGCTTCGTCGACGATGCGCGCCTTGTAATGCTCCAGATTTTCGAACACCACCGCGCGCCCGCGATGCTTCAGCAATTCAGGCGTCGCCGCGGACGGCTTGAGCACCGCGCCGCGCGGCGCGAGGTTGCCGCGCAGCACACGGATGCCGCCATCGGCGACGAGCGGCTTGTCCAGCTGGCGGATGACTTCGTCGTTGGTGTTCGGCGCGTCCTTGACGTTCTCCCACAACGACTTGCCGTTCACGGTCAGCGCCCCCGGATGCGGAAGGAGGTCGGCTTCGCCCAGACGGCGCAGCACCGCCGGCAGTCCGCCCGCGTAATAGAACTCTTCCATCAGGAAACGGCCCGACGGCATCAGGTCGACGATGGTCGGCGTGTCGCGTCCGATGCGCACCCAGTCGTCGAGCTCGAGATCGACGCCGATGCGGCCGGCAATCGCCTTTAGATGAATCACCGCATTGGTCGACCCGCCGATCGCGGCGTTGGTGCGAATGGCGTTCATAAAGGCTTCGCGCGTCAGGATCTTCGACAGCTTGAGGTCTTCGTGGGCCATCTCGACGATTCGGATTCCTGACATATGCGCGAGCACGTAGCGGCGCGAATCGACAGCCGGAATCGCCGCGTTGTGCGGCAGCGACGTGCCGAGCGCTTCGGCCATGCAAGCCATCGTCGACGCGGTGCCCATCGTGTTGCAGGTGCCCGCGGAGCGCGACATGCCGGCCTCCGCCGACAGGAATTGGTGCAGGTTGATCTCGCCGGCCTTCAGCGATTCATGCAGCTGCCACACCGCGGTGCCGGAGCCGATGTTTTTGCCATCCAGTTTGCCGTTCAGCATCGGGCCGCCGGTCACGACGATCGCCGGCACGTCGCAGCTCGCCGCGCCCATCAGCAACGCGGGCGTGGTCTTGTCGCAACCGGTGAGGAGCACGACCGCGTCGATCGGATTGCCGCGGATCGCCTCTTCGACGTCCATTGCCGCCAGATTGCGGGTGAGCATCGCGGTGGGCCGCAAATTCGATTCGCCGTTCGAAAAGACCGGGAACTCGACCGGGAAGCCGCCGGCTTCGTAGATGCCGCGTTTCACATGCTCGGCGAGCTTGCGAAAATGTGCGTTGCACGGCGTCAGTTCCGACCAGGTGTTGCAGATGCCGATGACCGGCCGACCGTCGAACTCGTGATCGGGAATGCCCTGATTCTTCATCCAGCTTCGATACATGAAGCCGTTCTTGTCAGCTGTGCCGAACCATTCAGCTGAGCGCAGTTTCCGCTTTTTTTCCGACATGCCTATTTCCTTGATGCACCTGCCGGGACGCAACACCGGCCAGTTGGACCGAACCGGCGCGGCGCGACCGGCGATTCGACGATTAAGCGGATGGCGACAGCGTGTTCGGCGCTCGCTCTGTCGTGGCCAGACTTTGCGATGCGCGTCACCGGAAGGCCGTTGCTCAATGTATGTGAATGCTGCAGTGTACGGAGCGGGTTGATATCTTTCCAATCAAATTTTTGGCGGTATCAATACCTATTTTGATATGTGACTCGCATGGAAGATCGCCGCCTGCTGCGCACGTCGTCCGCTGAACGTTGAATAAAGAATAGAGCACCCGGAGCACGAGTGCGAAGGGCAGCTTGATGGCGACGATGCAACGATCGCCGCTGGCGCTCCGTCCGTGTGGAATGACTGACGGCAATTGCCTGGCGCGTGCGCCGCGCTTCGGTCCTGCAGCTGGCGAACCTTGGGGATAGGGCCGCCCGCTTCCCACAGGCCTTGGCGAAACGTTCAGTACGATGGAATGCGAGGGGGAACCGCTGGTCGCGAGCACCGCGTACGGGTTTTCACGCGTGCGGCAGTTCGAAGGCTACGTCGCGGTTACAGCCACGGCCTTGATTTCGATGATGTAGCCCGGCTGACCGCCAAGCATGTGCGCTCCCACTGCGGTCCAGGCCGGCAGCGGATCGGTCGTGAGGTAACGGTCGCGCACCTGCATGAACAACGATAGGTCGCGCATGTCCGTGTGGAACGTGGTCAAGTCGACCACATCGCTCAGCGATGCGCCTGCCGCGGCCAGTACCGACTTGAGATTTTCGAATGCCTGCACGATTTGGGCTTCGTGACCCTCGACGAGTCGCATGGCCTTGTCACGGCCAATCTGCCCGGACACGTAAATCGTGTTGCCGACTTTTATCGCGGGTGCGTATCGAATGTTCTTGTAAACCGCTTCCATTTCCGAGGGAATGATGGCTTTGCGTTCGTTCATGGAGTCCACCTTCAATAGGAACGCGACCGCACATGCCAAGCCATGCTGCCAGGCAGCGTGTGCTCGACACTTGCCGCGTCCGGTCGTTTTAAATTGTCTTTGCGGTGCGGGCGCTGGTTTGGCTCAGCCCGCGTCGCCGCCGGCTACCGGCAGCACCGAGCCCGTGATATAGCTCGCCTCGTCGGAAGCGAGAAACAGAATCGGTGCGACCTGTTCGTCGATGCTGCCGTACCGCTTGAAGAACGTTGATTCAGTGACCTGCTTCACGGCATCGGCCATCCACGCCTTTTCCTGCTCGGTGTCGCCCGCGCTGTTGCGCGGCACGCGGCGCGGCGGCGCATCGGTCCCGCCCGGCGCGGTGGCGACCACGCGGATGTTGTGCTCCGCGTATTCCATTGCCAGCGACTGCGTCATCGCGTTGACACCACCCTTGGCCGCCGAATACGGTATGCGGCGAATTCCACGGGTCGCATTCGACGAGACGTTCACGATTGTGCCGCCCCGGCGCTCGAGCAGGTGCGGCAACACTGCATGGCAGGCGTAGAGCGTCGGCATCAGTGAGCGCCGGATTTCGGCATCGATCTGTGCCGGCTCGAACTCGGCGAAGGGACGCATGCGAATCGCGCCGCCCACACCATTGATCAGAATGTCGATGCCGCCGAAGGTGCGTGCGGCGAAGGCCATCGCCGACGCGGCGCCTTCGTAAGTTTCGAGGTCGGCGACAAACGCTGCTGCGTCCGAGCGCTGCGCTTGCGCGGCCACCTCGGAGACGAAGTCAGCGCGGTCCACGAAGAGCACCTTGCCGCCTTCGGCGGCCGCGCGAAGCGCGACCGCGCGACCGATGCCCTGGGCGGCGCCGGTGACCACCATCACCTTGCCAGCAAATCGTTGGTTGCTCATGCGGCCCTCGTCGCTGCGTTAGGAGTGAACTTCTCATAGTGGAAGCTGTTGGGCTTCACCCCGTTGTCGTCGAAATGCTTGCGCACCGCATCGACCATCGGCGGTGGTCCGCACAGGTAGACGTCCACGTCGCCATCGTTGACGGCTTCTGCGGGCATGTGCTGCGTTACCCAACCCTTGCGCGGATGGTTCGACCCGGTATCGGCGACGACGGTGCTGTAAGTGAAGTTCGGCAACTTCGCCACGTAGGCGTCGATTGCATCCACCTGTACGAGGTCGAGGTCGCGCGTTACGCCGTAGATCAGATGAATCTTCTGCTGAGATTTCGCACGAGCCAGCACTTCGAGCATCGAAAGGAACGGTGCCAGGCCTGTACCGCCGGCGAGAAACAGCAACGGCCGCTCGACCGCGCGCAAATAGAAGCTGCCGAGGGGCCCGGTCAGTTCCACTTTATTGCCCGCCTGCGCGGATTCGAGCCACGTGCTCATCACGCCGCCAGGAATCTTTTTGATCAGGAAACTGATTTTCGACTCGCCCGGTGCTGATGAAAAAGAATACGAACGGTGCTGCGCGCTGCCGGGAACGTCGATATTGACGTACTGGCCGGGCAGGAATACCGGCGCGTTTGCGTCCACGTCCAGTCCCAGCACGATGGCCGCATCGTTGTGCGGCTGCACCTTCGATACAGTCGCAGCAAACTTGCTCTGTTCGGTCTTGCATGTGGTGGAAGATGCGGGCACTGCAATGACGCAATCGCTTTGCGGCACCATCTGGCAGGTGAGCACGAGGCCGCTGGCCTTCTCATCTTCGCTCAGCGCGTCGTCGATGTAATCGTCGCCAAGGTCGTAAGTGCCGCTCTCGGCGCGGCACTTGCACGTGCCGCAGACACCATCGGAGCAGTCCATCGGCAGATTGATCTTGGCGCGAAAAGCGGCATCGAGCACTTTCTCGCCCGCCTTGCATGTGACGAAACGCGTCACGCCGTCTTCGAAATTAAGTGCAACGTTGTAGCTGGACATCTCGCCTCCTGTACTTCCTGTTCCCACCGATATGCAATATCAAACGTGATAGACGTCCAGCACCTGGCGGATGTAATCGTCTTTCAGCATGATTCGCTTATACGAAATCAACAGCTCGTCACCGGCTTTTCGCAGCGTGACGAACATCGTGCCGAAGAACTGGTCAGTCGCTTTGTAGCGGTGGCTGAGCGTGTTGAAGTTGTAGCGCACGTCGACTTCGTTCTCGCGCTCGGCCAGCACTTCCACATTGGTGACGTTGTGACTGGTACGCGGTTCAGGCATCGACGCACCGCTGCGTTCGGTCTTGATGCGAAACACGCGATCTTCCAGGCCCGCACGATCCGGGTAATACATCAGCGAGATCTGACTCTCGTGATCGTCGGTAAGCTGGTCGTCGTCATCCCACGCCGGCATCCAGTACGTGACGTCCTCCGCATAGCAAGCAAGCCAGTCATCCCATTGACGGTCATCGAGCAGGCGCGCTTCGCGATACAACGCGGCGCAGATTTTCTGGTAATCGAAACTCATGCCAGTGCCTCCCCTTGTTCCTTCTTCAGTGCATCGCGCATCACATGAACCCAGTACTCGTGCTGACAGACAAACAGGCCTTCGTCTTCGCTGCGCTCGCCTGAGATGCGCGGCTTGAGCCCCATTCTTTTCGCGTTTGCGTCGGGACCTTCGACCCACAACGGCGCGCCTCGCGACAGGTCGTTCCACAACGCGGTGGTGGCGGCATAGCCCGCCTGACAGGCGCGAAACTCTTCAAGGTCGTCGGCGGTGCCCATTCCCGAGACGTTGAAAAAGTCTTCGTATTGGCGGATGCGGGTAGCGCGGTCGGCGGCACTCTCGCCCTTGGGGGCGAAGCAGAATATGCTGACTTCGGTCTTGTCTACGCTGATTGGCCGAATCACCCGGATCTGGGTACTGAACTGGTCCATCAGGAACACGTTCGGGTACAGGCACAGATTTCTCGTCTGATTGACGATGAAGTCCGCCTCGACTTCGCCAACGCGTGCCTGGATTTCGTCGCGGTATCGATAGACCGGACGTACTTCGGGGTTCATCGTCTTGGTCCACAGCAGGATGTGACCGTGGTCGAACCCATACACGCCGGCCACCGACTTGCTCCAGCTGTTGGCATCCACCGCCTTGGTGCCGTCGACTTTGCGACGGTCCATGGTCGCCGCGTAATTCCAGTGCACGGTGCTGACGTGGTAGCCGTCGCAACCGTTCTCCATCTGCATCTTCCAGTTGCCGTCGTAGATATACGAGGAGTTGCCGCGCAATACCTCCAGTCCGTTTGCGGCCTGATCGACGATCTGGTCGATGATCACCCTCGTCTGCCCAAGGTAGTCCTCGAGCGGCAGCACGTCCGGGTTGAGGCTGCCAAACAGAAATCCCCGGTAACTCTCGAAGCGCGCGACTTTCTTCAGGTCGTGCGAGCCGTTGGTATTGAATTGCACCGGATATTCGGTGGTTTTCGCATCCTTCACTTTCAGCAGCTTGCCCGTGTTCGCAAAGCTCCAGCCATGGAACGGACAGGTGAAGGTGCCCTTGTTGCCGTGTTTTTTGCGGCACAGCATCGCGCCTTTGTGCGCGCAGGCATTGATGACCGCGTGCAGCTCACCCGTCTTGTCGCGTGTGATGACGACCGGCTGACGGCCAATCCACGTGGTGTAGTAGTCGTTGTTGTTGGGCACCTGGCTTTCATGCGCGAGATAGACCCAATTGTTCTCGAAGATATGTTTCATCTCGAGTTCGAACAAATCGGCGTTCGTGAAGATGTCGCGGCGGCAACGGAATACACCGTTCTCTTTGTCATCCTGGACTGCTGTATGAAGCAGTTCATCCAGTTGCTGGGCTTTGTCGATAATGGCAGACATGTGTGCTCTCCCTAGGCGTGCTCCAGGCGATGGAGCACGCGCTTCGGTGTCGAAAGTTTCTGGCGGAGAATTGAGCGGCAGCAGTGCTATGACTCGACCGCCGCGTTGTGCGCTTACGCCGTGGCTGACGCGCGCAGACGATTGACGAGCTGGTTGTCCTTGCCCTGAACGAGCGGAGTCAACTGGATGTTGAACTCGATTTCCCTGTACGCGTCGGCCTTCATGCCCAGCGCCGTACCGCCAGTCTTCTCGACCACGTGCGGAATCAGATCCTCGCGGGTGGCGTACGCGAAGTCATCCCAGATCAGCGGGTCGCCCTCGATGTTGATTTGCGTCGTCAGCTTGCGGTATTTGTCGGTCGTGACAAAGAAATGCACATGTGCGGGACGGTTGCCATGCCGTGCCAGCAAGTCCAACAGCTGTTGCGTCGCGCCATCCGGCGGGCAACCGTAGCCGACCGGCATCAGCGTGCGGAATTCATATTTGCCATCGGCATCGGTGTTCACCGCACCGCGCAGGTTGAATCCGCTCTGGGCGCCGGTCGGATCGAAGTGCGAGTAGAAGCCCTTTGAGTTGGCGTGCCAGCACTCGACCACTGCATTTGCGACGGGCTTGCCGTCCGGAGCGGTCACGGTGCCGCGGATCACCAGCGGACCTGCATCCTCGTCCGGATCGACGTCGATCTTCGAGACGCCATTGCGCACTGGCGCACCGGCAACATACAGCGGACCTTCGATGGTCCGCGGCGTGCCGCCGGTGATTTCTGCCGCCTTGTCCTCGGCGTCCATGCGGATGTCGAGGTACTTTTCCAAGCCGAGACCGGCTGCGAGGAGCGCAGCTTCGCCATCTTGGCCAAGCTTGTTGAAGTAGTGGACACCGGCCCAGATTTCGTCGGGCGTCATATCGAGGTCGTCGATCGCTTTGAACAGGTCGCCCAGCAGGCGATTGACGATCTGCTTTGCGCGCGCATTGCCATGCTGGCTTCCAAGGTTCGCAGCAGCCTTCAGCAGGTCCTGCACTTCCTTCGTATCGAACACTTTGGCACTCATGTCTGCTCCTGAAACTCTCTGTCTTCTGTGGGGTTAACCCTCGGTCCGCATCGACGCCTGTATGTCCAGAAGGTATAATCGAGTGCGGAAGAAGAGGTTGAATGCAGGATAATGGACGGCCGAAAGCCCCGTCCAACACTGTTTTAGTATCGGTCTATATCCACGAGGTATTGAAATGGAACTGCGGCATCTACGATATTTCGTCGCGGTGGCCGAAGAGCGCAATTTCACGCGCGCAGCGCAGCGACTGAACATCGCGCAACCACCTCTAAGCCGTCAGATTCAACAGCTCGAAGAGTCGCTGGGCGTGCAGTTGCTGGAGCGCAACTCGCGCCCGCTGAAGCTAACGGAGACAGGTAAGTTTTTTTATTCTCATGCTGCCCAGTTGCTGTCTCAGACCGCAGACCTGGAATCGATGACGCGGCGCGTGGGCAACATCGAGCGCAGTCTCTCGGTCGGCTTCGTGGGTTCGACGTTGTATGGGATGCTGCCGAAGATCATACGGCGCTTTCGCGACGAAAACACCACGGTCGAGCTGAGCCTGCACGAGATGTCGACGATGGACCAGATCAGAGCGCTGAAGGACGGTCGAATCGATGTGGGCTTTGGACGCATCCGACATGAAGACGCGAACATCCGTCGGGTGATCCTTCGCGAAGAGAAGATGATCGTGGCCTTTCCGGAAGGCCATCCGCTTTCAGTCGCCAAACCCGTCATCGCGCTGCGCGACCTGGTCAACGAAACGCTGATCATCTTCCCGAAGACGCCGCGCCCGAGTTACGCCGATCAGGTACTTGCGGCATTCCAGGACCGGGCGTTGAAGCCTCGCCGGATCTATGAGGTGCGAGAATTGCAGATCGCGCTGGGACTCGTCGCAGCGGGCGAAGGCATTTCCATTGTGCCCAGCAGCGTTTATGGCTTGAAGCGAGACGATGTGAGCTACCGGGAACTGGACGACCCGACTCTGGTGTCTCCGATCATCATGAGCACGCGCGCGCTCGACGAATCGCGAGACATTCGGGAAATGCTTGAACTCATTTACCGTCTCTATGAAGAGCAGAAGATAGCTTATGCACCCCCTGTAGAGCGGGCCCGCTAGCCTTGTCATACCCGGGTGGCTAACGCTGGCCCGCTCGCAATGTTTTTTCAGTCAGCAGGTACCGCACATGCTGGCGCTGACGTCATTGCATCGTGGGTCTGGTCGATTTCAATGGCGCTACATCCCTGCGCGTGCCGAACAGCGTGTCGCAGATCGGAAACGTCAGGTTGAAGTTTTGCGTCGCCATCAGCTCCGGATCGTGGTGCGTGACATGCAGGCGCCGCACCGTATTGACGAACGGAACGCGGTCGAGCAACGGGCTGTCCGTGACGTGCGACAGTGTGTGCAGACCCTCGTACATCAGGTAGTACGCCGCCATCGTGAACAGCGCGATATACCCCGCATTGCGCGAAAACACATAACCCATGAGGAGCGCGAACGGCACTGCGGCCAGCACAAACGCAACCGGCGCAAACGGCGGAAACAACAAGGCGCGCCAGTGCCGCTGACCCTTGTATTCGAGCGTGACGTGCGTGAAGAACCGGTGATGGACCGCGCAGTGCCGCTTGTAGATCATGCTGAAGTACTTCGTCGGGCGGTGCAGCACGTAGCGATGCGCAGCCCACTCCGCCCAGTTGCCAAACAGAAAGAGCGGAATCACCGCGAGCCATTCGGCAAGCGTGGGCGCATGAAGCCGCGTGAGACAATACGCGATCACTCCACCCGTGAAGAGCAGCGTAAAGGCAAGGTGCATTTCACCGCGATACCACCGTGGCGTGTCCGCGACATAGTCCTCGCGAAACTTGTATGAGCGCGCGCGGACGTCCTCGTCGTACTTCATTGATGTCTCCTATATCTGAAAGATGCTGGCGCGCTTTCGCGCCCGCTGAATGAAATGCATTAGGCCGGCTCACGGGTGGCGTCGTCGTCGAGCTTGCCGCGCGTCTCCGGCACGATGAACGCCCCCACCAGGAAAAGCACGCTGATCGCCGCGACGAAGATCGCGAGCGTCATCGGCAACTGGCTGGCGGTTTTGGACACCAGCGAGACGGCGGTCGGCATCATCCCGCCGATCGCGAAGCCAATGTTCCATGACAGTCCCGTGCCGGTCGCGCGAATCGCGGTCGGAAAGCGCTCGTTCAGGAAGATCAGAATCGGCGCGTAGCCGGCGCTGCCGAGCGCACTCAGAATCACCGCGTAGACGCCGACTACCGTGATGCTTTGCGCGGTGGGCAGCAGCAGAAACAGCGCAGGCAGCGCGACGAGGCGAATCAGGCCGATCCAGACGAACGCGCTCTTGCGTCCGATGAAGGTGCTCAGATGTCCCGCCGCGATGGACGCGATGACCACCGCGACGCTGCAGATCATCAGAATTGCCGCCGCGGCGCCGTTTGGTGCGTGGCTTACCACCTTGAGGAAGGTCGGCAGGTAGCCGGACGTGAGGTAATAACCGCTACCGCCGCCGATCGTCAGCAGCAGATTGACGAACAGGACCGAACGATAGTCGCGTGAAAACAGCGTGCGGATCGGCGAGCGGACGACCTCGACCGGCGCACCGGTGTTCTGCGCTGCGGCCTTGGCGGCTTTCTCGGCGGCGAGCTTCTTCCACAGCGGCGACTCTTCCAGGCGGCTGAAGACGAACAAGCCGAGAATCGAGCTGACAATGCCGGTGAAGAACATGCAGCGCCAGCCCCACACGTCGAACAGGTCGCCCGGGAAGATCGCCGACATCGCCAGATACGCGAGCGATGCCAGCAATGCGCCGAGTCCCGCCCCGCCACCACCAATCAGCCCCGACACGGCGCCGCGATATTTAGGCGCGACCGATTCGGTGCCGATGGTGTGCGTCGACGCGACCACCCCGCCGACGAACACGCCTTGTACCAAACGCAGGATCAGGAACAGAATCGGCGCGATCAGGCCGACTTGCGCGACCGTCGGCAGCAAGCCGAAGGCTGCCGTCGAGAGACCCACGCCGACCACGGCAGTGATCATCGCGCCCTTGCGTCCGTGCCGGTCCGCGTAGGAGCCGAACCATGCGGAGCCCAGCGGGCGCATCAGTAGTGTCACGGCAAACGATGCATAGACCGCGGCGAGCGACAGCATCGCGTGTTCAGATGGAAAAAACAGTCGTCCAACTACCGGTGCGACGAACAGCAAGACAAACAGGTCGAACAAATCGAGTGCCCAACCGAGGCACGAGGCCACTACTGCACCGATCACTTGCCGCTGGTCTACCGCGGGCAAGGCGGCGCGATTCTGCGCTGCTACCGACATTCGTCATCTCCTTGAATTTCAGCGGGCCGTCTTTTGATCGTCCCGTTTTAAGGCACGTTCTGGGTGGCGTGCTCTTGGTGGTGTAAAACTTTATCGACCGGATACCGGAAGCGACGTCGTGCTCGACGCGGACCTTGGGTAGCATCGCGCGAGCATCGCGTCGGCGATCTTTTCGGCCATCATGATGGTCGGGATATTCGTATTCGCGGACGGCAGCCGCGGCATCAGCGACGCATCGACGACCCGCAAGCCCTGCGCGCCATGCACGCGGCCCGCGTCGTCGGTCACGGCCATGGCGTCGTTCACGTCGCCCATCTTGCAGGTGCCGCTCGCGTGCCATACGCCGAACACATTGCCGCGAATGAATGTCTCCAGCGCGTGCTCATCGGCAAGCAGTGCGGACATTTTCTGGCCTCGCGTGAAAAAGCGTTCAATCAGCGCCCGCCGGATCGGCGCCGGTGTGTCCAGCAGCACGCCGAGCACGGAGGTCAGCGCGGCATTGAGGGTTCCGACGCGGCTAAGCGCCTTGACCCGTGGTGAAAATGCCGCGGGAAAAAAATCGCGTGGATCGTGACCGAGCCCCGAGGCCTCGACGATTGTCGTCAGCACGCGTACGCCGAAAGCGAGGCGCGCGACATCGCGTGGATCATCTAGCAGATTCAGATCGACGCGCGGCGGCACCGCGGCGTCGGGCGAAACAAGTTGCACACGGCCCCGTGAATACGGGCGGTTGCACCAGAGAAAGAACAGCCCCAGCCGGTTGCCGAGCGCATGCCATGCGGCACGCGTCGCGCTCGACAGATACAGATCGGACGCATCGCACCCTTGAACGCCCGAGGTGAAACGCGCGGCCGTCATGCTCGCGCGGCGCCGCGACAACGGCATGCGATAACGTCGCTCGAGAAAATGGCAGAAGGTCAGCGACGGATGATCCTGAAGATTACGCCCCACGCCCGGCAGATCGACCATGCAATCGATGCCGAGCGCGCGCAGTTCATCGCTCGCACCGACGCCGGCTCGCATCAGCAGCGCCGGCGATTGCAACGCGCCGGCACACAGCACGACTTCATTCGCCTCCAGGCGCACGCGGGCACCGTCATGCGCCACAGCCACCACACCGCGCGCGACCATCCCTTCCATCACGATGCGCTCGACGCGCAACTCCGGATAGATGTGCAGATTGCGGCGCCTGCGCGTGTGCGCATCGAGATAGGCGATGGCGGTCGAGATGCGCTTGTCGTCGAGATTCGAGAATGCGCTCGGAAAGTACCCGTCACCGAACTCGCCGTTCTGGTCCTGCAAGCTGGCGAAGCCATTTTTGCGCATCCCGTCGGCAAACGCATGGCAGAACGGCGGCCAGTCGTCCTCAAGGATACGGCGAATAGGCACCGGCCCATCGCTGCCGTGCAATTCCCCTTCCGGGAAATCCACATCGCGTTCAAGCTTGCGGAAATAGGGCAGCACGTCCTGCCACGCCCAGCCGGTCGCGCCATTCGCGGCCCAGTCGTCGTAGTCGCGCGGCAGGCCGCGATTGGCCGATTGCACGTTGATACTCGATCCGCCACCCATCACGCGGCCTTGCTCATACACGCGCGGCGCGGCCGCTCGGGTCGCGCTCGCTTTGAGCTCCGGCCAGATGTACGTGTCGCCACAAAAAACGGGCATGGGATAGCTGTCGAGAATCGCCGCAGGCACCGCACCCGGCGGCGTATCCTTGCCCGCCTCGATCAACGCGACGCGCAACGACGGTACCGCCGACAACCGGTGCGCAAGCACGCATCCGGCCGATCCACCGCCCACGATCACGTAATCGAAACGCTCCATATGCTTTGTCTCCTTCGGTCTTCTATTCGCTACTGTCTGTTGCGGCTACGTTCTGCCTGGTGCCGTTCAACTGCCGCGAAAAACCGGCTTGCGTTTGGCATGAAACGCTTCGACGCCCTCGCGGAAATCGTCGGACGTGCGCAGACGGCTATAGCAATGCCCTTCGAGTTCGATCGCGATCGAGAGCGGCGCATCTTCGGTATCGTTCAGCAGCTTCTTGGCGGTGCGTTGCGCGAGCGGCGAGAAGGTCCGCAGTTCGTCCACCAACGCGTCGGTCGCGGCTTCGAGTTGTTCATCGGCCACGCACTCCACCGCGATACCCCAGTCGTAGGCCTGCTTGCCCGGAATGCGGCGCGAGCGCATGACGATGTCCTTGGTTCGGCCGATGCCGACCATCTGCTGCAAGCGCGCCGAGCCGCCCGACCCCGGGATCTGGCCGAGCTTCTGTTCCGGCAGCGCGTAGAAGGTGGTGTCGGTGGCAATGCGGAAATCGCACGCGAGCGACAGTTCGAAACCCACGCCGAAGCAGAAACCGCGATTGGCGGCGATCACCGGCTTCGAGCAGCGCGCGGGCGCCGCGATATTCCACGCGAGTTTGGACACGTGTTCCGGCGATGCCTCGAGGAAACCCTTGATGTCGCCGCCGCTCGAGAAGTGTTCACCCTGGGCGCGCACGACGATCACGCGCACGCGCTCGTCTTCGTCGAGCGCTTCGAAGGCCGCGCGCAACTGGTCGCGTGCGTGCATCGAAATCACGTTAAATGGCGGCCGATGCAGAATGATGTCGGCGCGCTCGCGTTCGCCGTCGATCTCGATCGAAAAGCCGTCGAGTTCTTCTAGCAGGGTCTGGCCGCGGTGGATCAAGTCGGTCATGGAGTTACTCCTTGGTAGTTTCCGTGTGTGTGGCAATGAATTCGCCGCTGGTGCGGCTTTGGTCGCAGTCCTTACCATCGTTAGGATGACCACGTTCGTCGCGTTCGTACTCGCCCGCGGACAGCTTGCGGCGCAAGACCTTGCCGACCGGCGATTTCGGAATGTCGTCGACGAAGACGTATTCGCGCGGCCGCTTGAAGTTGACGAGATTGGAGGTGCGGCAATAAGCATCGAGCGTTTCGGCATCGACGAACTGGCGGCGTTTGACGAAGGCGACGACCCGTTGGCCCCACCGCTCGTCTTTCACGCCTGCCACCGCCACATCGTCGACGGCGGGATGCAGAGACAGCACCGATTCGATGTCGACCGGCGAAATGTTCTCGCCGCCGCTAATGATCATGTCGTCGACGCGTCCGGACACATACAGGTCGCCTTCGACATCGAAGAAGCCGGTGTCGCCGGTAAAATACCAGCCGTCGCGCAATGACCTGGCGTTGGCGTCGGGGCGATTCCAGTAGCCTTCGAAAGCCTCGTCGCCGAGCAGGTCCGCGATGATCTGCCCTTCTTCGCCAGGCTGCGCGAGATCCTCTGGCGATTGCGCATCGAGCTTCACGACACGCAGGCGCGTATTGATGCCGGCACGGCCTGCACTGCCCGGCTTCTGAGTTGCGTCCTGATCGATGCTGAAGGTATAGACCTCTGAGGAGCCGTAGTGATTGACGAACAGTTCGGGCTTGAACGCAGCAGAGAGCCGCTTGAGCAATCCGTCGTTCATCGGTGCGCCGGCAAAGCCGAGCTTTTTGACCGACGTCGTGTCGATCTCCGCGAAAGCCGGATCGGCCAGCAGATCGTGATAAAGCGTCGGCACCAGATAAAGGCAGCTGATCTGATACTGAGCGATTGAATCGAGCGCGAGTCGCGCGTTCCAGCGGCGTGTGCAAACGAACACGCCGTCAACCATCGCCATCGAGAGAAGCGAACGCACGCCCATCGTGTGATACAGCGGCATCACGCCGAGCGTGCGTTCGCCATGCCGATACATGTTCTGCGCGACATGGGCGAGCGCGGCAGCCCGCTCATGGCGGTGCCGGCGCGGCACGCCTTTGGCCTTACCTGTCGTGCCCGACGTGTAGAGAATCAGCGAGTAGTCGTCCGCATTCGCGCGAGGGGTCTCGATGCTGACATCATGCGAGCGCTCGACAAGCAGTGTTGCGAATGGGGCGGTGCTGCCTTGCGCGTCGTCGAGCCCGATGCGCGGCACATTTTGCGCAGCCGTGCTGTGCGTGACAGCGTCGGCACTGACCGGTTCATAGACGATCGCCTTCACGCCGGCATCGGTCACGCAGTAATCGAGTTCGTCAGGCTTCGCGCGCCAGTTCAACGGCACGATCACAATGCCGGCGAACTGGCAGGCCCAATGCAAAGTTGCCATTTCCCAGCGGTTTTGCAGTACGACGAGGAGCCGGTCCCCGTGCGCGAGGCCCAGTTCGCGCAGGCCTTCGGCGACGTTCACAATGATGCGATGCCATTGCGCATAGGTCAGCGTCAGCTCGCCATCGACGATAGCGAGCGTGTTCGGACTGCGCTCTACGCTTTGCAGATAGGTTCGGCCGAGATCAAGCATGAGCGGCCTCCACGGTCTCACCGGCCGGCTTGCCCGCCTTACGTCTCGCCGCCACGTCCAACACTGCGGCGACGATTGGCGTGTAGCCGGTACAGCGGCACAGATGGCCCGAGAGCATGTCGCGCACCTGCGCTTCGGTGGGATCGGGCACGCGCTTCAGATAGTCCGCGCACGACATCAGAATGCCGGCCGTACAGAAGCCGCATTGCAACGCGTGATGGCGTTGAAACGCCTGCTGCAGATCTCCGAGCACCATATCGGGCGCGAGGCCCTCGACCGTATCGATGCGACGCCCTTGCGCCTGCGCCGCCAGCATCAGGCAAGAACGCCCTGCGACGCCGTCGATGTGTACCGTGCACGCGCCGCAGACGCCATGTTCGCAACCGACATGCGTGCCGGTCGCGCCCAGTTCGTGACGGATGAAATCCGACAGCAGTTCGCGTGGCTCGCAGTAGCCGCTGCGTTCGCGGCCATTGAGCGTCAGCGTGATGCACTGCCGCTCGCCCTGCCGCATGAGGTTGTCTCCAGACGTGTTGCTCACTTTACTTTGCCTCCTCGATCACGCGCCATCCGAGTTGCCGGACCAGATGCCGGCGATATGTCGCGCTAATATGCGCGTCGTCCTGCGCGCCCAGCTTCCAGCTGAAATCGTTCAATGCACTGCGTAGCGCTTCGCCGCGCAAACGCGGCCATTGTTCGACCACCGGCCGATCCGCGACGCCGCCCACCGCCAGGCGGATCGAGTCGCTCCTCACCACCGCCGCGCAGGCGACCATCGCGAAATCGCCATGACGTGCGGAGAATTCGGTGAAGCCGTAGCGTTCGCCGGGCTTCTTCAGCGGGAAGCTCACCGCTTCGACCAGTTCGTCCGGCGCGCGCGCGGTCATCAACATCCCCTGGAAGAATTCCTCGGCCTTCAGGACACGCTTCTTCCTTTTCGAGCGCAATGTCACGTCGCCACCGAGCGCCGCCAGCACAAGGGGCAGTTCCGCGCTCGGGTCGGCGTGTGCAATCGAGCCGCAGACGGTGCCGCGATTGCGAATCTGAAAGTGCGAAATGTGCGGGAATGCCATCGCCAGCAGCGGCACTTCGTCGCGCAGCGACGCGCGCCATTCGACGCTGCCCTGCGTGGCGGCCGCGCCCACGATCAGCCGGCCTGCTTCGTTCTCGATGCGCACGGCGTTCAGTTCGTCCGTGCGCGAGATATCGACCAGCATGCGCGGCTGCGCGAGCCGCATGTTGAGCACCGCCATCAGCGACTGCCCGCCGGCCAGCACGCGGGCGTCTTCGCCGTTTTGCGCGAGCGCGTCGAGCGCGTCCTGCGTGGTCATCGCGCGCAGATAATCGAACGGTGCGGGTTTCATGCCTGTCTCCTCAAACGTGCGAGCAACCGCGATAACCACCCGCCTCCGCTTTGCACCGGTTTGCCCGCGGCCTGGCGCCCAAGCGACTCGAACAGTTGCCGCAACACGACCTTGGCCGCCCCTTCGAGCATGCGTGCGCCGACGGCCGCGACCTTGCCCGACACCTGGGCTTCGTAGTCGTAGGAAAGACGCGTGCCGCCTTGGGTCGGCGTCAACTCGACGAGGCCGCTGCCGCGCGCGCTGCCGAGCGAGGACATGCCCGCGCCCGCCAAACGCAGCCGACGCGGCGCGTCGATTTCCGAGAGCCCGATCTTCGCTTCGAAGCGCGCCTTGATCATGCCCACGCCGACCGTAACGTCGGCGCGATACTGGTTCGAGCCTTCGGCTTCGAGCGCGTGGCAACCCGGTATCACTTTGGCGAGTGCCTGCGGATCGAGCAGCACGGCGAAAATCGCTTCGGGCGATGCCGGCAAATCGACGCTGCCTTGCGCGGTCAGCGCCTTGCCGCCGCCGGGCATCGCCGGTTTCGCCGATGGCGTGTCACGCAACTCGGGACGCGATGGCGCGGGGTCGTCGATGCCGATGAGCGCCATGACTTTCGAAGGCGTCAGAGGCAAACGGATATCCTCGACGCCGAGCGCGTCCGCAACCGCATTCGCGATGCACGGCGGCGTGCTCATGTTGTTGCCCTCGCCGAGTCCTTTCGCGCCCAACGGCGTGAACGGCGACGGCGTTTCCAGGTGAACGATCACCGGATCGGGCACTTCGCAGGTGGTCGGCATCAGATAGTCGGCGAGCGTGCCCGACTGGAAGCTGCCATCCACGCCATAGCGGAATTCCTCCATCAACGCCGCGCCGAGACCTTGCGCGAACGCGCCGCGAATCTGGCCGTCGGCGAGCGCGGGGTTCAGCAGCGTGCCGGCGTCGTGCGCGGTGACGTATCGGTCGATCCGCACGCGGCCCGTGGCGCGGTCCACTTCCACCGCGCATAGGTCGAAGGCAAAACCGTAAGCCGCCGACGTGTTGATCCGATCGTTCTCGTCCGGCGCCGCCATGTTCGGCGGATTCCAGAACACGGTCTCGCGCAGGCCCGGCTCCTCGCCTTTCGGCAACAGCGCGGGCGCCCAGTGCGGCGCATTGGCGGCAACGCGGCCGAACGGCTGCGCGCGGTCCTCCGCACCCTTCGCGTAAATGCGGCCGCCTTCGAAGCGGACATCTTCCGGCGGGCAACCCAACTGCTTCGATACGATGCGCGCGACCTTGTCGCGTACGCGCACGGCCGCCAGATGCACGGTGCCCGCGACCGCGCCGGCAAAGCGGCTCGAATAATTGCCCGCCGCCACCGACCACGCGTCCTTATGCGTATCGAACTCGACATTGACGACCACGTCTTGCGGCGAGACGCCGAGCACATCGGCGACCACCTGCGCGCACACGGTCATATGCCCCTGGCCTGCGGGCGTCGACGCGATCGTCACCACCACGCCGCCTAGCAGATCGACGCTGACCGTCGCGCTCGCGATGGCGCCGCTCTTCGGGCCGGCCTTCCTGCGCGCGTCGGCCGGCATCACCGTCGTGATATAGCCCATGTTCGACACGGAGGGCTCCACGATCGCCGCGAAGCCGATGCCGTACAGCCGCCCTTCCTTGCGCGCCGCCTCGCGGCGGGCGCGCAGTTGGTCGTAGCCGCCTTCGGCCAGCGCACGGCGCAGCGCCTCCTGATAGTTGCCCGAGTCGAGCAGGGCGCCCGCTGCGGCGCGATATGGGAACGCATCGGCGGCGACGAAATTGCGACGATAGACGTCGAGCACATCTAGCTTCAACTCGAGCGCGATGCGTTGCATCAGTCGTTCGAGCGCGAAGTAAACCTGCGGGCCGCCGAAGCCCCGCACGAGACCCGTGGGCGTCTTATTGGTCAGCACGATCCGGTTGCGCACCAGCAGGTTGTCGATGGCATACGCGCCTGTCAGGCAGCCATGCATCCGGTAGAACGTCGCCGGTTCCGGCGCGCGCAGATAGCCGCCGCAATCTTCGAGTTGATCGTAGGAGAGCGCGGTAATACGGCCGTCGCTTTCGACAGCCGCCTCGAGCGTCGACAGGCGGGCCGTCGCCGACGTCGCCGCGCTCAGATGTTCGAGCCGGTCCTCGACCCACTTCACCGGCGCGCCAGCCTTGCGCGAGGCAAGGCACATCAGCACGACATACGGAAACACCGCCTGCTTCACGCCGAAGCTGCCGCCCGAATCGCGCGGCGCCTTGTGACGCAGACGATTGGCCGGCACGTTTAGCGCCATCGCCATCACCGCGTGCAGCGAGAACGGCCCCATGAAATTCGACGTAACGTCGTAGCCTTCGTCGCCCGCGAGATATTCGGCGATGACCACGCCGCATTCGATCGGCGCGCAGGTATTGCGCGGATAATGCGCGAGCAGTTTCACGCGATGCGGCGCTTTTTCGAACGCGGCTTCGGGATCGCCATAGCGGAAGCTGCGGTCGCTGATTACATTGGTGCCGAGCTTTTCATGCAGCACCGTTGACTCTTCGCTCGCCGCCTGTTCGATGGACGTGACCGGATCGAGCGTGGCGTATTCGACCTTGAGAAGATCGAGTCCGTCCTCGGCGATGGCACGCGACTCCGCCAGTACCACCGCGACAGGTTCGCCGACATATCGCACGCGGTCCATCGCGAGCGCCCACTGCTCCATCTGCGATTTCACACCCACTACGAAGGGCCGCGACCATGCGCGCACATCCTCACGCGTGAGGATCGCGCGCACACCGGGCAGTTTCGACGCGGCTTCAGTATGGATCGCAACGATTTCCGCATGCGCATGCGGCGAGCGCAGAATCGCCGCATGCAGCGTGCCGGGTTTGATGCCGAGATCGTCGCCGTAACGGCCACGGCCGGTGAGGATGGCGGGGTCTTCGAGACGCTCCATCGGGCGGCCAACGTAGCCCTCTGCACGCTTTACGCCTTCGTCGCGCAGGGGTTCGACCTCCGCGGTCGCAGCATTGCCTGAGTTGGTCATGTCTCGCTGGTTCATTCGTCAGCTCCCTCGCGGCGGCCGGCGAATTCATCGGCGAGTCCGTTCCACCGCCGGGCGATCTCGCGGTGCTCGATGCCGAACAGATCCAGAATCCGGCCGACCGTGTGATCGACCACGTCCTCGATCGTCTTCGGATGCGCGTAGAACGCGGGCACCGGCGGCATCACGATTGCGCCCATCTCGGTGGCGAGCGTCATGTTGCGCAAGTGCGCGAGATTGAGCGGCGTTTCGCGCGCGACGAGAACCAGTCGGCGGCGCTCCTTCAGCATCACGTCAGCAGCGCGCGTGAGCAGGTTGTCGGCGAAACCGTTGGCCACGCCTGCGAGCGTCTTCATCGAGCACGGCGCAATCACCATGCCCGCCGTGATGAACGAACCGCTCGCCACGGCCGCGCCGATATCGCGCACGTTGTAGACCACATCGGCGAGGCCTTCAAGATCGACACGCGTCACGCCCAGTTCCTGAGCCGCCGTCACCGCGCCGGACGCCGAGACGATCAGGTGCGTCTCATGCGTGCCGAGGCGGCGCAGCGCGGCGAGCAGGCGCACGCCAATCAGCGCGCCGCTCGCGCCTGAGATGCCGACGACGATCCGCTCACGCTTTTCAGGCATGACCGTCATCCAGATAGGTATCGAACGCCGCGTTATCGCCTGCCACGAGCGCGTCCAGATCCACTTCGTCCTGTCCCGGAATACGCACGCGCGTAAATACGTGGGACGGATAGACGACCGGCCTCGTCGCGTCCAACCCCATCTTCGCGCTGATGCCTTGCAGATGCGGGGGGGCGTCGTCCGCCTGGCCCACCGTGGTCGACGGATCGAGTGGCGAGCCCTGCGCGCCTTCGATCACGACGAGATCGCGATCGGCCTGAAAGCGCGTGGCGATGGCCCATTCGATTTCAGCGGGGTCGTGAACATCCACATCGGTATCGACCACCACCACCTGCTTGATGTCGTAATGCGCGCCGAACGCACACAGGATCACGTTCTTCGCTTCCCCTTCGCGCTTCTTGTCGAACTGGACCCACAGGTGATAACGGCACACACCGCCCACCGAAAGATGCACGTCCTTTACACCCGGATGGCTGCGTTGCAGATGCGAGAGCAACGTTGCCTCGCGCGGAATCGCGCCGAGCAGCAGATGCTCCATTTCGGCGGGCACAATGGTGTGATAAATCGGCTGGGTCCGATGCGTGAGCGCCGTCACCTGGATCACCTCGCGCGCCTCTTGCGCGCTGTAATACTTGGGAAACTCGCCGAACGGGCCTTCCGGCTCGCGCACGTTCGGCAGGATGCGCCCTTCGATCACGATCTCCGCGAAGGCCGGCACGTGAACGCCGTTGCTCACGCATTTCACGACCGGCAGCGGCTCGCCATGCAGCGCGCCTGCGATCTCCAACTCATCATGATCGATCGGCGTAATCGCCTGCGAGGCAAGCATCGTCAGCGGATCGACGCCAATCACCACGGCGACGTCGAGCGGCTCTCCCGCGGCTTCCGCGGCTCGGTGAAACGCGTACAGATGGCGCGGCAGCAAAAGAATCGCCATGCGGTCCGATCCATGCACCTGGATCCGGTTGATCGACACGTTCTGAATGCCGGTACGCGGATTGCGCGCAATCACGAGACCGGCGGTAATGTACGGGCCGTTATCGTGTTCGCTATGGGTCGGAATGGGCAGCAGCTTGTGCAGATCGATCCCCTGGGTATGGACGACCTGCTGGCACAGCGCGGTATGCGCCGGCACGTCCCGCCACGCGAGCGGATGCTCGGCGGCTTCGCGAAAGCGTGGCAGCAGCTGGTCCTCGCTTGCGCCCATCGCTTCGGCAATCCACGCGCGCCTCGACATGAAACCGCTGACCACCGGAATCGCATGGCCGCCCGGCTGCAGGAACACGGCGGCGCGCGAGCCGTCCAGCTTCTTCGCGATGGCCGCGAGTTCGTGTTCGAGCGCGACGGGCTTGTCGATGGTCGCGACCCGTCCGCTCGCCGACAGGTGCTCGAGCCAGCTTCGCAGCGAGCGGGCGGGACGCGCTGCGGCGCGCGCCGCAACCGTCGGATCGAGGGAATCGGTACCGCCAGTGGTCATCTACGTCTCCATGTCTCGTGTCGATGTCCGCCCGCTTTGTGGTCTGCGAGCGCACAGTGGATTTGACGTAGCGTAGGGAAAACGGCGTATAACTTCTAATACTGTTTTTTGATCCGCGGCATCATTTGTTCTGATGCCCGTGTTATCCCTGATGACTGAGTACAGCGTCCCGAGTACTAATAGCAGCGACCGTGTCTAGCGGCACCGCAACGGGGCTTCCGGCGGCTGATCGGCGAGACTGGCGCATGCGAACAGGGGCCACACCAGCACCTGGAATTGATAAGCGCGCCAGCCGGTATCAAAATCGATGACAGCGCGAACCCTGATCGAGCACACCCATGGACCTGAGGCAGATTCAATATTTCATCGCGCTATTCGAAGACGGCTCGGTCACCCGCGCGGCCAAGCGTATGAATATCGTGCAACCGGCGCTCAGCATGCAGATCGCGAAACTCGAGGAAGAGTTGCATCAGCAATTGTTCGAGCGCGGCGCGCACGGAATGACGCCGACCGCAGCCGGGCGGCTCATGTACCGGCTCTTCCTGCCGATCATGCGCGACCTCGCGCACGCGCGGCAGCAGCTGATCCAGCGCGACGAGGTCGTCACCGGGCGCGTGTCGATCGGGCTGATCGCGTCGATCAACGAAAGCGTGCTGGCCGATTCACTGTCGCGCTATCACGAGAAATATCCGTACGTGGAAGTCACCGTCTCGGACGGCTACAGCGCGACTTTCATCGACTGGGTGACCGGCGGCCAGCTCGATGTGGCGCTGATCAACAAGCCACGCGGCAAGCTCTCGCTCGACGCGCAACCGATCCTCGACGAAGAAATGGTGCTCGCCACCAGTGCGACGCACGGTCCGGACCTGCCGCATGCGATCGATCTGGCCAAGCTCCCCGAACTCGAACTGGTGCTGCCGACCAAGCGGCACGGCCTGCGCGGCGTGCTCGATACCGCCGCGCAACACGAGGACGTGTTGCTGACGCCGCGCTTCGAGATCGATGTGCTCAGCACCATCGTGCAACTGGTGGGCAAGACGCGCTTCGCGACCATCCTGCCGCGCATCGTGGTCGAGCGCGCGGTGCGCGCCGGCACGCTGCGCGCGTATCCGATTCTCGCGCCGCGCATCGTGCGGCACATCGTCTGCATCTCGCATCCGCGCCGGCCGCTGAGCGCCGCCGCCCACGCACTGATCTCGATCATCGCCGACGAATTGCGCGAGGTGCTGAGCACTGCGCCGTTGGATGCGACGAACGACACCCCTACTCCAATCAAGGAAGCTCGATGAACGCACATCACTGGATCGCCGGCACCTGGACCGGCACGCCGACGCAGCCCTCGATCGATCCCGCCACCGGCGAACCGATCGGAATGTATGCCGACGGCGGCGCGGCAGAGGCAGACGCAGCGATTGCCGCTGCGCGCGCTGTATTCGATCGCACCACGTGGGCACAGGACGCGCGGCTGCGGCAGAAGGTGCTGCTCGACTGGGCCACGGCACTGGATGCAAAGCGGGACGAACTGGCGACGCTGATGACGCGCGAGAACGGCAAAGCGATCGCGCAGGCGCGCGGCGAAATCGGCGCGGCGATCTCGGAGGTCCGCTATTACGCGGGGCTTGCCCGCCATTTGCCCGGTCATGTGCTCGAGCCGGAACCGGGCACCATCTCCACGATGCTGCGCGAAGCTGCCGGGGTCGCCGCCATCATCGTGCCGTGGAACGCGCCTGCGGTGCTGCTGGTGCGCTCGCTTGCGCCAGCCCTCGCGGCCGGCTGCACGAGCATCGTCAAACCAGCGGCACAGACCAGTCTGCTCAACGCCGCGATGATGCACTGCTTCGACGGCACCGCGCTGCCCAAGGGCGCGGTCAATGTGGTGAACGAAGCCGGGCATGCGGCTGGCGAACGGCTCGTCGAATCGCACGATGTCGACGTAGTGAGCTTCACGGGGTCGACGGCAACCGGCAAGCGGATCATGGCCGCGGCCGCCGACAGCATGAAAAAGCTTTCGCTCGAACTGGGCGGCAAATCATGCTGCCTGGTGTTCGACGATGCCGATGTCGCCGCGATTGCACCGCGTCTCGCGCGTGCCGCGACGATCATCTCCGGCCAGCAATGCACGGCCGCGCGCCGCGTGCTCGTGCATGCATCGAAAGCGCAGCAGATGCGCGAGCAATTGACCGCCGCGCTCGCCGCGCTGAAGGTCGGTCCGGGAAGCGACGCGGCGACGGATATCGGCGCGCTGATCGACCACCGCACGCGCGATGCGGTCAATGCGACGATCGAGCGGGCGTGCCAAAGCGCGGACCGTGTGCTGCTGCGCGGCGCGAGCTGCGGTAACGCGTTCCTGTCGCCGACGCTGGTCGAGCATCGCGATCCGAAAGCGTTTTTCTGTCAGGAGGAAATCTTCGGCCCGTTCGTCACGCTGGAGACCTTCGAGAACGAGGCCGAGGCGCTCAGCAAGGCCAACGATACGGTGTTCGGTCTCTCCGCGAGCGTATGGACCCACGACGTCGCGCGTGCGTACCGGATCGCGCGGGCACTGCGCAACGGCACCGTGTGGATCAACGACCACAACCGCTTGTTCGCCGAAGCGGAAACCGGTGGATATCGGCAAAGCGGCCTTGGCCGTCTGCACGGGTACGACGCACTCGCGGACTTCACCGAACTGAAGCACATCTGCTTGAATGCGGGCGTTCCGGAGCAGCTACAAACCCTGGGGCGATAGACGATCGACGCCCGGTAGTTCGGCCTTCACGGTGTAAGCGCTATCACGTCGAATTTGTGCAAAGCGTAAAACACGAAGGCATGGACGCCGTGGGCGTTGGCAAACGCGAGTTACCCCGGCTGATCAGAACCTGCTGCGATCAAGGCTATGGCATGTTTGGAATGTGAACGCGGTACGCGCTGCAAATAGCCAACGCACGTCGCGCGGGTCCAACGCGTCTCAGAGGCCTATCCGGCTGGGCCGGGGAGTAACGCGTGCGCGTGCATAAACTACGTCACTGGCTCAAATGGCGGCAATCGCACAACAGTCGAAGACGTGCACAATGAGGTCCACGGATTTCACGTCGCGTCCGAAGTCTCAATCGGAAGGCTGAAGCTGAACGTCACGCCACGGACCTCATTGCGCACGACCCAGATACAGCCGGAATGTACTTCGACGATGGAACGACAGATCGCCAGCCCCATACCCATGCCCGTTCCCTTTGTGGTGGTAAAAGGTTCGAATATCGTCTCCAGATTCGCCAGCCCCGTACCCTCATCCTGAACGTCAACCTCCACGTTGTCCCCGTCTCGGCGGGAGCGGATCAATAGCGACCTTGGTCGTTCCATCGTCACCGACATCGCCTCAATAGCGTTACGCACAAGGTTGACGATCACCTGCTGAATCTGCACTGCGTCAGCTTTGAGCATCGGCACGTCCTGCGCGAGCTGAGTTTCGAGCAAGATCGCGTTCGCGTGGATTTCGTTAGACATCAGGGTGCAGACCTGAAGTATCAGCTTGTTGATGTCAAGATCGACCTTTGCGGGAGCGGTGCGCTTGAACAGCGCGCGGATACGGCTTATCACGTCCGCGGTGGCATATCCGTCACGGACGATGGCTTCGGCGCTGAGGCGGGCTTTGTCGACGTCGGGCGGCGCTGCAGCGAGCCAGCGCCGGCACGCCTGACCATTGGCCACGACGGCCTGCAACGGTTGGTTAATTTCGTGGGCGATGGACGCGGACAGCTCGGCCACCGTCGCCATCCGTGACGCCTGCGTGAGCCTTTCCCGCGCATGTCGCAGCGCTTCTTCCGCTCGCGTGCGCTCGATGAATTGCCCGACCTGGCTGCCGATGGCGTTCATGGTCTGCATGAGCTCGGGATCGGCGTCGCGGACCTCGCGGCTGAAGAATTCAATCACACCCAGTACGCTGCTCCTGAGCGTGATCGGAAAGGCGAAGGCCGCGCGGACCCCTTCCTTCGCGACCCATTCTGTCCACTGGAACTCCTGATCGAGCGCCATATCGGGAATCCATTCGGGCGCGCCGCTAGACCGTACTCGCTCGGGTAGCCCCATGCCGAAGCCGCCCGTTCCGGACACCAACCCGGAGCTGGGAGCGAAGGCGGCCGACGGCCATGTTTGCACACGCACCAGCACGCCCGCCTCTGGATCGACGCGCCAGAACGCGCCGCGATCCCACTCGAGTGCTTCACACATTTCGCGCAGTATGCGCGGCGCCGCCTCTTCGAGCGAGCCCGCTTCCGAGAGCGTCCGGGTGACGCTGAATTGCCCGAGCAGCCGCTGCTCGCGGCGTCTGCGGTGGGTGATGTCGCTGGCGAGTGCAATGGCGAAAAGCCGCCCACCGCGGCTGAATGCCCGTGCACGCACCTCGACGGGAAAAAGACTTCCGTCCTTGCGCCGGCGGCGGCCGTTGAACGTTACACTTCCGACCTCCTGCATCTGCTGCTTTATCCACTGCCACTTTTCCGGCGTACTGTCGCAGTCGAGCTCACAGGTGCGCATGCCGATAAGCTCTTCGCGCGCATATCCCAGCGCCTCACACGCCTGACCGTTAACGTCGAGCACGATGCCTTCCTCGTCGTACAGGAAGATCGCATCCGTTGCGTGCTCGACCAGGGTTCGGAAGCGCTCCTCGCTCGTGCGCAGCGCATCCTCGCTAGCAAGCAGGTTGCGGTGCGCGAGCGCGCTCGTTAACGCAGCTTCCAGGCGTCTGGCAATCTCCTCGAAGAGCCGCTGCTCCACGGCGGTCCACGAGCGCCCATGCGAGCACTGATGCAGCCCGAACAGGTACGGTCGGTCGCCCTTGGGACGAACCACGATCGCGATGGTCGACCGGATGTTGAACCGCTCAAGAATCTCCGACGGGATGCCTGGATCAACCTCTGCGCCGCTTGCGTGCAGCATCTCGCGCAGGACTTCCGCCGCGCGGGCATCGACCGCGAACTCCTCGCCAAGCGCGAAGGCACCCGGAAAGTCCGGATGCGTGTGCTCCATCACCGCGCGACACGTCGGCGTATCCGGATCGCAGGGATAAATCAGCCAGGCCCGCTCGCAATCGAAGATCGCGAGCGTCTCTTCAAGCACGCCGCTTGTCATGCTCTCGACCTCGTTCGTTCGCTGCATGGCGCGATTGATACGGTCCATGCATTCGAGGAACCACAGGTACTCCCTCCGTTCATCTTCTGCACGCTTCTGCTCAGTGACATCGATCACGGTGCCGATGTACTCGATCGGCTGGCCGGAGCGGTCCAGAACCGGATGCCCCACACAACGGACGGTTCTCACATCGGTATGAGCGTGCACGAGGCGATACTCGGCTTCCCAGTCGGAGCCTTCGCGCACCGCCTTCTTCAGGCTCTCGACGACTCGCGTGCGGTCATCCGGAAAAAGCTCCTCGACCAATTGCTCGAACGAAGGCAGGCCCTCTGCAGGATCATGGCCCATCACGCGATAACACTCGTCCGACCAATACAGAATGACATTGGAAACCGGATTCCATGCCCAGCTTCCAGTGTGACTGACCTTCTGCGCCTCCGCGAGGTACTGGCGGCTGCGCTGCAGTTCGCCCTCCGCGCGTTTGCGCTCGGTCATGTCCACGACGAGGGCCACCCCGCGCTCGTATTCCTCGTCGAAAGCGGCCACGCCGACCAATACCGGCACCACGCTGCCATCTTTGTGTAAGCATTCCTTTTCATAGGGAGGCAGTCTGCCGGTCCGCTTGATCTGCTGCGCGTTCTGTACTTGCAGGAGGTCCAGCCAATCGCGAGGTATCAGATCGGTCCACCGCAAGCGACCCGAGACGAGATCCTCGCGCTCGTATCCGACCATGCTAAGAAACGCGTCATTGGCCTCCAGAATTCGACCGCCCTGGTCCCAAAAGATAATCCCGACGATGTTGGCGTCGATCAGCCGGCGAATCTGCGCTTCCCGTTCCCGGATTTCACCGTACAAGCTGCTGTTTTCGAGCGAAATCGCCGCCTGGGAAGCGAGCAGCTTCAGGACGGAAATCCTGCCGGGCGTGAAAACGTGTGGGGCCAGGCTGTTTTCCAGGTACAGCAGCGCAACCAGCGCACCCTGCTTTATCAACGGCAGGCAGAGTACCGACCGGACGCCGTGCGCACGGAGGCGCGCATCGGAGGAATGCGGACCTGGGACCGACGTATCGTCGAGAATCACGATCTCCCTGGTACGCGCGGCATAACGGATCACCGACTCGGGGAGCGTGTCCGCGGAACCTGGTGTCTCTCGCAGGCTAACCGTCACGGATCCGCCACAAGTCTTCGCTTCCGCCTGGATCAGGAATTCGCTGCCACGAGGCACGATCAGCAGACCACGGTCTGCGCCGGCATGCTCGATGGCCGTACGCAACAGCGATTCGATGAGCTTCTCCGGGACGATCTCGCGCGACACCGCCTGCGACACCTTGATCACCGTGGCCAGATCCAGATCTTCGACCGGTGCGTCGATCATTCCTTCGGAGTACCTGACACGATCGTCCTGCCTCAACGCGGGACAGAGCTGGTCGAGTTGTCGCACCTTCCCAAAGGCTCCCCACCGCAGATAGGCACGCCGCGCGCTTGCCTGGCAGAGGTGCCCAATGTTCTCAAGGCCCTGCGCCGCGTAGCAGCGGGCAGCCAGTTCGTAGGACAGCGCCTCGTTATGAATGAAGGCATTCGAGCGCGCGCAGCGAATGGCTCGCTCGTACAAAGCCATTGCCTCGGGTAGGCGCCCCTCGATGCGCGCAATCTCGGCGCCGACCAGTACCGCGCGATCCTCGAAGTTCTGCGGGCAGTTTTCCGCCCATGCCCGGAGTTGTCGTTCGTGGGCCGACAGTGCCTCCCGATGCTTTGCATACGGATCGGGTCCCATGGGCTCGCAGCATGCGGCGCGAGAAAGAGCGGCATAGAGGTGATAGTCCGCTCTCTCCAGCAGCATGACCGAAAGCGACGCTGACGTCGAAAACCATGCCTCCACCTTTTCCCCAGCATCGACAGCCGATGCGTAGTCCCCGGCGAAGTAGCGTGCCTGCAGCTTTCGGATCCAGTAGAAACACTCAGGCAAGGCCAAAGCCGGGTGGCCGGTGAGGCGCGCCTCGACCGTGCGCTCCATGAACAGGCCATCGTCGAGCGAGCCGAATTTCGCGGTCTCGCCGCTGAGAGTCCGAACGAGCGCGAGCGTGACAGAAATCATGTCGACGACGAACTCGAACCGCATCGTGCGCGCGAACTCCAGACCGTGCTCGGCTTCACGCGCAACCCGATCGAGTGGATCACCCAAAGCGAAAAGAATGGAACTGAGATTGCGGCGGGCGTATGCAGCAAACGTCGGGTCGCCCTGCTCATTCGCGATCTGAAAGGCCCGTTGGACCGGCTCAATACTCTCCCGCAGCGGTCGTGTCCACGGTACCACGAGCGAGAAGACCGAATAGGTCTTGCCTCCCAGGCGCTTCAATCCGCGACGCTCGGTCAGATCGCACGCCATCTTTCCAAGTCGATACCCTGCGTCGTAATGGCCGAAGCGGTCGCCGGCGATAAGCCCGACCGCGACGTAGTGCGCAGGTGAGGCGTCGCTGTTGCCATGCTCCAGGCTGAAATTCACCGCCCTGCACGTCGTGAGCGCGTATAGATTCTCGTCCGTGTATAACGTCGGCGCTCCAAGGGAAGTAAGCACGTCGAGCGTAGCAAGAGACTCTGGATCCTTCATCAGCGGCAGGTCGATGAGATCCTCGATTGGCCCGCTTCCGAGCTGTGACCAGATCCGCTCGTACTCGCGATGCGCTTCCAGCTGCGTGGGATGGGCTGTCCAATCGATACCCATCTGCCGGAGGTATTGCAGACCCACCGCCACTGCGCGGTCGCCAGCCGCAAGCATTGTATAAAGATCCACGCGCCGGCTCGCGACGGCCGCTCGTTGGATCGTGTCGACAGCGCGCGTCGCAAGCGCCGCGAGACGTTCCTCGACGGACGACAGTGCGCCAGTCCAGAGCTCGCAGTCGACCCCATGCAGTTCCAGGGCGAAGGCGATCTCCTGCCGGTGCTCCCACGCATCCTCCCGCAGCAGCGCCGCGCCGGCGCTGAGATAAGTCAGCGCAGACGCATAGGCGGACGAGGCCTTCGCGCGCTTGCCGGCTATCAGGTTCAGCTCGGCGAGCTTCTCGCGTTCGTCCTGTGACGTGATGAGGTATGCGCCGCGGTTGAGCTGGTTGACGATTTCGAAGATCATCTCCGGCAGCTTTTCGGACGGGGTGCAGGCCGCGAGCACCCTGCCTATCCGGAGATGGGTATGCGCACGCGCCTCCTCCGGCATCGATAAGTACGCCGCCTCCTGAACCCGGTCGTGCACGAAACTGCAGGATTGCTCCGTGAAGGTAATGAGATCCGCTCGAATGGCTTCCCACAGCCCCCCACGGAGATCGTCTTCCGGGCGCGAGGAAACTGTTTCCAGGAGGGCAAGCTCGGCGCTGTTCCCCATGCACGCAAGTAGCTGCAGGTCCCGCTGAGTTTCTGCGGACAGACGGCTCAGCTTGCCAACCATCAGCTCCACCACATTGTCGGTATATCCCTTCGTGTGGATGCGATCGAGATCCCACGACCAGCGCGCCGCATCATGGTCGAAGGTGAGCATCGCCTCTTCTGTCAGCGAAGAAATGAACTGAACGGCAAAGAACGGATTTCCAGCGGTCTTATCCTGCACCAGCCGCGCGAGCGGCGCGACCTGACCGCGCTCGCAACGAAGAGCGTCCGCCATCAGCTGTTCGAGATGCACCCGGGCAAGCGGCGCGAGCGTGATCTCTACCACCTTGCCACCAGCGGCCTTGATGGCACCGAGCTTGTGCATCAGCGGATGTGCGGAATTGACTTCGTTGTCGCGATAGGCGCCAACAAGCATGAGGTTGTGCGGCCGGGAACGGGTCAACAGGTCCTCGATCAAATCGAGCGTCGCCGCATCGAGCCATTGCAGATCGTCGAGGAAGAGCACCAGCGGATGTTCCGGTCGGGCGAACACTTCAATGAAGCGTCGGAACATGAGCTGAAACCGCTGGTGTGCCTCCTGTGGCGGCAACTCGGGGACGGGCGCGGGCGGTCCGATGATGTGCGCCACTTCAGGAACGAGATCCACGACGAGTCCGGCATTCGGTCCCAGCGCTTGCCGAAGAGCGTTGCGCCAGGCCGCAAGCTCCGTCTCGCTTTTGCCCAGCAGCGGCCGCAACAGACTCCGAAACGCCTGCGCTATCGTCGAATAGGGGATGTCCTTGTACTGATCGAATTTGCCGGAGGCGAAGAGCGCGCGCGAAGGCACCAGCGCCCGGTGCAGTTCGTTGACGACGGAGGACTTGCCGATGCCGGAATATCCTGAGACCAGCACCAGTTCTGGCGCCCCGCCTTCCACAACGCGCCTGAAGGCGCCAAGTAACGTCTCGACTTCGCGCGAGCGGCCGTACAGTTTCTCGGGAATCGTCAGATGGTCCGGCGTGTCGCGCTCGCCGAGCGGGAATTCGCCGATGCGCCGCTCGGTTTCCCATTGTGCAAGACAACGTCGCAGATCCGCTTCAACGCCTGCCGCGGTCTGATAGCGCTCCTCCGGGGTTTTGGCGAGCAGCTTCATCACGATTGCGGAGAGGACCGGTGCCAAGTGGGCCACACGCTCGTGCGGCGGCACCGCCTCTCGCGCGATGTGGCAGTGCACCCATTCGATCGGATCGGCCGCGATGAAAGGCAGACTTCCCGTGAGCATCTGGTAGAGCGTCACGCCAAACGCGTAGAGGTCGGCGCGGGAGTCAACTGAACGGTTCATCCGCCCGGTCTGCTCCGGCGCCATATAGGCGAGCGTGCCGGCGATCGACTCGGGCGGCCCGGGCCGTTGACGCTCTCGCGTCAGCCGCGACGCGAAGACAAAACCCGTGAGCCTGACTTCACCGCTGTCGGAATTCACCCGGATATTGGCCGGCTTGACGTCCTTATGCACCAGCCCACTCTGATGGACTTTGGCCAGCGCCGACGCAATGCCAATAGCGAGGCGCAGGAAGGTCTCTAAGTCAATCGGTGCATTGAGGAGACCGTCGAGGGGCTCGTAGCCGGAAGCTTCCGGAACGAGGGCCATCCGGTCGATCGCGCGGCGCCACGGAGCGCGATCCGCATCGGGTTCGATCTGGTTCATGGAATGGCAATCCATCCTGGTGCTGGCCCGGGTTGCAAGTGGCCGGCCTGGGACGCCTCCAGAAGCGACGCCTTTCTTGTACTCCGCGAGAAAGGTCGAGGGCGACGCATGGCGGGCAGGCTGGCAGTGATCGAGCGACTACCATCTACTCACTGCGACTGTCGAAACAGTAATAGATAATACAGGCGTTTAGCTATCCGACGGCCAGGTTGGGCACAGGTGACGACCGGGGCCATAGAAAAGTGCTGATTGTCGAGGTACACCGCGTATTGTCCCAGCGTCTGCTGGCGCTGGAACGGCAACCAACGGAAAAAGGCGACGGTCACAGAGACAAGATCTATTGAATCGTTCTCGTGACTGAACCCCCTATCGTTTCAACGCATCGTTCGATCGATTCGGCTCGATTAGCGCCGTGGCGCTTTCGGCATCGCCGGGCATCGTCACGACCACCATTGCGGCGATCAAGCCGAGATGCTCGAAATAGCTGTTGAGCGCCACGAAACGGGCGACGCCCGTCTGGTTTCAGAAGTGAGCAGGGTTAAATTCTGCCACATCCTTAAACGACCTGCCGCCCTGATAAATCATGCTTATACGTTTTCAAAGACGTTATTGCGAAGCTTGTCACACATACGCCATGCCATTAGTGATTATTGGCCCGGTTCTCGAAGTGATAGATGTCGACGGTCTTCCAGATTCCCGCTGCGCTAAACGGGTTTTCCGCTACTTGACGCCGGACTGCCGCGATATCGTCCGCCTCATAAAGAAAGAAGCTTCCGCGCGTCGAGCCGTCGGGCCCGGTCAACGGTCCAGCGATCAATGCCTGTAGCGGCGGCCGTCGAAGTTTGCTCAAGAGAAGCGGACACAAGACGCGGTCAGGCCGCTGAGTTCGGCCAGTTTTCCGATCTTCATATGGCACTTTAAAAAGTTGACCATAAAGTTGACTTTAATCCTACAGTTAAAAGGCGGTCAGGCAAGGCGTCAACGGACAATGGATGACCGCCGCCGCGGACCGTGATGGAAAAAGCGATGAGGACAGTGGAGGCTCCCCTTGGCCAACAGTCTCGTGTGCTGCGCCAACGTGCTACTCGCCGGCACCCGGGACCTATCCCTTCAATCACCCTTGCCGACTATCCATCAGACAGAAGGAGCAGACGTTAGCCTGACCGTTAGCGACCAGGCGCACGACACCGATTGATTGGGAGCACCTCACCGGAGAAGCAAACATGGGATTTGTGACAACGAAGGATGGCGTCGATATTTTCTACAAAGACTGGGGCCCACGTGACGCACAGGTCATTTTCTTTCATCACGGATGGCCACTCAGCGCAGATGATTGGGATGCCCAGATGCTCTTCTTTCTGGCCAAGGGTTTCCGGGTCGTCGCGCACGACCGGCGCGGACATGGAAGGTCGAGTCAGGTCTGGGACGGCCATGACATGGATCACTACGCCGATGATGTTGCGGCGCTCGTGAACCATCTCGGTGTGCAGAAGGCGGTACACGTGGGCCATTCCACGGGCGGCGGCGAGGTCATCCACTATGTCGCTCGCCACGGTGAAGATCGCGTTTCCAAGGCGGTACTCATCAGTGCAGTGCCGCCGATCATGGTCAAGACCGAGAGTAACCCGGGCGGCCTGCCCAAACAGGTGTTCGACGATCTTCAGGCGCAGCTCGCGGCAAGCCGCGCGCAGTTCTATTACGACGTTCCCGCGGGCCCGTTCTACGGTTACAACCGGCCCAATGCGAAGCCTTCGGATGGCATAATCTGGAACTGGTGGCGGCAGGGCATGATGGGTAGCGCGAAGGCCCACTATGACGGTATCGTCGCGTTCTCGCAGACGGATTTCACCGAGGACCTGAAAAGCACCACCATTCCTGTTCTGGTCATGCATGGTGACGACGATCAGATTGTTCCCTATGCGGATTCGGGGCCCCTCTCGGCGAAGCTGGCGAGGAACGGTACGTTAAAGACCTATGCGGGCTTTCCTCACGGCATGCCGACGACCAACGCCGACACAATCAATGCCGATCTGCTCGCGTTCATCAAAGAGTCGTAAAGCCGTCGACAGCGTGCGATCCCGCTGCTGCTGACGCGCGCAGGCAACTCAACGAGCCGCCCACGCGGTGTTGGTCAACGTAGTTGTCGCGTCACTTCACACACACTGCTTCAATTCGGTCCGGGGCGTGTGCTCCGGATTGAGCCAGACTTCGTCCTTCAATTGCCAATTGCCGGTCGACCAGGCGCGGGTCGAGCGAGACTCATACCTGCCCAGATCTTCCAACAGGAGGTAGGCGTCTGAAATGTGCGCAATTGTTGCGGTTCTTTCTCCAATTGAGCGGGACTGCAGACGGTCCGGTCCATCGTCAGAGTCAAATCTTGACTCTGCGCGTAAGGCCGCGTTCTGCGCGACTAGTAGACCGGCGTCGTGCTCCTGAACTCTTTCCCGCGAAATGCCAGACCGGACATTCGGCCAGTGCGTATCACATCTGGCCAGCAGTGCAATCAGCAAGACGTAGTGACCCGATTGAACGCTTCGTCATACGACGCTCCTGATGTTAATGGGGAGAGGCGAAGGACAGCTATTACATAAACATGCAGTATCTCCGCCGGGCGCAACGCTATATCTTGTATCTGCGGACGTTTGTTGTGCCCGTTACTACGTGATTGGCAACGGTCTCCGTGACCTCAGGCGCACCGTTCACCAAACATTTCCCACGTCGTAGTGCCCGTGGAACGTTGTGAACCCCGCTTAGGCCGCGTAGAGAAGTCGTTCGCGTCTGCCTTCGATCAACGTCGACTGGATTCATCCACTAACCGGGATCGGGCACGACTGCCTGCGCGCAACCGTGTCGGTTCCTTGCACTCTCCCCAATTGGAGCAACTCATGGCCTATGAACTGTTGACGCCCGACACGTGCGCGCTCGCGCTTATCGATCATCAGCCGCAGATGTTCTTCGGCACGCACTCGCACGAGCGCACAACTATCCTGCACAACGTCCAGATCCTCGCGAAGAGCGCGAAGCTCTTCAAGGTGCCGACCGTTCTGACGACGGTTGCCGCCGAGACTTTTAGCGGCCATCTACTGCCGGAAGTGCAGTCGGTGTTTCCGGGAAAGACACCAATCGACCGCACGTCGATGAACTCATGGGAAGACAAGAACTTTCGCGACGCGATCAAGGCGACGGGCCGCAACAAAATCGTGCTCGCGGGGCTATGGACGGAAGTGTGCGTTGCTTTCCCGACCGTCCAGATGCTGGCCGAAGGCTTCGAAGTCTACGTACCCACGGACGCCTGCGGCGACATCACCGAAGAAGCCCACGAGCGTGCTGTGCAGCGCGTCGTGCAGGCAGGCGCTGTGCCGATGACGTCGTTGCAGTTCCTGTGCGAGCTGCAACGCGACTGGGCGCGCGGCGAAACGTACGACGGCTGCATGGAGATCTTCAAGGCACACACCTCGTACGGCATTGGCGTGCGCTACGCGAAGCAGATTCTCGGCGGACAGGCGAGCGAGGCGCGCTGACTGCGCCAAAGGTTCTCACACCACGCTTTCGCGCGCGAGGCAGTTGTCCTCGCGTGTGAGATGCGCTTGACCACGACCACGGAGAGCGACGATGAGCGCACCCATTCAGCCGGCCCGGATTGCGGACCTGGTGATCTATAACGGCAAAATTGCGACGCAGGACGACAAGCGTTCGTTCGTGACGGCACTGGCGATCGGGAAAGGCAAGATCGTTGCGAGCGGCAACGACCACGACATGATGCAATGGGCGAACGAGTCCACGCGCCGCATCGATCTGAAGGGACGCACGGTTGTTCCCGGGCTCAACGATTCGCATCTTCACATCATTCGCGGCGGTTTGAATTTCAATCTCGAACTGCGCTGGGATGGCGTGCCCTCACTGCGAGACGCGCTCGAGATGCTGCGCGCGCAGGTTGCGCGCACGCCCGCGCCGCAATGGGTGCGCGTGATCGGCGGATGGAACGAATTTCAGTTTGCGGAAAAACGCGGGCCAACGCTTGAGGAGATCAACGCGATCGCGCCGGATACACCCGTGTTCATCCTGCATCTCTACGACAGCGCACTGCTGAACGCTGCCGCGCTGCGTGCGGTCGGCTATGACCGCAATACGCCGAATCCGCCGGGCGGCGAGATCCAGCACGACCGCCGCGGCAATCCGACCGGCATGCTGATCGCGCGTCCCAATGCGGGTCTGCTGTACGCCACGCTCGCAAAAGGACCGAAGCTCCCGCTTGAGGACCAGTTGAATTCGTCGCGCCAGTTCATGCGCGAACTCAACCGCCTTGGCGTGACGAGCGCGATCGACGCAGGCGGTGGTTACCAGTCCTATCCCGACGACTACGCCGTCATCATGGAACTTGCGAAGCGTAACGAGCTGACCGTGCGAATCGCGTACAACCTGTTCACGCAGAACGCGAAGAAGGAAATCGAAGATTTCGCGAGATGGGTCAAAGTCACCAAGCCCGGTGAAGGCGACGATTTCCTTAAAATGAATGGCGCCGGCGAAATGCTCGTGTTCTCTGGCGCGGACTTCGAAGATTTCCTGGAGCCGCGTCCGGACCTGCCGGACGTGATGGAAAGCGAACTCGAGGCCGTCGTGCGGCTGCTCGTGCAAAACCGCTGGCCGTTTCGGCTGCACGCAACTTACGACGAATCGATTGAACGTTTCCTCAACGTGTTCGAGCGTGTCAACCAGGACACGCCGTTCAACGGTCTGCGCTGGTTCTTCGACCACTGCGAAACCATTTCGGCGCGCAACATCGACCGCATTGCCGCGCTGGGTGGCGGCATCGCCGTCCAGCATCGGATGGCGTATCAGGGCGAATACTTCATTTCGCGCTATGGCGCCGAAGCCGCCGCGCATACGCCGCCTGTGCGTAAGATGCTCGCGGCCGGGTTGCCGGTCGGCGCGGGGACGGACGCAACGCGCGTCGCGAGCTTCAATCCGTTCGTGTCGCTGTACTGGCTTGTTTCGGGTCGCACGGTCGGCGGCACGCTGATGTACGCCGCGCAGGACCGCCTGGATCGAACAGAGGCGCTGCGCCGTTATACGGTGGGAAGCGCGTGGTTCTCGAATGAAGAGACGAAGAAGGGCGCGCTCGTGCCTGGCCAGCTTGCCGATTTCGCGGTGCTGAGCGACGACTATTTCACGATGGAAGAAGACGGCATCAAGCATCTGAGCTCGGTGCTGACGGCGGTCAACGGGCGGATTGTCTACGCGGCCGAAGAGTTCCAAACGTTCGACCCGCCTGCGCTGCCCGTTAGCCCCACGTGGTCGCCCGTCGCGGAGTACGGAGGCTATGCGCGCTATCGTCCTGCGGCGCCGCTCGTGCAGTCGTGCAACGACGCGTGCGTGAACCTGTGCGGTGTGCATCGTCACGCGCATGCGTGGGCATGGCGCAGCAATGTGCCCGCAGGCGACGCGAACGCGTTCTGGGGCGCGCTCGGTTGCAGTTGTTTCGCGTTCTAGGAGCAGGCAGGCGATGAAGCGTTTCCTCACTCCCGACGTGGCGCTGCTGTTTCTGCGCGTTACCGCGAGCGTGCTCGTGCTGCTGGTGCATGGACTGCCGAAGACAATCCACTACACGAGTCAGCTGGAGGCGATCGAAGACCCGTTTCGTCTCGGCAAGACGCTGACGCTAGGCTGTGCGATTTTCGCGGAGGTCGTGTGCCCGCTGCTGATGATCGCGGGCGTCGCGACGCGGCTCGCCGCCCTGCCGATCATGGTGGTCTGCGTGGTCGCGCTGGGTGTCGTGCATCGCGAATGGACGTTGGACCAGGCGCAATTCGCGTGGATGCTGCTGATCATGTTCGGAACCATCGCGATCGGCGGTGCGGGACGCTACCGGATTGCCCTGCCGCGGTTCGCGCAACGGCAAGCCTGAGCGCACGGCGCGTGAGGATCGAATCATGCCATATCTGATTTCACTGGGAGCGGGCCTCGTGGTCGGGCTCCTGTACTACCTTGTGCGGGTGCAATCGCCCGCGCCGCCGCTGATCGCGCTCGCCGGGCTGCTCGGTATTGTGATTGGCGAGCATGCGATTCCGTTCGTGCAGGCGCGCATACGCACGCCCGATGCACAAACCCAAAGCGCGCCGCCCGTTGCGGGCACCAAACCGACGCCGTTGTGCAAAGAGGATCAGTAGACGCGGTGGCGCGGCTCGCGGCGCAACCCGCTCAGGTGCCCGGCGAAGACACGTGTCTTGCCTTGATAGCGGGCTATGTCGACACGCTCGGCTTCGTCGCGCTGTTCGGCCTTTTCACCGCGCACGTGACCGGCAACTTCCTTCTGATCGGCGCGTCGCTTGCGCACGGGGGGCATGGCCTGCTAATCAAGTGGCTCGCGTTTCCAGCCTTCGTCGCCGGCATCGTGCTCGCTCGCATGCTTGACAACAGGCTGCTGCATCGCGAACCGTCAGTACGCGCACACGCGTTGTACGTGTTGCAGGCGGTGCTGATGGCGGGCTATATGACGCTGGGCCTGCTGGCTATGCCTGTCACCGATGCGGATGCGCCGCTCACCATCGCCTGCGGCCTGCTCGGCGCGGCGGCGATGGGCGTGCAAAATGCGCATGGGCGGTTGACGACGCGCGCCGTGGTCGCGAACACGGTGATGACAGGCAACGTCACGCAGGCCGTGATCGACGGATTCGATTTGCTGTTTTCATCCAATGACCTGGCCGCGCGGCAGGCGGCGCACAGCCGGTTATTGCGCATACTGCCGCCCGTCGCCGGTTTTGCGGTGGGCGCGTGCGCGGGCGCGGCGGGCTTTCTGCTCGCGTCATTCTGGGCGCTGCCGTTGCCGCTCGCCGCGTTGTGCGTGCTCGCCGTGCTGCTGCGCAGGACAGACACGCCACAGGTCGGAACCTGATTGTGCCGCGCAACGCTGCGGCCATCCCTTACCAGCCAGGAGTGTTTTCTATGAGTACCGTCAAGATGGTTCGAGTGTTGCGGGCCGCTGTCGTTTCGCTTGTGCCGATAACGGCGCTCGGCATGGCGCTGGGCGCCTCGCCGGCTTTCGCGGAGGCCGATCATCAGAACCTGGTCAAGAGCCTGCCGGTCGTGTCGGTTGGTCCGCAGTACGACACGACGCACGTTTATGTGGCGCCCCAGGACATCGACGCGTTCGTCGACAGTTTTGTCGCGACCTTCGGCGGCACGGCTTCGCCGCGCGCCGTGTTCACGGTCACACCGACGCCGAGCGAGACCGCTTCGCAGTACGTGCGGACGCCGGTGGGCATGCTCTCGGTGTTCGCATTCCAGACGCCGATACCGTATCCGTTCGGCAGCGAACGCACGGGCTACCTGGTCGCCGATATGGACAAGGCCGTTCGCGCCGCGCGCGCTGCGGGAGCGGACGTGATCGTCGAGACGTTCGACGATCCGATCGGCAAGGACGCAATAATCCAATGGCCCGGCGGCCTGAACATGCAGTTGTACTGGCATACGAAGGCGCCTTCGTACGATCCGCTCGAAACGGTGCCCGACAATCGCGTCTATGTGTCCGCGCAATCCGCGGATAATTTCATCAAGCGCTTTGTACGCTTTTCGCACGGCAAGGTCGTGTCCGACAACCGTCGCGCGGACGGCGGCGAAATCGGCCAATCCGGCGAGACGATCCGGCGCGTACGCATCACGTCCGGCTTCGGCACCATGCTCGTGTTCGTGACCGACGGCAAGCTGCCCTATCCGTTCGGCCGCGAAGTCACCGGCTATCTGGTCGCCGATCTCGACGCGACGCTCGCGAAGGCGCAGGGTGTTGGCGTGAAGGTGTTGTCGCCCGCGAACCGCACGCTCGAAGGGCGCACGGCGATGGTCGAGTTTCCCGGCGGCTACATCGCCGAGATTCACGAACTGACTAAGTGACGGGCACCGATCCATGCGACGCGCGATGTCGAAGGCGGCGGCCTGTGCTGCGCTCGCCGTATGCGGATGGGCCGAGGGTGCGAACGTGTTCGCCGCCGAAAGCACCACGGACCAGAGCGCGGCCGCATGTACGGCGAAGCGTCCGTCGGCGCTGTCGTTCAACCGCTGGCAGGAAGACTGGTCGGCGCTGGCGAATCCGTGCGTGCCGCGCAAGCCGTTCGATGCGCTCAAGTACATCCCGCTGGGCAGCGATCCGTCGACGTATCTGTCGCTCGGCGCGAACTTGCGCGAGCGCTTCGAACTGAACAACACGCCGCTCTTCGGCCTGGGCAGCGCGCAGCCCGACAGCTACGTGATCCAGCGCGCCGAAGTGCATGCCGACGCACGCATCGGGCAGCACGTGCAGGCGTTCTTTCAGCTCGAGGACGCGCGGCCGTTCGGCAAGGATTCCGTATCTCCCGTCGACAAGAATCCGCTCGATATCGAGCAGGCGTTCGTCGCGTTCGTCTATGGCGTGGGCGGTGGCACGTTCAAGGCGCGCATCGGCCGTCAGGAGATGGCGTTCGACTTGCAGCGCTTCGTTTCGGTGCGCGATGGTCCGAACGTGCGCCAGGCATTCGACGCGATCTGGAGCGACTATGAAATCGACAAGTGGCGCTTCATCGGCTACATGACGCAGCCGGTGCAGAACCGCGACGTCACGGCTTTCGACGATGTGTCGAACCGGCATCTAACGTTCAGCGGCGTACGCGTCGAACGTGCGAAGACGGGGCCGGGCGACCTGTCCGCGTACTGGTCGCGCTACAACCGCGACAACGCACACTTTCTCGATGCGACAGGCACCGAGCACCGCGATGTGTTCGACGTGCGCTATGCGGGCAAGGTAGCGCCGCTCGACTGGGACGCGGAAACGATGGTGCAGACGGGGCACGTCGGCAACGACACGATCGGCGCGTGGGCGTTCGGGTTGCTGGGCGGTTATACGTTCGCATCGGTGGCGGGCTCGCCGCGTTTCGGCTTGCAGGTGGATGGCGCATCAGGCGACCGGCATCCCGGCGATGGACGCGTCGGCACGTTCAATCCGCTGTTTCCCAACGGCTACTACTTCACGCTTGCGGGCTACACGGGTTATAGCAACCTGATTCACGTGAAGCCGTCGATTACGTTCAAGATATCGCCGAAGCTCACGTTATTGACGGCAGTCGGGTTCCAGTGGCGCGCGACGACGGCCGATGCGATCTACGGTCAGGGGATGGCCGTGGTGCCCGGCACGGCGGGAAATGGAACCCGCTGGACGGGCATGTATGCACAGATTCGCGCCGATTGGCTGGTCAGCCCTAATGTTGCGCTCGCGCTGGAAGCGGTGCATTTCGAAGTCGGCGATTCGATCCGTGCGTTAGGGGCGCGCAACGCGGACTATCTGGGCGTCGAAGCGAAGTTCGGATGGTGACAGTGGTGCCACTACGGGGAAATCCTCGAGCAGCAGGTACGGTCGTGAAGGGGCTTGCGGTTATGAGAAACTTTAGTGCGCGTCCTGAGTTTTCCTCGGCCGTCGTGACCATATTGTCCCGGTAGATCAATGAAGGCGCCGAGCGTGGCCAGCGTGGGGGCGAAGCGCTGGGTCGCGCTGATATCAGGAAAGATACACGCGCGGGCGCCAATATGGACCACCTCGATTGACAATGAGAGCACGCTCCATGAACGCATCGGTTGTCTCCGCGCTCGCTGCCCTGGTCGGTGCCGCCATCGGCGGCCTGACCTCGGTTCTTGCCTCATGGCTGACCCAGCGCACGCAGGTACGCGCGGAGTGGCTGGCGCATGACCTCACCTGGCGGCAGGAGCTGTATAAGGCGTTCATCGAGGAAGCGACGAACCTTTATGTTCACGCACTGCAACACACCGAGCCCGATCTCGCCGCTCTCGGCATTCTCTACGCGAAAATCAGCCGGATGCGCATCCAGTCGTCGCGCGAAGTCGTGGAGGAAGCCGATTTGATCGGTCGCACGATCGTGGACACCTACCTTGCGCCCGACAAGAGTTTCGTCGAGATTCGCGCGATGCTCGGGGATGGCTCGATCGATATTCTCGGCAAGTTCGGCGACGTGTGTCGCGCGGAACTCCAATCGCTGCGTGCACAGCAGTTCTGAACGCTATGCACCCGCCTCCTTAACGCGGCTTCAGTTCGACAGGCGCATCGGCTCGATAGCCACCGCCGAGCGCCTTCGTCAACGCAATCTCCTGGCTCAGTATCTGGCCTTTGAGCGTAAGCAGCGCCACCTGTTCCGCGATTACGGGCTGGCGCGCCTCGAGCGCCGCGAGCCGGTCCGTCAGTCCGCGTTGATAGTGGGCTTCGACGCTGTCTCTCGCGAACGCGATCGATTCGATTCGTTGCTTCTGCAACTCGGTTTCCGCATCGAGAGCCTGCAAACGGCTGCCGGTCTGCGCGACATCGCGTACCGCGTTGATAACGGCCTGGTTGTACTGCTCGATCAACAGGTTGCTGCCCTCGCGCGCGCCGCTCAGGTTCGCGTTGAGCCTGGCGCCGTCGAAGATCGGCAAGGTCAGGCCCGGAATCAGATTGATCTGCTGGCTTGCATGCGTGAAGAGGTCCGCGAGATGCAGTGCGTTGAAGCCGAAGAACGCCTTGATGTCAAAGCTCGGGTAGAACGCCGCCTTCGCCGCGTCGATCCGGCTGAACGATGCCTGTACGTACCATCGCATCGCCTGCAGGTCGGGCCGCCGGGCCAGCAGTTCGTATGAAAGCGTCGCCGGCAGGGCCGCCTGCGAACCCGGTAGCGCGACGGGCTCGATGGCGGCCAGGCCTTCCGGACCTGCGCCGACCAGCGCCCGCAGCGACTCGCGAAGCTGCTTGATCTGCCCTTGCGCCGCCACGATCTGCCGTTCGATGCCCAGTTGCTGCGCCCGAGCCTCTTCGAGCTGGGTGCGGGCTTCGAGGCCGCGCCCGGCACGCGCCTCGTGGGCCTGCACTGCGAACACCGCTAGCTCATGCGAGTCGTTCAGTAGATCGATGAGTTGATACGTCGTCTGTATTCCGTAGTAAAGCGTCGCAGTATCCGTCGAGATTTCGAGTTCGACAGCGGAGGCCTCGACAAGCCGCGCATTGCTGACGCCGAGCGAAGCGGCAATCTGCGCGCGCTGCTTGCCCCAGAGGTCGACGTCCAGGCTCGCGCCCAGCCCGACAATGCCCTCGGTGTACCATGGCCCCGTCAGCCCCGCTTCGGGTTCGTTCCTCGCGAACGGGCCGAGAAATCCGTTCGCCGAAACATGCGTGCGATCCAGCGACGCCAGCGCAGCCACCTGGAGGCTCGATCCCGCTGCGACAAGCGCTACATCCGACTTTGCCTGCGAGACCCGCGTGCGCGCAATCACCATGGTCGGCGCGTTGGCGAGCGCCTGCTCGATCAACGCGTCGAGCTGCGCATCGCGATAGCGCGTCCACCAGCGCGCGGTCGGCCAACCGTCGCGCGCGAGATGAATGTCGTCCGCGAGCTTGATCTGCTCGGGCGCGATCTCGTTATAGGGCGTGCCGTTATGATGGATCAGCGCACACCCCGGCAACATGAACAACATCCACGCAACGCATAGAAAGCATCGACGCCGTCGCCAGCCGCGTACACCCGTTCGCACAATCATCTCCGTACCGCCGATGATGTGCTCGCCGCAACGGGGGCGTCGACGCGCCAGTCCGGCAGCCCCGCAACCTGCCGCGACAGTTCGTCCGCTGCGGCGACCAGACCGCTATCGGCCGGCTCCCCAGTTTGCGCAGTGATCCCGATGCGGCGCGGCGCGCGGGCATCAGGCCGACTGGCCGCAAGTTCATCCGCATACCGGTTGAGTTCGACGCACGCCTGTTCCTGTGTCGAACGCACTGCAGCGACCGTCCGTGTGCTCGGCAATGCCCCTCGCGCCGCCAGCGTGCTGAGCAGCGCATTGCCCGCCAGCATGATCTCGCGGCCCTGCGCGAGAACCGTTTGCGCGCGCAGTATCAGTTGCGACTCATCCCCTTCCTGCCAGTTGGGTTCCAGTGCGACACGCGAGAGCGTCGCCTCGCAATCAGCCAGCGCCGCAAACGCCTGCAGCTGGCGCTGCGCATAGGGCAGCTCATCGACTTCCCCGGCCACTGGCTGGGGTCCGAGCAGTTGTGCGGCAATCGCGCGCAACAGGGTTGCGAGCTTCTGGCGCAGCACGTCGCTCTCGCCTTCCCGCCAGAACGACATCTGCACGAAGGTCGCGACGACGACGCCCAGCAGGATGCCCACCATCCGGTCGCGGATTTCGGTGAGGTTCGTGGTTGGGCCGAACTCTGCGAGCAACGCGAGCGAGAACGTGAACATCACCTGAATGCCGGCATAGCCGATCCGCTCCGACCCGGCCGATATCCATGCCCCTAATGCGACGACGGGTAGCGCCATCAGCAACAGACCGACGATGTCGTCGAAATGCGGCACGACAAACACCACCATGAACAACGCCAGCCCACTGCCGATGGCGGCCCCCGTGAACCGAAGCAACGCGCGCTGCGTCGATGCGCCGAGGCTCGGCAGCGCGACGATCAGGCAGGTCAGCATGATCGTGTGGACGCCCTGCCAGTCGGCAGCGTTGTAAAACACGTAGCAGATGAGAACCGCGAGCAGGGTCTTCAGCGAAAAGCGCATGTATGCGGGATTGGTCCAGGCGTCGGCCACGACCATCCGCTCGCTCGCGGGCGGCTTGCCGGATGCTGCGGGGCCGCTTGCGACCAGATCGGCGAGCGCGCGCATTGCCCGCTGCAATTCGGCGGCCGCAGGCATTGCGTCGGCCGCATTGTGCTCGTCAATGGTCTCCATGCGAACGTAGCGATAGGGGCCACCGCTGTTGACCGCATCGTCGAGCGCGCGGCAGTTAGCGCGCAACTGGTGCAATATCGCCAGCTGCGCTGCCGACGCGCCCGGCAAGGTCAGCGGCAAATCACTCGCTCCGCGATAAAGACGCGACACGGTTGCAATGCACGCAAGCTGCAACGCCTGGTGGTCGCGATAATGGGCATCACGCATCATCGTGAACCGCAACAGCTTCTGCAACACGACCGCGCCTTGCTGCACGGCTGCCAGCGTGATCGGCTCGGCACTGGCGCCCCCGTCAATCAGGTGCGTCAGGCGCGTGTCCAGCGCCGCCAGTTGCCTGTGGATTTCCGCCTTCAGCTGCAATTGCGGTTCGGCGGGCAGCAGCAATGTATTGATCAGGAGCGTCAGCGCAATCGGATAATTGACGGCGATCCACACCCACAACACGGCTCGGATCAGGAGATCGGCCTGGTCGGTCTGGTCGACGAAGCTCTGCACGTAAATCACGACGATCGCTACGATGAAGAACATTACGCCGATCTTCAGCACCCGCATGAGGTACACGCTGCCGAAGAACAGCAGACTCGCGATCACGATGCGCAGCAACGGATAGTCGAACGTGAATTTCAACAGCAGGATCGAGATGCCGATCGCGAGCGTCGATCCGACGATGAACATCACGCCGACCAGCCGCGTGGCCACCACGTTCGACTGCGTGACGTAAAACACCAGCAGCAGCGACAGCGCGAGCTCCGGCACCTCGAGCGCCATCGATGCGACGATCACGATGGCGCTGCTCAGGATGCAACGCAACATCACGTTGACGCGACCGGGGAAAGGCGCAAGTTCGCGCTTCAGGAACTCGCCTGTGTCGCGCAGCATATCGGGCATAGGGGGCAGGTAGTCGGCGGTGGCCATGGGCGCTTCTCAATGGCGCTCGCCGTGGTTGCGGCGCCCGGGCTCCAGCACGGCCACTGCCGATGTGCCGACGCGAAACAGTTCGGGGTTCGGATTGTCGACCCGGATCTTCACGGGGAAGCGCTGCGATACATGAACCCAGTTAAGCGTTCTTTGAATACGCGGCAATCCGCCGGGCAGTGCAAGGCCGGCTTCGTCGGGCGCGACGCCATAACTGATCGATTCGACCGTGCCCTGGAACCGCTGGCCGGTATCGCTCATCAGGTAGACCGTGGCGGGCGTGCCCGTGCGGACGCCCTTGAGTTCGGTCTCGCGAAAGTTCGCAACCACGTACCAGTGGCGTGTGTCGATCAGCGTGAAGACCGGTTTGAGCGCCGTTGCAAACTGGCCTGTCTGGGTCTTCAAGGACACGATGCGTCCGTCGAACGGCGCCCGCACGGTCGCATACTCCAGGTTCAGTTCGGCCAGCGCGATCTCCGCCATGACGACTGCACGTTGCGCAACCAGCGCATCGACGCCGCTCACAGCCGCTGCCGCCTGTTGCGCCTGCAGTTGCGCAGCGCTGAGTTCGGCTTCGGTGGCGCGTTGCGCGGTGCGCGCATGGTCGACATCTTCCGCCGACACATAGCCGTGGGACAGCAGCGGCTCCATGCGGTGCAGCGTATCGGATGCCTGACTGGCTGCGGCTCGCGCGCGCTCGACTGCCGCGCGCACCGACTGCGCGTTGTACCGCTGCGCATTGACCGTGCGCTGCGTCAACTCGATTTGGCGGTCGAGCGCCACGAGGGACGCGTTGCTCCGCGTCAGCGCACTCTGATAGGGACGCGGATCGATCCGGAACAGGAGATCGCCCTGCTTCACCGCCTGATTGTCGCGCACGGCCAGTTCAACGATGCGTCCATTGACCTCGGGCACGACATCGATGGTATCCGCGTAGACGTAGGCATCGTCCGTGCGCGGCGCATGATCCAGCAGTCGGATGACATAGACAAGCAGCAACAGCGTCACAACGACCAAAACGACGGCTGGCCACTTTCTCTTCGATGTTTTGCTGGCTAGGTTCGCCATTCACGCACCCGACGGATTCAATGTTGAAAGAACATTAGCCACACAGCGAGCGCAAAGAAAGTGGCCAGCGTGGGATACACCACGGCTGCAAGCGCGATCAGATGGGTGGCCTGAGAACGCCGGAGAATCAGATGAATGACGACCGCGAGCACGATGCCCGCGACGATACAAAAGAGCCAGTCGGGAAAGTACGCGCCTAGCACGCCAATCGACGGCGCGTTCACGCACCCCGACATCAGAATGGCGGCAATCACGGCCATGCCGATTGCTCGCTTTGAACATCTGCCTCTGGCACGTGACATGTGTCGTTTCAAGGTTGTCCATGTGGCTCGAACGGATGCCACACCTTTCGGATACGCAGATATGCCTGCCTCGGATTTCGGGCTTGGGAGGAAGCGAGGCAAGCAGCTTCTGGAGCACCGTTGCTGCCTGTACCGCTCAACCGGGATCGAGAAGTTTCAAGTGTCGCAGTTCGCTAAATTAAAACCAAAAGAGGCATTCTGCAATACATGAATATGCAATATCGCAGTAAGTAATAACGACGTAAACTCGCGTCGCTCGCTCGTGATCACTCCGTGCACGCCTCGACGGCCGCACTTTTCGCACAGAGAGCCGTTTTCAGTATCCTCGCTCGGGTCGGCTGTGACGATGGCATTCATCAATGGACCCACTCAGGCGCCACGGTACCGGCCACCCCTTGGTGCAGTGCTCCGATCGGCAGGCTGATGCCGAAGGTGACGCCACGAATCGCATTGCGCCCAGTCCAAATGCGACCGCCGCGTGCTTCGACGATCGTTTTCGGCGGATCGCCAGCCCGATGCCCATGCCTCTTTTTTTCACGACAATAGGCCTGCGAGTATCGGACGGACCGATTCAATGAACGAACTTGCTTGCGCGCTGAGAGCGACTGCCGCTCGCCGGTTTGACCACGTACGGGAAGTGCCATGCGGCGCGATGCGGCTATCGGGTCCCTGAGCCTATCCGTTGCATGCATGGTCTCCCCGGACTGGCTGACGCAACAATCCCCTTGCGGGGGAAACCGCGCCCGCAGAGCAGGGGAATAGGCAGCAGCGTGCAAGCTGTCTACCCCGATGCTGCTCTTCCTGGCCAAATCCTGGCGCACTCCACATTCATGTAATAGCAGCCGGCGGACCTGCCATCTATCATCAAACCAAGATGAAGCGTGGGCTAAAGCCCCGCACGTTACGTAACACCGTGGGCGAGCCAGTGCGTCGCATTGCCAGCGTTTGTCTAACGAGATTCGAGGAACCGCGCCATGCAAACTCCCATTGAAACAGACGAAATCTGGCAGTCAACGGTAACGCGCCTCTCCAGCAAAGGCGAAATGCGGCTGCCGACTGGGTCGAGTGACACCCACCCGATGTATGGCCAAGGCTACGTTTCGACCTGCGCCATCCAGGTTCTAGAGCGCAAGGGACAGACTTCGGCGACTGTCGCGTGGAGCGACTCGACCTCCTGCTGCTACGGTGAACAGATCTGGCGGCGCTGTATCGCGAAGAAAGGCGGCGTCTGCGTCCTGAGTGGCCAGCTCATCGCAAAAGGCGACGCCGTGTATCGCCCTAGGTGTCTCAAACCTGCACCACGCAACTTCGAAGCGATGATTCTAGCGACAGTCATCCAGGATATCCCTTTGGAGGAAGCTCTCTGACGGCTCAAATCCCGCTCTTCGTCAAGATTGCCGGATCTGCCTTCATCGTCCGCAGAATCAGGGCCGATCGAATCCGCCGTCAATATCCGGACCCAGGCGTCGAGCGCGCTAGCCTCGTCAGGCTGATTGCGGATTCATGTAATAGCCTTCCTTCGCATCGTTCACTATCGTCGAAAACCATTGCAGAACGAAACGTTCAACGCAATCACTACGGCTCTGCGAATCCGGACTGCGTCCTGTTCTTTCTTATCTACGGAGAATTGAAATGGCAATCACAGCCGCCGACTACATGGTGAGCGCACTAGCCAATGCGGGAGTCAAGCGCGTGTACGGCGTGGTGGGGGATTCGCTCAATGGATTCACAGACTCCCTGCGCCGCGATGGATCGATTGAATGGCTACACATGCGCCACGAAGAAAGCGCGGCTTTCGCCGCCGGCGCCGAAGCTCATTTGACAGGGCAGCTCGCAGTCTGCTGCGGGAGTTGCGGTCCGGGCAATCTGCATCTGATCAACGGCCTGTTTGACTGCCATCGCAGCGGTGTTCCTGTTCTCGCTATCGCCGCGCATGTCCCAAGTACGGAAATCGGCATCGACTATTTTCAGGCTACCCATCCCGAAGTGTTGTTCAAGGAATGTAGTCACTACGTCGAACTCGTCCACAGATCCGACCAGCTACCGCAAATTCTGGCCCGCGCCATCCGGACGGCGGTTGCACGCAAAGGCGTCGCTGTGGTCGTGATACCAGGCGATGTGGCACTCGGGCCTCTCACCAAACCAGCGCCGCGCTGGAGCGCGCCCGCCGCTGCGGTGATGCGCCCATCGAACGACGAAGTCGCGAAACTGGCACGCCTGTTGAACCAGTCATCGCGAGTGACCTTGCTGTGCGGAGCGGGATGCAAGGATTCCCACACGGAAGTCGTGGAACTTGCGCGCAAGCTGCAAGCGCCGATCGTGCACTCGCTGCGTGGCAAGGAGTACATCGAATACGATAATCCGTTCGATGTGGGAATGACGGGTCTTGTAGGGTTCGCCTCCGGCTACTCCGCGATGAAGAGTTGCGACATGCTCCTGATGTTGGGCACCGACTTCCCTTATCGACAGTTCTACCCGGAGAAAGTGACCATCGCGCAAGTCGATACGCGGGCGGAGGCGCTCGGCAATCGCTGCTCGCTAGAGCTCGGTGTACTGGGAACGGTCAAGGATACGCTCGATGCACTTCTTCCCATGATTCAGGAGAAGGCGGACAGCGGTTTTTTGAATCAGGCACTCGACGACTATCGCAAGGCTCGCCAGAGCCTGAACGCGCTGGCGGAGCCAGAATCGGGCAGCAGCACCATCCATCCGCAGTATGTAACCCGGCTAGTAAGCGAGCTCGCGGACGAGGACGCTATCTTCTCCTGCGATGTCGGCACCCCGGTCGCATGGACAGCCAGGTATCTGAAGATGAACGGCAAACGGCGCCTGGTTGGTTCGTTCAATCACGGCTCGATGGCCAACTCACTGTTGCACTCGATCGGCGCGCAGGCCGCCTTCAGGGACCGGCAGGTGATCTCGATGTCGGGTGATGGCGGCTTCACCATGATGATGGGAGAGTTCTTGACGCTGGTTCAAACAGGGTTGCCGGTCAAGGTCGTCGTACTCAACAACGGAACGCTGGGCTTCGTGGAAATGGAGATGAAGGCCAGCGGTTTCCTCGATACAGGATGTGACCTGAAAAATCCGAACTTCGCCGCGATGGCCAATGCGATCGGAGTCAAGGGCGTGCGGGTCGAGCACCCCGCAGAGCTGGAACAAGCGCTCAGCGAAGCATTCGCCCATCCGGGTCCGGCTCTCGTCGACGTAGTGAGCGCACGTCAGGAGCTCGTGATGCCTCCTGCAACGACCGGTGACCAGGCTTATCACTTTGGACTGTTTATGCTTCGTGCCGTCATCGACGGTCGAGGCCAGCAGCTCATCGACCTTGCAAAAGTCAATCTGTTCCGGTAGTGTGGCGCCGACTTACGTGCTCGGCCTGCTGCTCGGCATCGGCTGGGGTGCGGCTATGCTGCCGTACACGGTGATCAAGGAAGTCAATCCGGACAACGTGAAGGGCAGCGCCAGTGGCGCGATCAATTTCCTGGTGTTCGCGTTCAGCGCGTTGCTCACGCCTGTGTATGGCAAGTTGCTCGCCCACCTCGCGAAAGGCGGTGCAATGAACCTGCCGGTGTTCCGCGCAGCTGGCACATGGTTGCTCGGCGGCATCGTGCTCGCGATGGTGCTTGCGATGTTTATGCGCGAGACCGGACCACGTGCAGGCGCGAAGGCATGAGGCGGCTCCATTCAGGCAAGCGGGCTCGCAAGAGATTCCGGTTGCAGTTTGCTTACCTGCCTGACGAGAGTGGCAAATGAATCCGCCTGCATCTTTTTCATTATATGGCCGCGGTGTATCTGCACGGTATATTCAGTAATGCCAAGGTTCGCCGCCACCTGCTTGTTGAGCAACCCGCTTGCGAGCAAGGGCATCAGCTCCCGCTCACGGGGTGTCAGCGATTGATAGCGTGCCTGGAGGCTTGCCGCATCCTGCGCCTCCTTATGAAGAACGTGTGCTCTCGCAAGTGCCGCATCGACCGTGCGCATCAGCGTGTCTTCGTCGACGGGCTTGGTGAGGAAATCCACAGCCCCCCCCTTCATCGCCAGAACGGCGGACGGTACATCTCCCCTTCCAGTAATGAAAATGACGGGAATCCGGCAGTCCGTACTGACAAGCTTCTGGACTTCCAGGCCATTCATGCCTGGCATGCTCATATCCAGGATCAGACATGCAACGACATTTCGACGCCGTGTGTCCAGAAACTCTCCACCGGAACCGAAGGCCTGTACGTCTCTCCCGTTCGCGCGTAGCAGCATCGACAAAGCTTCTCGCACCCGTCTGTCGTCATCGACCACATACACCAGCTCGTTTGCGGATTCCATGGACCCCCTCCGTGGTTAGGTAAAGAAACTTTCCTAACGTCGGTACTGTCAATCTCGATAGACCTGCTGAATGTGCTTCTCATACGCACGCCGACAAGAAATTATAGCCATCCGAACCGTCGTCCGGAAGCACAGATCGCGTGTTGAGAATTACATAATTATGTAATGTCGCCACGCCTTTTGAAGTTGTAGATGACCAGCACAGTACGCCCGACAGCGCGTTCTTCGCCTGTTCTCTGGTCGCCAGTTCTAGCAGCGTGCTTGCAGTACGGAACAGGTAGAAGCCCCGCATCATCGCGACAGTTGGCCGACCTGGCGCAATTTCGCGAGTAACAGCTCAGCGAGAAACTAGAGGCCCTCGCGGGTCTGCGGGTCGCGCACATGGATATGCGCGACGCAAGCGCCTGCCTTAGCGGCTTCGAGCGACGCGTCAGCGATCTGCGCGGGCGTGATTGGCAAGTCGGGATGCTGCCGGGATTCGTCAGATTGCCCGTGACGGCGCAAGTAATGATGGTTTTGCGGAAAAGCAGTTAAATTAACGAGAATTTGATTCGCCCCGCGGCAGCCTTTATGTGTCATTGAGTTGTGCTTCGTTAGAGTGGACGGATATCAACAACGCGCGCGCCCGCCGGGTCGGCGCAATCTTATGCCCCCGTCCGACTGCACGTCCGATCTCCCTATCACGCGCACCTCGCGCACGCAGCGCACGCCGCCCGCGCGGCGCATGGCTTGCCGCACGCATATCGTCGTGCCGGTTGTCATTATCGAGGTCATCGTGCCCGGCACGTCGTCGGCCGCCGGACGGCGCGCGTTGCACGCTGCGTTCGGCGACGACCTGCGTCTCTATGTCGTCACCATCGACCAGCAACGCGAGAGCGTGACGTTGCGCGTTGAAGTCACCTCCCGCACTCTCGAAGACGTGATCGGCCTGCTGACCGCGAATCTCGATCGAGCCACGCTCGGCCGCGCGCAAGCGACCGTGATCCGGCGTCCGCGCGACTAGGATGTCGACCGAAGATTGCACGGACGGGTTCGCGCCGTGCCCGGGCCAATGCGGCGCTAGGGTTGAAGAAATTCCGCAGTGTTTTGCGACGTGCAGCCAGAAGTCCACAGCAGCGCATAGCTGCGCTTACGATACTTGGGTCGCGGCGGGATTCAGTTCGATATGCAAAATCACCAGCCAACGCTTCGGACAATCCTCGGCGATCTGCAGATCCTGCATCCTGTCGCCGCCAACCTTCACGAAGCCCTTTCCACGTGCGGAACCGAACGCGCGCCGCGCATCGGACAGCAGCCACAGCGTCAGCAGCCCGGATGTCACGCAACTGAAAAGCCAGCTCACATCAGGAGGCAGCGCAGCATCCAGTTGCTGCGCTACATACGTAAAAATAGTCGTGAGAACATTATTGGTGACGAAGGCGATGGCGACAACCTTGCACATCCCTCTGAACATCATGGCGGGTCTTGAGGGGAGCATGGGATGTCAAAGCCCTCGTATGCGGCGAACTTCAACCCTGGCCACTTTCAATGCCTGCGCGGAGCTACGCATCGACCGGCCGCAGCTACGCCCTGTCACTCGAAGAATCTGATTGTCGTGGTGCGTCGTCGTCGCGCGCAGCGCGCCTTTGAACAATTCGCCCCGAACGGAAGACACGCGTGCTTCCATCATTGCGTTTCCCTTCGCTTGTTTGAATCTCACGCCACCCCCGAAATCGACCGATTTTTTGGCGGAACGCCTAGCTTGAACTTTACGTACAACGCCGTAAAGGCAGGGAAACGATTGCCGTGCAGGATATAAAAATCCTGTGAAAATCACCGTGCGCCGAGCAGTCGGTAGCCCAGTCCGGATCCGGTGACGACATATTCACGATGTGCCGGATCGCGTTCGGGCTACGGCGCAGACGCCCCACGCAGATTTGCGGGTGGTTGGTGATTGTCGGATTGCGAGAGGCGCCCTACCTCGCCGAGCAGCTGCGCTTACATCGATACGCGCACCGGATAGCGAACCAGTGCAGGGATTGACTGCCCGATTCTCGCACTCGACAGATAACGGTCGCGTAAATAAGGCGTATGGAGGCAAACCTGCTTGTATATGAGCCGTCAGGTCTAACCTCTTTATAGGCGGTTTACGCCGTGCCCGCACATCTTTGCGGAAAACGCCATACCGAACCCGCTAGAGTTCCATGCACCCGGACAGAAAGCAAACGATATGCATGGGAATGCCACAAAGAATGGAATGCAGAAAGAAAAATTGTTTCCGGCATCTGGCCTGAGGCCAGCCTTGGTTGCGATCGTGTTTTTGCTTGGCCATGCGACGCAGACCGCCCATGCGCAATCGACGATCGCCGAATCAACCGTCGAAGGCGACGCGATCGACGGAGCCGCTGTGCCGGCGTTGAGCGACATCGTCACGGTGTTGCGCGAGAAGTTCCGTGTTGCTCGGGCAGATTCAATCAGGATCGCCCAGGCTGTGCTGACTGAAGCAAATCACTATGCAGTGTCGCCCGTTCTATTGCTGGCGGTCATGTCAGTCGAATCGAGTTTCGATCGACATGCAATCAGCGGGGTTGGCGCAAGAGGATTGATGCAGATCTTGCCAACAGCGCATCCGCAGTTGACCGCAAATGTCGGCGACTTGTCCGATCCGGAGATCAACGTGCGAATCGGATCAGCTATTTTGCGTAGCTATCTCGATGCGACAGGCGGCGATCTCGACGCCGCATTGTTCCGCTACAGCGGCGGAGGCCGTGGGTACGCACGCCGTGTCGCGTTGCAGATGCGCAGCTTCGACGCGCGTTTCCATTCCGCGAATGACAGGCTAGTCGGGACCGCGTTCGATAACGGTCATGGACAAAATCGTGACGGACACAATCCATAAGTCGGCATTCGCCCGACATTCATCGGCAAGAGCACAATCTGTCTGGCTTCACAGGTGCAAACGCGTCTACATCTCGACCGGCGTCTAATCGTGCTGCCACGCAGGCAGCAGGCCTACTCGGCTGAAGATCCGCTTGTCGGCTAGATGCCTGCTGTTTCCCTCGGCGTCAGACTACCTGGCGTGCTATCTGATTCCTATAAACATGGTCCGGGGCGGTACACTCAGTGTGAACGAAAGCCTGCTGAGAGGAGTGGTGCGCTGTACGCTGTGTATATATCCCATCAACCCGGATGCGGAAAGGCGCGGCATGCAAATTCAGACGGTTGTTGCCAGGTCTGGATTGAGTTCAATATGCAGTACCACGAGCCAGCGCTTTGGACAGTTGTCGGCGGTCTTCAGCAAGTCAGCGTCACTTTCGGCATGCCGCGAGCCGATGTAGCCCTTGTCCAATGCGTTGCACCACGCGCGCCGGGCATCGGTCTGGAGCCAGTAACGGACAAGCGCGCACGTCACACAACTGAAAATCAGCGTGTGCATCGCCGTTAGACCAGGATCGACCTGCTGCGCGACATAGACAAAGGCCGTGGTCAACACCTGATTGGCCGCAAGGGTCACGAACAGGAGCTTCAGCCAGCCGCGCTTACGCATCGCCGCCTTCAGGCGCGCAGTGTCCTGCGGGTCGCTCGACCCTCTACTGTCTTCTCGCCGCGGTGGTTGTTGCATACCGTTGCGCTTCATGCGGCAAAGCGGACAAAGCGGTCACCAGGCAGCGCGACCTGATGTGTCCATGCGGCCAGTGTCCGCGCAACGACGGGCGCCTTGCTGAGAATTGCGCTGTCATAGACCTTCCCGGAAAAGCGCACGGCGCCTATGATGCGGAATCCCTGCCCGCGATAGAACGCAACGAGATGCGCGGCCGGACACGGTGTGTCGAGTGCGAGTTCCACATAGCCGCGCGTCGCGGCCCAATGTTCGGCGAACGCCAGCAGGGACTTGCCGATGCCGCGATCCTGCCACGTCGGATCGACGGCCAGTTGACGAATCGTGGCGACGTCACGTCGATGATAATGATCGCACGCCGATTCGCCGTCGCTTGCATACAGCGTCATCGTGCCGATTACATTCCCGCCGCTGACCACCACGAAGCAGTCGCCAGCCTCGGCACGCTGCTGCGTGACAGCCACGTCCTGATCCACACAGGTGCAGTTCAGCCCCATCATGCCGAGACGCGCAAACGCGCGATGGAGCATCGTAGTGATCTGCTCGTACGAGTCGCGTGACGGATCGAAGCGCCTGAGCACCAAGCTTCCGATGCCCCGCTTGATGTGGGTGATGGGCGTGCGCTTTGGGATTGTCGCGCGTTGCTTCGACATGACTTTCTCCGGGCTTCGTGAGTTATCCGAAGTCTAGGTCTGACGTCTGTGTGCCACAAGAAAAAATGTCGTAAAGAATTGCGCGAGACTCGCCGTCTATCTTGCTTACGCGCGTTTTCTCGCCGGATTCACACCATTTTTACTCGCGCCGTCCTGAGCCTGCTCATCTACTGCCACACATGTTGGGGCTCGGGCTATTTAGCCCCGTTCTGTGTCGGCTCATTCAACGCGTGCGAGTGTATCTGAAGAGACCGTCATGGCCTGAGGCGATTCATTTTGGCAAGAGTGCGCGATCAGTACTCGTCAGGCCGACCACTTGATACATCCGACCCCAGCGCACACAGCGTCAATTCCGTCGAACCTACCTGAAGGCCGGCGCGAACTCTGCGCGCAGATCTTTCAAAACAGTGCGTGATTCAGCCAGTTGCTCGATCAACGTGGCGGAGGCCGGCATGAGTGGCATTCGCACCTCGTCCGAAATGAGCCCCTCAAGGGACAGCATCGCCTTGATTGCCGCCGGATTGGGCGCCGAAAACAGAAGTTTGAGCACGGGCCTGAGCCGCGCGAAGATTCGACGCGCCGTGTCCTCGTCTCCGGCCTGCATCAGTGACTGAACTTCGATGAGCAGATCGGGGCACACGTGCGCGCTTGCGAGAATGCCGCCGTGTCCGCCTGCCGCGAGGCAGTCGAGCAAGGCTTCGTCAGTGCCACATAGCACGTTGAGAGGCAGATCGCAGAGCGCATCGAAGTGACCGCTCGCGCACGCCTTGATGGCCACGATGTTTTCGCATTCCGTCAACCGGCGAACCGTGTCGGGCTCAATCGATACGCCCGTCCTGTGAGGCACGTCGTACAGCACGACGGGACGATCAGTCGCCCGCGCGATCTGCTCGAAGTGCCAGGCGATGCCTGCCTGATCGGGGCAGACATAGGCAGGCGCCGAGACCAGAAAGCCTGCCACGTCCCACCGGTCGAACCGTTGGACCTCATGCACGAACTCACGTGTATCGGATCCGCTAATGCCGACGAGTACGGGCAAACGCCCTGCGACGACGTCGCTTATAGACTCCAGGACCGTCACGCGCTCGAAGTCTGAGAGCAGTGCCGCCTCGCCCGTCGTGCCCAGTGCGACGACGCCTGCGATACCCGTACGAGCATAGTGCAAGGTGAGCGCCTCGAGCGCCGCAATATCAATCTCACCCGATCGAAACGGCGTGACAAGCGGAAGCCAGATTCCCGAATACATGTCAGCCGTCCTTGCGCATGCCGGGGCGCGTAATGGCGCCGATCGTCGCCTCTGACATTGTGGTGATCAGCAGGTGGAGTATGAAGTCGAGGTCTTCGTGATCAATGTTGAAACGCACACACACGCTGTCGCGCAATACCTCGGTTTGCGAAACGTAAACGCCGAGCGGCGAGTGGAGCAGCGTTGCGAGATTGACGCGTAAGCTGTCGGGCTGCTTGCCCGTGAGAAAAACTTTGAGTTGCACGCGCGGGGCGCACAGAGGAACGACGTTGGAATGCAATCGCGGTCGAATGTTCGGGACGGTGTCGTGGTTGGCTAGAACTTGTGCGGAACCCATATCGTCGATGTACTAATTTCGGGGTTGTCGAGATGAACGTAGCCTAGTCCGAAACGAATAAAGGTGGCGTAAAAATGAGCGTGCGATCGACATCGAACGTGTATCTCCCGCTCTGTGTCTCTTTGCACCGATTTCGAGAAGTGGCTCGCCACGATCTCCGGGATTGGCGTTGCAGCGCCGCTGCGGGGCGCAGTGTCCTGGAGCCAGGTCCTTCGCTCATTCAACGCACGCTCCGGCTGTAGGTCATCGAGGAGGTCGTTGCGCCACGCAGGCGATGCGGACGCAGAGAGTCAACATTTGCTCGGGGTCCGGTTTTGGTCGACACCATGGCACAGTGGCCCGGCCACATCCCGTCGTTGACCATCGCGACCACCCGGCCACAAGAACATTGCGTTCGCTCCTTAATCATTCGCTCACTATGGCGAGGTGAACAGCATCACCGTCCTGATGAGACTTTCATCCGCTCTGTTGCATCACCCAATCGTCGCAGACACACGAGTATTAAACGACCGGGCGACTCGTTTGTCGATTCGTTTCGATCGTCATTTATAGAATTTTTGCACGAAGGGGGCATTTCTTTCGGTGAAGCACAGCGGCAATCTGCATAGAATCGTCAAGCTGCGGGTACGCGGGCGCAAAGTGGATCACATTCAACGCACAGCCTACTTTTACGGCGCCGGAGGGTCTTTCGTTAACCCTTGTTGAGTGAGCGGCGCGTTATCCGGATTTGTTTGATAGAGCCGAGATCATGCACAAATCGTGATCTCTTTTTTGGTGCATTGCCCGGAGTGTAAAGCAAGTGAATAAGAAGATTATCGGCGCGGCAGCTTTGTCCGTCTTTGCGGCGGCGGCTCATGCGCAAAGCAGTGTGACACTTTATGGATTGATCGACACAGGTATCGTCTATACGAATAACCAGGGTGGCAGCAGTGCGTGGCAGGTACAAAGCAGCATGCTGTCGAACGAAGTATGGGGTCTGCGAGGAAGTGAAGATCTCGGTGGCGGTCTGCATGCGATCTTCCGACTCGAGAACGGCTTCAATATACAAAACGGCAAGACCACGTACTCAGGCACGATGTTCGGCCGTCAGGCTTTCGTCGGTCTGCAGAGCGACCAATACGGAACGCTGACGCTGGGGCGGCAGTACGATTCCGTGGTCGATGATCTTGGACCGATCGCATTGGCGAATAACGGCGACGGAAACAACCTGGCCGCGCATCCGTTCGACAACGACAACGTTGACGACTCGTTCTATATCAACAACTCGGTCAAGTACGCGAGTCCGACGTATCGGGGGTTGCAGGCCGAGGCGCTGTACGGTTTCAGTAACGCGGCCGGTGGCTTCGCGAACAATCGTGCCTACAGCTTCGGTGTGACGTACAACATTGGTCCGATCAGTCTGGCGGCGGCTTATCTTCAACTTAATAATGGTTCGCTTTCGGGTACCGGGGCGGTGTCGAGCAATGACTTCGTCAATTTCCCCGCCTCGCGCCAGAGAGTGATGGGGGTCGGCGGCAACTACACGGTCGGACCGGCGACTATCGGCCTGCTTTGGACGCATACGCTGTTGGACAATACGCAGCCGGGTGCGAACTCCGTGATCGCGCAGTCGTTCGACACGCTGCATTTCGACAACTACGAAGTCAACGTGCACTATACGGTGACACCTTCTATTTCGCTTGCAGGGGCATACACGTTCACTCAAGGCGCCTTTGCCGGGACCACCGGCTCGGCGGACCCGAAGTGGCATCAAGTGACGCTGATGGCAGACTACTCGCTCAGCAAACGCACGGATGTCTATGTCGAGGGTGTCTACCAACACGCGTACGGTGCTGCCGGCTCTGCGTTCGAGGGTGCGTTTATCAATGGCTTGGCGCAGTCTTCAACGGGCAATCAGGTGGCCGCGACTGTAGGCATGCGTACGCGGTTCTGACGGACGCAGCGTTTGTTCAGCTTTGACACGCGCCGGAACATCGGCACATCGCCCGGGTGCCGGGATCGATGTGCCGACGCTGTGATCTAGCGTTCTCGGCCATCTGGCTTCGTGCGCATTTCGCTACGACCGGTTTGCGTGTCCGCCGTAACGTAATAACCCGACCGGGAGACTGACTCAAAACCGCGCATCCTCACGGAATCGACGTTTCAATTCAGCTTGAGCGCGGCAATCGCACGTCGCGGACTTGACGAATCCGTGCACACCATCAACCCGCCTGCATCTTTGGATCGACTGTTATAGCGGTGGCGACTGCTGGTCCTGATGATCACTCGCGCCAACGAGACGGTAGCCGATACCCGTTTCCGTGATAATGTGCTTGGGCTGCGCCGGATCGGCCTCAAGTTTCTGCCGCAGGTTTCCCATGTAGACCCGCAAATAATGGTCGTTGGTGGTGCGTGTTGGACCCCACACCTCCTCAAGCAGCTGGCGATGAGTCATAACCCAGCCTGCACGGGCTACCAGCGCCGACAGTAGCCGATACTCGATCGGGCTGAGATGGACGGTCTGGCCGTCGCGCATCACCGTCCGCTCGGCGAAATCGATCGTGACAGCGCCGAAATACACTCTCCTTGACTGCGACTTGCCCCTGCAAGTGTGGCGCCGCAGATGTGCACGAATGCGTGCACTGAGTTCTGGCATACCGAATGGCTTGGTCAGATAGTCATCCGCGCCGGCGTCGAGCGCCGTGACTTTGTACTCCTCGTTACTGCGTGCCGACAGTACGACCACTGGCACCGTGGACCATTTACGCAGTTCCTGGATCACTTCAATGCCGTCCATATCCGGCAAGCCGAGATCGACGATGACGAGGTCGGGCTTGCGCGTCGCGGCTTCGGCGAGCCCCTGCTTGCCCGTTTCAGCGTCGTGAACAACGATGCCCTGGCCCTCGAGCGCCGCACGCACGAAACGGCGAATCTGTTTTTCGTCTTCAATCAGGACGACAGTGATGCTTCGCTCACTCATGGGCAGGCTTCGAAAATCGGAGGTGAGCGAAGCCGCTGCCTGCATCGAGCAGTTCGTCGACGGCGCCAAACCGGGTGCCGTCTTTGTCACCGCTGCCGGCCTAGCCTTGATGCGCGGCGTCGAGTGCGAGGTTCAATTGCAGCACGTTGACGCGTGCTTCACCGAGCACGCCGAGCTGGCGACCCGACGTGTAGCGGTCGACCAGTGCCTGCACGTCGCCCGGCGACATCTTGCGCGCTTTCGCAATACGGTCGACCTGATAAGCCGCCGCAGCCGGGCTGATTTCCGGATCGAGGCCGCTACCCGACGAGGTGACGAGGTCGATCGGAACCGGCTTGGACAGATCGGTGCCGGCCGCCTTCAACGCATCGATGCGACCTTTGACTTCATCCGAAAACGCCGGGTTGGTCGGGCCGAGGTTCGAGCCGCTCGAACCCTGTGCGTTGTATGGCATCGGACTCGTCGCCGACAGGCGGCCCCAGAAGTACTGCGGCGCATCGAACTGCTGGCCGATCAGTTTGGAGCCGACCACCTTGCCGTTCACCTCGATCATGCTGCCGTTGGCCTGATCGTGGAACGCCGCCTGGCCGAAGGCCGTCATCACGGCCGGGTAAGCGAGCCCGGTGATCGCCGACAGCACGACAAAGATCACAATGAGCGGACGAAATAATGATTTCATGAATGACAATTCCTTTAGGGATGCGACTGACGGACGACAGGTCCGTCAGCCGCGGCCTCGTTAAACCCAGCCGAACGCGGCCAGCACCATATCGATCAGCTTGATGCCGATAAACGGCACGATGATCCCGCCGAGGCCATACACCAGCAGATTGCGGCGTAACAGAATCGAAGCCCCGAGCGGCCGGTACTTCACGCCCTTCAGTGCCAGCGGAATTAGCAGCACGATAACCAGTGCATTGAAGATCACCGCCGACATGATCGCTGAGGCCGGTGTGGCCAGATGCATCACGTTCAGCGCATTCAGTGCCGGATAGGTCGTAGCAAACGCAGCCGGGATGATGGCGAAGTACTTGGCCACGTCGTTGGCAATCGAGAACGTCGTGAGCGAACCGCGCGTCATCAGCATCTGCTTGCCGATCTCGACGATCTCGATCAGCTTCGTCGGGTTCGAATCGAGGTCAACCATGTTGCCGGCTTCCTTCGCCGCCTGCGTGCCGGTGTTCATCGCCACGGCCACGTCGGCTTGCGCCAGCGCCGGCGCGTCGTTGGTACCGTCACCGGTCATCGCCACGAGACGGCCTTCGGCCTGGTGCGCGCGGATCGTCGTCAGCTTGGCTTCCGGAGTGGCTTCCGAGATGAAGTCGTCGACACCGGCTTCCGCCGCTATCGCGGCTGCCGTCAGGCGGTTGTCGCCCGTCACCATGATGGTCTTGATACCCATCTTGCGCAGTTCGGCGAAGCGTTCCTTGATACCGCCCTTGACGATGTCCTTCAGCTCGATCACGCCGAGCACGCGTGCGCGCTGCTCGCCCTTCTCGGCCACCACCAGCGGCGTGCTGCCGCGGCGCGCCACTTCGGCTACGGCGTTGTTCACTTCAGCCGGATAGAGGCCGCCGTTCGCTTCGACGTAGTTCTTGACGGCATCCGCTGCGCCCTTACGGATCTCGCGACCCGGCAGGTCGACGCCGCTCATGCGCGTCTGCGCCGTGAAAGCGAGGAACACAGCGTGCAGCGAAGCCATGTCGCGAGCGCGGATGTTGAAGCGCTGCTTGGCGAGCACCACGATACTGCGGCCTTCAGGCGTTTCGTCGGAGAGCGACGAGAGCTGTGCCGCATCGGCCAGTACTTCTTCGGTCACGCCCGGCGCCGGCACGAAGCTTGAGGCCTGACGGTTACCGAGTGTGATCGTGCCGGTCTTGTCGAGCAGCAGCACGTCGACGTCGCCGGCGGCTTCCACCGCGCGGCCAGAGGTGGCGATCACGTTGGCCTGCATCATCCGGCTCATGCCGGCCACGCCGATCGCCGACAGAAGACCGCCGATGGTGGTCGGAATCAGGCACACGAGCAGCGCGACGAGCGCGGTGATCGTCACCACGTGCCCGGCCTTCGCAGCTTCGACCGAAAACACCGAGAACGGCAGCAGCGTCGCCGTGGCGAGCAGCATCACGATCGTCAACGCGACCAGCAGGATCGTCAGCGCGATTTCATTCGGCGTCTTCTGGCGCTTCGCGCCCTCGACCATCGCGATCATGCGATCGAGAAACGCCTCGCCCGGATTCGCCGTGACGCGCACCACGATCCAGTCGGACAGCACGCGCGTGCCACCCGTCACCGACGAAAAGTCGCCGCCCGACTCGCGGATCACCGGCGCAGATTCGCCCGTAATCGCCGACTCGTCCACCGACGCGACGCCCTCTATCACTTCACCGTCACCCGGGATCACGTCGCCGGTTTCGACCAGCACGACGTCACCCTTGCGCAGATCGGAAGCCGTCACGATGCGGATCGGCGACTTCGGATGCGGCTCGTTGAGCTTCTTGGCCATCACGTCTTTCTTCGCGCTTCGCAACGACGCGGCCTGGGCCTTTGAGCGGCCTTCAGCGAGCGCCTCCGCGAAATTCGCGAACAGCACCGTGAACCACAGCCACAGCGTGACCGCGAGAATGAAGCCCGCGGGCGCCTCTGCCTGACCGGCAAGCGCGGCGATCCAGAGGATCGTCGTCAGCATGCTGCCGATGTACACGCAGAACATCACCGGATTGCGGAACTGCGTACGTGGCGTGAGCTTCCTGAAGGAGTCCACGATCGCCGGACGCACTAGCGCCGGATCGAACATGGACCTCGTAGCATTATGTTCAGTCATTGAATCCTCGTTTTTCCCGAATTGGCCGTATCAATGGGCGCCCATCATCATCAGATGTTCGACGCCAGGGCCGAGCGCGAGTGCAGGCACGTAAGTCAGTGCGCCGACCAGCAGCACGGTGCCAAGCAGCAGCACGACAAACAGCGGGCCGTGCGTCGGCAGCGTGCCGGCGGTCACGCCGATGCGCTTCTTCGCGGCGAGCGAGCCGGCGATCGCGAGCACCGGGACGATCGTGCCGAAGCGGCCGAACCACATTGCAATCGCGGTGAGCCAGTTGTAGAACGGCGTGCTGACGGTGAGGCCCGCGAATGCGCTGCCGTTGTTATTGGCCGCCGAGCTGAACGCGTAGAGGATTTCGGAGAAACCGTGCGCGCCAGGGTTGAGAATGCCGGCCCGGCCCGCCTCGCTCAACACCGCGATCGACGTGCCGACCAGCACCAGTAGCGGCGTGAGCAGCACGACGATCGACACCATCTTCATTTCGTACGCCTCGATCTTCTTGCCGACGTATTCCGGCGTGCGGCCGATCATCAGCCCGGCGACGAACACCGCCAGCAACGCGAACACCAGCATCCCGTACATGCCCGAACCCACGCCGCCGAAGATCACTTCGCCCAGTTGCATCAGCAGCATCGGATAGAGGCCGCCGATCGGCGTGAGCGAGTCATGCGTATTGGCGACCGCGCCGCACGAAGCCGCCGTGGTGGCGACCGTGAAGATGCCCGACTGCGCGATGCCAAAGCGCGTTTCCTTGCCTTCCGCGTTGCCGCCCGACTGCAATGCATTCGCCGATTGGTCGACGTGCAACGCGGTCAGGGTCGGATTGCCGGCCTGCTCCGCGCTGATTTCACCCACCACGCAAGCGGTGAACGCAATCGTCATCGCGGCCAGCACGGCGATACCCTGCTTGCGGTCCGCAATCATCCGGCCGAACACCAGCGCGAGCGCCGCCGGAATCACGAGGATCGCGAGCATCTGCACGAAATTCGAGAACGGCGTGGGGTTCTCGAACGGATGCGCTGAGTTGCCGTTGAAGAAGCCGCCACCATTGGTGCCGAGCATCTTGATCGCTTCCTGCGACGCCACCGGGCCCATCGCGATGGTCTGCGTCGTCACCTTGGTGTCGACAGTCACCGCATTACCCTTCGCATCCTTCACCGGGTTGCCTTGCGCGTCGAGCTTTGGCGCGGCATAGGTGGTGGTTTGCAGCGTC